>CP136571.1:714722-1030833 GCA_035192965.1 Fuscovulum sp. | reverse complement strand
AATCCCGCGCGGCGTCCGGCTGATCGGGCCAAGAAACAGCCGCGTCACATCATAGGCGACAAAGGTCACAGACCGAACCCTTCACCCTTGCCCGGCCAAACTGCCGCGCAGGGACCGCCGCAATAAACGGCTGTGACCTGCGACGCTGTCCAGCCAGTCAGCGCGCCCGCTCCACGCGAAAATCTGTCGGGCAAAGCTCGCATCAGATCGACAACAGATGCGCCGGCAACCGGTTGTGAAACTCTTCCTCACACAGCCGCTCCAACTCTTCCGCCACAACCTGAACAGCCGTTCGTAAATCGCTTTCCTCATGCAGCGATGAAATGAAAAACCGGAGCCGCGCGGATTGCATCGGCACTGCCGGAAAGATGATCGGCAGCGCATTCACGCCCCGCGCAAGGATCCGCTCCGACAGTTTGGCCGCCAGCATGGAATCCCCCACCATGACGGGAACCACGGCATAGGGCTCGGCCAGCCCCGTATCCAGCCCGGCCTCAGCCGCGAGTTTCAGGAACAGTTTCGCATTGGCCTGCAAACGGCTCACCCGCTCCGGCTCTGCGTTCAGAATGGCCAGCGCCTCGGTGGCCGATGCGGCAAGGGCCGGGGCCAGCCCCACCGAATAGACAAACCCCGACGCGTTCGACTTAAGAATATCGATCAGCGCCGCGTTTCCACAGACATACCCCCCCGATGCGGCCAGCGTCTTCGACAAGGTGCCCATCCAGATATCCACGTCATCCGGATTCACACCAGCCGCCTCAAAAGACCCACGCCCCCGCGCGCCGACAACGCCAAGGGAATGCGCCTCATCCACCATTAGCCAGCAGCCATACTTGCGCTTCAACGCCACCAGTTCGGCCAAGGGCGGCGTATCCCCGTCCATGGAATACAATCCTTCGACCACGATCAGGGCGTTGCGCGCCCGAAACCGGTTCTCCTCCAGCAGGGCCTCCAGCGCGGACATGTCGTTATGGGCGAAACTGCGCCGCGCTGCGCCCGACAGCCGCGCGCCGATCTGAACCGAATTGTGGATGTAGGCATCGTGAAGGATCAGATCCCCCTCACCCATCAACTCCCCGATCGTGGCCACATTGGTGGCATGGCCACTCACAAAGACGATGGCCGCCGCCGTGCCATAATGGCGCGCCAACGCTGCCTCCAACGCGGCATGAACGGGGCGTTCGCCCGCCACCAACCGGCTTGCCGACGGCGATACCCCATAGCGGTCCAGCGCGGCATGCGCCTGCGCCACCGGTCGCGGATCACTGTTCAGCCCGATGTAATCATAGGACGCGAAGTTGATCACTTCACGCCCGGCGATCTCGGTCTTGTTCGATGCACGGCCTGCATGGCTGCGAAAGAACGGGTTCTCGATGCCCATGATACTGCTGGCCATACGCATCTTTTCCAGATTGCGATACTGGACCAGCTGGTCGAACGGCGTCGCGTGAAAGGCCACGGACTGCGCACTCGCCGTTGAACTGCGCCGCTCCGCGGCATAGCGCGCCTTGGCGATCAGCTTGATTCTATGATCTTGCGAATTCATGCCGGGAACCCTTGTTTTGCCGTCTTGGGCGGCACCCGCCTGAATGGCGCGATGGATGCCGTTGGCCCACCCGCCGGGGCCGGTCGCTGCGCAACGTCCGAATTGATATGCTGCTGGATCAGGGACTGGTTTGCCGACAGGGCGGGGTCCGTCCGACTGGCCTCATGCAGATGCGTCACGATCCGGTCCGAAATCTGCGCAATGCTCAGCCCATCGGAAACGGCGGTCACCGGCAGGTCACTGCCCAGGCTTTCCTGAAGCGTCAGCCCCAGTTCCACCCCCATCAGCGAATCCATCCCCAGTTCCGTGATCGGACGCCGGATGCTGACAGCCTTTTCCGACACATGCAGGATGTGGGCGATGCGCCCCAGCAAAAAGGCCGAAAGCCGCTCTTCCGCCTTGGCGCGCGGCAGGCTCAGCAGCGTGTCGCGCAGGTTTTCGGTATCGGCGCTTTCCCCTTCACGCCGCCCCAGACTGCGCAACAGCCGGAAACTCGGCCCGGTCATCGTCTTCAGCGCCGCACTCGTCGCGCCCCAGCGCATCGGCGTGACATGCACCACCGCCTCGCTTGTCGCCCCTTCCTGCAACAGACGGTCCAGCGCCGCCGTCACATCGCGCGCCGTCATCTGCACATGTCCCGACATCCGCTTCACCAGCGCCGCCTTGCCGCTGTCCCGCGTCAGATACCCCGCATCGCTGATCGCCCCTAGGCCAAGCGCCAACCCGCACAGCCCCGCGTCCCGCCGCGCCCGAGCGATCCCTTCCAGATAGGCATTGGCCGCGACATAGGCCGATTGCCCATGGTTCCCGATCAGCGTCGAAATAGACGAAAGCAGGACGAAATAGCCAAGGTCGTCCTGCCGCGTCAGCCGGTCCAGATTGGCCCCGCCGCTGACCTTGGCCGCAAGGCCCTGCTCCAGCACCGCCGGTGTCAGATCCTTCATCGGCATGTCTTGCAGCAGCATCGCCGAATGCACGATCCCGGCAATCGGCGCCCGGGTGCGGATGTCTTCCAGAACCGCGCCCAACGCTGCCTCATCGGCAACATCACAGGCCATCAGTTCAACGCTCACGCCGGCTGCCCTGCTCCGGTCGATCCAGGCCGCAGCCTCACCTGTCGGGCTGGCCGTCCGCCCCAGCAGAACCAGATGCCGCGCCCCGCGCCGCACAAGCCACCGGGCAATCTCGATCCCCAGCCCGCCCAACCCGCCGACAATCACATGCGCCCCCATCGGGTCCGCCGCATAGCGCGCCACCGCCGCGCTTTGCGGCAACCCTGCCGGCGCCCGTGGCCGCACCACGATCTTGCCCAGATGCCCCGATTTCTGCATCAGCCGGAACGCCTCGACCGCCTGCTCACCATCGAACGCACGGAATGGCAGGGGCCGCAGCGTGCCGTTTGCAAACCCGCGCATCATCTCGGCAAACAGCCTGCGGAACAGGTCCGGGCGCCCCATGATCAGCTGATCCACGTCCACGCCGAAATAAGCGATGTTCTCCTTCATCGGGCGCAGGCCGACCGCCGTATTGGCATAGAAATCCTGCTTGCCCAGTTCGATGAAACGCCCAAAGGGCGCCGTGCAGAACAGGCTCGCCTCCATGGCCTTCCCGGCCAAAGAGTTCAGCACCACATCCGCGCCGCGCCCTTCCGTCAGGCGCATCACCTCATCCGCAAAGGCGAGGCTGCGCGAATCCAGCACATGCTGCACCCCCATGCGCGACAGCACGCCCCGTTTGACACCGGACCCGGCGGTGGCAATCACCCTCGCGCCCTGCGCCAGCGCAATCTGGATCGCCGCCAATCCAACGCCGCCCGCCCCGCTGTGAATCAGAACCGTTTCACCGGCTGACAGCTGCGCCAGATGCACCAGCGCATAATGCGCGGTGAAGAACGCCACCGGCAATGTCGCCGCCGCGCTTAGATCAATTCCCTCAGGCAAAGGCGCGGCAAGGTCCGCCGCCACCGTGACATGCGACGCAAAGCTGTTCGGTCCGAAAACCGCCACCTTGTCGCCAATGGCAAAGCCGGTCACGCCCTCCCCCAAGGCGACAACCCGGCCGGAACATTCGATCCCGATGGTCGGCCCCGCAAATCCCTTTTCCAAAGCCTCTTCCGGCAGCAGCCCCATCGACCACATCACATCGCGATAGTTCAAACCGGTCGCCGCTACTTCGACCTCGATCTCGCCCGCCTGCGGCGCGCGGCGCGGGCAGGACTGCCACGAAATCTCGTCGATCCCGCTCCAGACCGGCGCGGACAAAACCGCCCTGTGCCCGCTGCCGGGTGGCGCAATGGCCCCTTTCAGGCCCTGCATCAACCGCAGGCCATGCGCCGCATCCGCCGTCAGAACAAGTTCCGTCTCGCCATGCCCCTGCGCCACAACGCCCGCCACGCGATTGGCCAGATTTGGCCCGGTCAGCTCAGGAACAGGATCGATGCAGAACACCCTGAACCGCGGATATTCATTCTGCGCGCTGCGCAAGGCCGCCCAGATCGCCACCTGTTCGGGCAAGGCGCGGCCCGCCACCGCCTGTCCGGACCCGCCCGGAACAATCGCGATCATGCGGGCCAGATTGCCCTTCGCGCTTTCCAGCAGATCGCGCAGGATCAACAGACGCGCCGCCATCCTGTCTGCCGGCTGTGCCGAAGGTTCGGGATCGAACCACAGCACCACCACGTTCTCTTGCCCGTCCGGCCGCATGTGGCGCAACCCGGCAACCCGGTCCTTCACCGGTGCGGGGGCCAATTCGGATGCCGATTGCTCGCCCGCCGTATCGCCCGGTTCATCCATCACCACCGCCCGGATCGCGGCGCGCAACGGGGCAGACCCAACCGGAAGCCGGCTCGTCTGCGCCACCTCCGCAACCAACAGCGTCGCCCCGCCCATTCCATCCGGCAGTTCCGCCGCCTGCACCGTTTCCAACCCTGCCTTGCGCACGATCCGCACCAGATCATCCGCCCCCATCAAGCGCGAAATCGGCGTCTCAAGCCCCGGCACATCGGCAAACCAGTCCCGGTCCAGCCCCAGCACAAGATCACAGAAATCCGATGGTCGCGGCTCCAGCGCGATGATCCGCCCGCCGGGGGCAAGCCGGCTGATCAGACGTTTCATCAGCTCATCCGGATTGCGCGCCTTGCCAAGCGTTGCAGGCAGCAAGATCACATGAAACAGCGGCGCCTCGGCCAATGCTTCAACCGTAGCCCCCACCACCTCCACCCGGTCCGGCGGCATTGCCTGACCCGCCGCCGCATCCCCAAAGCAATCCGCCTGCACTTCCCAGAACGCCGCGGCCTTCGCCTCGTCCAGCGTCAACAGGCGCGGCAACAGCTGCGCCCGCCCGTCACTGACTTCGGCAATCCGGAAACCACGCCCCTCTGGCCAGCGCGCCGCAAGCTTCCGGACGAGCGAAATCAGAAAGGACTGCCGCCGCTCGACAAAGATCGACCCCTCGAAAAAGTTCAGCAGCGCGCCGCGCCCAAAAGTCGCTTCCGCATCGGTCTGACTGGCGCACAGCAGCGCAGGCAAGGTTTCCGACAGACGTGCCAGCAGCGCCGTCTCCGGGCCAAGGTCGGGCCGGTCGGCCAGCAGAACCCGCAGCAAGGCATCGACCGGGGGAATGTCATCCTCTGCCATGGTCAGTTGCCAACCGGCATCCGACCGCTGGGCCAGTTCTGCCCGCTCCAGAATGCCCAGGACAGCCGCCGCATAGGCAGTGGGGGCCAAACCACCGGTCACCCCCTGAACCAGTTCCGTGTCATCCGGCCCGGACATGTCTGCAAATCGGATGCGCCCCGCCGCATCGCACAGCGCCACAGCACCTTCATGCGCAACCTGCAGCGCGACACCTTCCAGAAAGAAAAAGGCGTCATCCTCCGGCGTCAGGCTTGCAGCGCGCGCCAGATCCTGCGCCTCGGCAAGGGTCAAGGATGGTGTCGATACCGGCTCGGAAATCGGAACCGTCTCCATGCGGAACCCATGCTGCGCAAGGTTCAGCCCACGCAACCGGCTGGCCACCTGAAACCGGACGCCGTCCATGCGGGCAATTTCATCACCTTCCGCATCGAAAAAGGTGAAATCCGCCAGCAGCGACCGTTGGCCCGCCCGGCGGATCCTGATGTCACCCGATGCAATCTGAACGCCCGGCTGCGTCAGGATCATCCGCCCGATCCGAACCGGCACATAGGCCCATTGCCCCCCAAATCGGGGCGATTGCATCATGGCCCCGATGATCCCGTGGAACACCGCATCCGCGCCGATGACATCAAGGGCGAACCCTTCTTCCTTTGCGTTGAACGCCTCTCCTGGCGACAGCACAACCTCCACCCGGTCGGCGGACAGGCAGCGCACATGCTGCACCCGGCGGAACCCCGGACCGTAATTCAGGCCGATCTCCCGCGCGGCCTCATACAGAACCTCACCCGACAGATCGCCTTGCTCCGATGGCCCGCCCTCGAACCTGCGCAAATCTGCAACCGGCTGCGCCGCAAAGAACCGCGCGCGCATGTGATCGCGCCAAACGGCATCGGCACCTCGCCCCCGGCTCTCGATGCTGACCACCGATTGCGCGAGCAGGGCCGAAACCCGCACCGTCACCAGATTGCCCATCGTCAGGACAAGCGGCGCGGCAATGTCCAGATCGCGCAACTCGATCCTGTCGGTCTTCAATCCCCGCTGCGCCGCAAGGGTTGCCATTTCGGCAAATCCCATCGCCGGCAGCAGGACATCGGCACCAATCCGGTGATCCGCCATCTCGGGCAACGTGCCAAGATCCATATCCACCCGCCACGAGGTACCATCCTCCACATCCCGTATGCCCAGCAGGCGGTGGTAATCCGCGCCACTGCCGAAATGCGCATCAATCGCGGGGGTCACATCGGTCCGGTGGATTTCATTGGTCCAGGGATAACGCGGCAGATCACGATCAAACCGCAAGGGTTCCGGCATCAACGGCCCTGGCGCAATCCGCGCCCCATGGACCATCGCCCGCGCCAGCGTCCGCCGCACCGGATTGACGTCCGGCGTATCCTGCTTTTCGAAACTGTGCAGGATCGCCGCATCGGCCACGTCATTGCCAAGGCAGGCCGTCATATAGCTGGTCAGCACCGGCGCAGGGCCCACCTCCATAAAGGCCTCGAAACCCGCATCCTTCAGGCTGTTCATCGCATCGCGGAACCGCACCATCTGGCGCACATTGGCGCACCAGTAATCGGTCGTAAGCTCCTCGCCCCTGACGGCATGTCCCAGAACCGATGAAAAGAACGGAATCCGCGCCGCACGGCATTTCAGCCCGTCAAGCGACCGCGCCAGCGTCTCCAACACCTCATCCTGCGCTGAGGCGTGATAGGGATAGTCGATCGGCAGCTTCACGCAGGCCCAGCGCTTTTCGCGCCGCGCAAAGGTCACATAGGCATCAATCGCCTCGGGCGTGCCAACCAGCGTCACATGCCGGGGGCTGTTCTCCGTGGCAATCTCGATCCTGCCCCCGAACGCGGCCAGGCTTTCAACGGCCTCCTCCATCGACACGCTCAGCGCCGCCATGGCCCCCCGGCCACGCAACGGCTTTTGCGACAGGCTCCGTTGATGGATCAGCAGCAACGCCTGTTCCAGGCTCAGCGCGCCACTGGCACAGGCCGCCGCCACTTCGCCCCCCGAATGGCCCATCACCGCCGCAGGCACAAACCCCCGCGCCGCCAGGGCATTGGTCAGGGCCATCTGATCCGCAAACAACAAGGGCTGCGCTACGGCGCAATCCCGCAAGTCCTGCTCCAGCGTCGGGCTGTTCAGCGCCTCGATGATGGACCAACCCGACAATCCCTTGAACAACCGGTCGATCCGCCGCATCGCGGTGGCATAGGCCTTGTCCGTCGCCAATGCCGCCCGTCCCATGCCCGCATATTGCGACCCGTTCCCGGAATAGACGAACGCCGTCGGCGCCTCCCGCAGCATTGATCTGCCTGTGATCACCCGCGGGCTTGCCTGCCCGCCCGCAGCCTTGGTCATGGCCCGCGCGGCCCGTCCGGCATCATCGCACAGCACAGCCGCCCGCAGCGGCAGGGTCGGCCGGAACGCCCGTGCCTGCGCGGCCTCCTGCGCCAGATCGGCCGCAGTATAGGCCGCCATTTCCGTCGCAGCCCCACTCTTTGCCGCCAGCCGGTCCGACCACGCCCCCAACAGCTTGCCCAAGGACTCGGCGCTCGCCGCCGATGTCAGCAGGATCGGCGGCTCCTTACCGGCCACCGGCGCCACCGGGGCAGCCACCGCCTCCACCTGCTCCAGGATCACATGGGCATTCGTCCCGCCAAACCCGAACGAACTGACCCCCGCGCGCAAAACACCTTCACCGCTCAAGGGCAGGCTTTCCGGCACCAGCGCCAGGTTCAACCCGTCCCAATCGATATTGGGATTGACCTCGTCGGCATGCAAAGTCCGGGGATAGCATCTGCGCTCAAAGGCGATCAGCGCCTTCAACATCCCCGCCACACCCGACGCAGGTTCCAGATGGCCGATATTCGATTTCACCGAACCAACCGGCAGCGCCCTGTCGCGGTGTTGGCCCAGCGCAAGACCCAGCGCCGTCGCCTCGATCGGATCACCGGCCTGCGTTCCCGTCCCATGCGCCTCGACAAAGGCAAGCGTGGCAGGATCGACCCCTGCCGCATCATAAAGACCCGCGATCAGCCCCCTCTGCCCTTCCATCGACGGCAGTGCGACATTCACAGTCCGCCCGTCGCTGTTGGTGGCCACGCCAAGGATGGCGGCATAGGCAGCGCGGGGCAGGATGTCAGCCGCCCGCTTGCGTTCCAGCACCAGCGCAACCGCGCCCTCGGACCGCACATATCCATCGGCCTGTGCCGAAAACGGGCGACAGCGCCCCGTCGGCGACAGCATCCGCGCAGCCGAGAACCCTACGAAATGGCTGGGGTCCAGCAGGATATTCACACCTGCCACAATCGCGGTATCGATCTCGCCCCGGTCCATGGCCTGCTGCGCCAACGCCAGTGCAAAGATCGATGACGAACAGGCCGTATCCACCGTCAGGCTGGGGCCGCGCAGGTCCAGCGCATGCGATACCCGGTTCGACACCAATGACAAGGTGTTGCCCGTCATCATATAGGCGTCCGCCGTCAATGGATCATGGGCAAGCCGCGCGCCATAACCCATGGTGGATGCCCCGACGAACACCCCCACGTTCTGCCCCGCCAGCCGTTCGGGCGGCAGGCCCGCATCCTCCAGCGCCTCCCAGACAACCTGCAAAAGGACTCGCTGCTGCGGGTCCATTTGCGATGCCTCGCGGGTGGAAATCGCAAAGACAGACGCATCAAAAGACCAGATGTCGTCCAGCACACCCGCTGCGAACGTATAGGATTTCCCGCGCACTCCCGGCTGCGGATGCAGAAATGCCGACCGCGACCACCGCTCCCGCGGAATTTCGGTCACCAGATCGCTGCCCGCAAAAAGCGAGTCGGCAAATGCCTTTGGGTCATTTGCCCCCGGAAGGCGACAGGCCCGCCCGGTAATGAGGGTTTGCAAGCTCAAGGCCTACGAACCGCGTTTTCGCATGATCGATGCGCCGCAACACAGCAAAAAGCCGAACGGGCGCACGAATGATGCGGGACACAAACCCGGATCATGGCACTGGTTATCCTTTTAACTGAAGCGTTTGCCCTTCGGCTGCACGCTTCTCACCCCTTACGCACACACAGACTGACTGTATCAACGAACGACATATTCACGTCTAGACAAACCATAGGTCTACCTTGCGAACAAGCAAGTTGCACTCCGCTCCGGCCGCCCGCAGGGTGGTTAAAGCAAAATTTCGCCCAAAAAACAGGCAAAGCGCCTAAAGAACTCTCCTGCCGGTTACGATTAAGCGTCAACATACCCCCGTCCCCGGGCCCGTTCTGAGGCAAGTCTTCGGGTCTATGGTCGTTTCATCTAGGCAGTGCCGCAGCCTCGGATGGGCCGAGAATCGCCACGTATGCAGATTTTCCTTTCTGAATCCGCCGTTGACGATGATGGACAGGACAAGGAAAAACCCCTACCTCTGCGCGCAGCCGTGCAGTTCGTGGCGTGTGTGTGTGAGTAAGACGTGTTGGTACCAGTATGAACAAAGACCTGTGCGCCCGGGTTCCGGAAGACGAACCGCTGCCTCTTTCCTGGGCAGGATCGTCCACGGACATGGACTATCTGAATTTCGGCGATGCGCTCAGTCCGGTCATGGTGGCCCTGCTGTCCGGCCGCCAGATCCGCCGCGTTCCCACCCGATCCAGATCGCTCCGCATGGCGGCTGTCGGCACCATCGGCCACGGTTTCGCCGAGGGCGAGGTCTGGTTCTGGGGCACCGGCTGCTCCAGCTGGAAGAACCCCTCCGCCCCGCTGGACGAGCGCGTTCCCTTCACCGTCCCCCCCCAGTCCAAGTTCGTTGTCACCGCCACGCGCGGCCCCGTCTCGGAACAGCTTCTCGCCGGTCCTGATGGCCACAAACCGGGGGTGTACGGCGATCCGGTTTGGATCCTGCCGCAGTTCTATCGCCCGCAGGTCGAAAAGAAATGGAAGATCGGCGCCATCCTCCACCTGTCGGAACTCAAGGATCGCAGCCCCGTTGCCATCCCGCGCGACAATATCCGCCGCTTCGACATCCCGGCAGAGCTTGCAGATGACGTTCACCTGATCACCACCTGCGCGCCCATCTCGATGCAGGCCATCGGCGACAAGATCGACGAAATCCTCGCCTGCGAACGCATCGTGTCCACCAGCCTGCACGGCATGGTCATCGCCGAATCCTACGGCATTCCTTGCCTTTACTTCGCACCAAACGGTGACGTGATCGGTCCGGCGGAAAAACCGCTCGATCCGCAGGGCGATCTCGATCTGCGCATCATCGATCTGTATCGCGGCCTCGGCAAATCATCGGTCATGACCTATGTGCAGCCGCGCGACGCGTTGACGGATTGGCCCGCGGTCATGGCCGCGGTCGATCACCACTGGCGCCCCGTCACCCTCGATACGCAGCCGCTGATCGACGCCTTTCCCTTCCCGCTCAACCCTGTGGTTCCAGCACCGGGCCAGACGATCTGGCAGCATCCGGTCCTTACCGACCTGTGCCTTCAGCATGATGTCGTGGCCCTGCGACAGGCCGATGCGCGGGCCAATGCGGTTGCGACACCCCCGCGCAAGGCACCCGCGCCCCGCCGGTTCGGCCCGCAGGACAAACAAGATCTGCTGTCGCGCCTTGTGGCCGATCACGGCGGTGTTCCGCTCTCCTGGGTGGCCAGCACGCAAGGCACACCCTATGCCAATCTCGGCGATGCCCTCAGCGCCGTCGTGGTGGCCGCCCTTGCCGGCGTTCCCGTCCGCCACGCCCATTTCGACAAAGCCTGCGAACGACTGGTCGGCGTCGGCACCATCGGGCACGCGCAAAAGAATGGCACCCTGCATGTCTGGGGCACCGGCTTCGACGCCACCCGCAACGCCGTGCAACCCGATCTGGGCCATTTCATCGCCCCACCGGACACCGCCTTTCACGTCCATGCCACCCGCGGCCCCCGCAGCGCCGGGCTATTGCGCGAGGCGGGCCTGACGTCCGGGCCCTGCGCCCATGGCGATCCGGTCTGGCTTCTGCCCCGCATCTGGCCCATGGCGGATGTGGCCAAGACCACCGATATCGGCGTGATCGTCCACATCACCGAACTGGATGCGCTGCGCCCCGATGCGCCCCTTCGCGCCGCCTACCGGCGCTATGACATTCCCGAAACGCTGTCAGGCTCGATCCGGGTCATCAACACCCTTACCGAACCTACGCTTGAGGCGCTCAAGGCCAAGGTCGCCGAAATCGCGTCCTGCCGCATGATCCTGTCCACCAGTCTGCACGGCCTTGTCATTGCCGAAACCTATGGGATCCCCTGCGCCTGGTTCAGCACCGAAGGCCCTGGCACCGGCACCCGGCTGGACCTTGCCGATGACAGCGTGAAGATTGATCACCGGATGCGCGATTTCTATCTCGGCGCCGGGGCAAGCCATCTGCCCACCTTCGCCCAGGATCGCCAGGACCCCACCGATTGGCAGGCGGCAGCCGATTTCGTCATGGCAAACTGGGCCCCGCTGGAACTGGATGCCGCCGATCTGGTCCAGAGCTTCCCCCTCCCCCTCGCTCCACGGGATGCCAAGGGCCAATGGCGGCTCACATCCCGAGCCGAAACGGATTTCCGGTTCTGATCGCGCGGTGAAAGGACAGAATGTGACAACCTCTCTCAGACAGTCCGTCGCAGAAACCGGCAGCATCCCGCTGTCTTTCGTTCTGGGTGATCGTGTCGCCAACCTCGGCGACGCGCTCAGCCCGGTCATGGTCACCCTGCTCTCCGGCCTGCCCAGCAGCCACAAGGCCCAGAACAGCACAGCGATCCGCATGGCCGCCGTCGGAACCATCGCGCATGGCTTCACCGGGGGCGAGGTATGGCTCTGGGGAACCGGCACCTCGAAATACCGCAACCCCCTGCATAAGGGGCCCGGCAAGGAACCCTTCATCCCCAACAGCGTGGCCAAGTTCCGCGTCACTGCCACCCGCGGCCCGGTCACCCGCCGCATCCTTGGCGATGAAAACGCCGTCGGCACGCCCGCCTATGGCGATCCGGTCTGGCTCCTGCCCCGTTTCTATCGGCCCAAACTGAAGAAACGCTGGAAACTGGGCGTGATCGTCCATCTCGCCGATCTCAAAGATCGCAGTCTGGACGCGCAGGTGAAGGATGCCTTCCTGCGCTACCACATCCCTGAAAGCGAACGCAGCTCCGTTCGCCTGATCAACACTGTGACCGACGTCACCCCCGATGCCCTGCGCGCGCGCCTGAACGACATTCTGGAATGCGAACGCCTCGTCTCCACCAGCCTGCACGGCATGGTCTTCGCCGAAAGCTACGGTATCCCCTGCCTCTACTTCTCGCCGCGCGGCAAGGTCAGCGGTCTGTCCGAACTGGATCTTCTCGACGAAGACAGCGTCGATCTGCGCATCATCGATCTGTACCGGGGGATGGGCCGCAACAAGCTCCCGGTCTATGTGCAGGACCGCAAGAAACACACCGATTGGGCCCATCTGATGCGGACGATCGATGATGTCTGGCGGCCGATCGACTTTGACACCGACCCCTTGATCAACGCCTTTCCGCTGGACCTTTGGCCCCTCAAGGCCCCGGTAGGCAAGACGATCTTCGATCACCCGCTGATCCAGTCCATCCCGATCACCAAACGCAACCCCGAGCATCTGCGCGAGGTGTTGCAGGATTC
The DNA here is from genome assembly GCA_035192965.1 of Fuscovulum sp. Lineage (NCBI taxonomy): Bacteria > Pseudomonadati > Pseudomonadota > Alphaproteobacteria > Rhodobacterales > Paracoccaceae > Fuscovulum > Fuscovulum sp. The sequence continues at coordinate 1,018,008 of CP136571.1, read as the reverse complement.
AAAACCCATCACCGATCTGCTGCAATTCTGGCGGCGCTGATCCCAAGGCGCCCCGCACAGGGCGGAACCCCATCAAAGGCAAAGACGGCAGAATGCAAACAAGGATCATGATCGACGGGATGAACCTCGCCCTCGACAAAGGCACCGGGGTTTCCACCTATGCGCGCAACCTGTCCTATGAACTGCACAACATGGGCCTCGGCGTCGATGTGCTCTATGGCAGCCGGTCTTATGGCGGGCGGGATGGTTTGCTTCGAGAGATCGACTTCTTCGATCCCGTGACCGAAAAGTCAAAACTGGAACGCATCATTCACCAGACCACAGAGATGGCCCGCACCTTCCTGTGGTCCTCTCCAAAGGCAATCCCGCGCACCGGCAAGGTCATTTCCAAGACCTTCTCCTCACGGATGCCCTATGCAGACCAGCTTTGGAATGCGAGCAACCTTTTCGGTGCCGCTGATGCCTATTTCTATCTCACTGGACAACGCAAACCAGTGCGTCTCGCCCAACCCCCTGAAATCATGCACTGGACCTATCCGCTGCCGCTGCGGATGATGGGCGCAAAGAACATCTACACCCTGCATGATCTGGTCCCGTTGCGTCTGCCCTACACCACGCTGGACCCGAAAAAGCACTACCTCAAACTGATGCGGCGCATCGTCAAACGCGCCGACCACATCATCACGGTGTCCGAAACCTCACGCAACGACATCATCGAATTGCTGCGTTGCCCCGAAAGCAAGGTCACCAACACCTACCAATCCGTCGACATCCCGGCCAAGCTCCGCAACCGCCCCGACGACGTGGTCCAGCGCGAGGTCGAAGGCACCTTCGGCCTGCCCTACAAGGGCTACTTCCTGTTCTTCGGCTCTCTCGAACCGAAAAAGAACGTCGGCCGCCTGATCGAGGCTTATCTTTCGTCCAAGGTCGAATCCCCGCTCGTCATCGTCGGCGCGCAGGCCTGGAAATCCGAAAACGAACTGCGCCTGATCAACGACACGACCAACCGCTTTCTGGAACAGATCGGCAGCCTGACCATCACCCGCGACCGGATCCGCCGCTTTGACTATGCCCCGTTCCCCCTGCTCGTCAGCCTGATCCGGGGGGCCAAGGCCGTGACCTTCCCCTCGCTCTACGAAGGGTTCGGCCTGCCCATCCTCGAAGCGATGCTGCTGGGAACGCCTGTCATCACATCGCGCGAAAGCTCCACGCCGGAAGTGGCGGGCGACGCCGCCCTGCTGATCGACCCGTACGATCCCCGCGCCATCGCCGACGCGATCATCGAACTGGACCGCAACGCCGATCTGCGAGCGAAACTCTCTGCGGCCGGCGTGAAACAGGCCGCGCGCTATGCGCCCGAAATCTATCGCGACCGGCTGCGCGACGTTTATTTACAGGTTCTCGGCCGCCCCATCTGACGCGCCTCTGGCCCGGCCTTCCTGCACGAGAAAAGGTTCCATGCCCCTGCCCCAAGGACCGGCCATCATCACCGGAGGCTCGAGCGGCATCGGCCTTGCCACGGCGCTGCGTCTGGCCGAACGGGGCCACCCCGTCGCGCTGATAGCCCGCAAACCCGCCCTGCTGCACGAGGCTGCGCAGAGGATTCGCGCCCAAAGCCCCGGCCTGCCCGTGCATGTCGAAGCCGCCGACGTGACCGATGCTGCCGGCCTGACCGCCGCCATCCAGCGCTGCGTCGATGCGCTGGGTCCGCCGGGACTGCTGGTCTGCTCTGCCGGCATCACCGTGCCCGGCCGCTTTGCCGACATCGCGCCACAGGCGCATCTGGATGTGATGAACGTCAACTACTTCGGCTGCCTGAACGCCCTGCGCGCCACCCTGCCGCATCTTCTGCCCAAAGGACGCATCGGCCTGATCTCTTCCGCGGCGGGCCTGTCCGGGCTTTACGGCTACAGCGCCTATGCCCCCTCAAAATTCGCCCTGCGTGGCCTCGCCGAGGTTTTGCGCGTGGAACTGGCGCCGAACGGCATCGGCGTCACGCTCTGCATGCCTCCCGATACAGATACACCGCAACTCACGGCGGAACTCCCGCTGCGCCCGGCGGTCACCAGCCGGATGGCAGCCCTTGGCGGCGTCCTGAGCGCGGATCAGGTCGCCACGGCGCTGATCCGCGGCATGGCAGCGAACCGGTTTCTCGTCTTGCCGGGTACGTCGATCAAGGCGCTGCATCTGGTCGGCGGCCTTGCCGGCCCGCCCATGCGCTGGCTTCAGGCCTGGTATCTGCGCCGGTCCTGACAGGCTGCCGCGCGCCGCACCGGCACTGGGAAACGAAAAAGGGCGGGGCCTGCGCGGCCCCGCCCCCCAAATAGCCAGTTAAGTGGCTTATTCGTCCAAGCGACGCACCACGCCATCGGCAAAGGCGGCAATCAGCGCCTGATAGAACTCGTCGCTGCTGGCCGTCACGGTGGTCTGATCGAACCCTTGCGGGAAGAAGGTTGCCGCCTGCTCGACAGTCACCGTCAACTCATAGGTGTTGAAGTTGGTGTTGTCGTTCATGTCGGTCACATTCACCACGCCGACCAGACGGGTATCCGCGGCGCCCACCGCATCGGTGAACGAATTGCTCAGCTCCACTTCGGACAGGTCGATCTTGATCTCGATCCCTTCTTCCGCGGTCCGGTCCACAACCCGCGCCAGGATCGCGCCCTGCAGGTCATCGGCCGTATTGGCAAAACGCACGGCAGCCGCCGCATTGGTCAGCGCTGTGATGTCCATCTCGACATCGACGGATTTCACCTTGTCGTCCGGCGCAGCAAAGGCCGCACCAGCCAGCAAAAGCCCGACAAGCGGGCCGACAAGAACTGTGATTTTGTTGAATTGCGCCATGGGCGTCTCCGATATTTCTGTGGCCATGGGCCGAAACGGCCCTTGCGCAGAACAAACGCAAACAGGGGCCTTCCGGTTCCCCGCCTTCCGCACCCGCCACGCAGCCCGCCCCGACACCCCCACCCGCACTGATCCGCATCAGCCTTCCCCAACGGGCGCGGTGATAGGCTCACGCCCATCCCAACCGTTGCCAGATGGCACCGGACCTGCGGGTAACAGCCGGAGTCCGCGACAGCCATGCGATCCACCACAGCGACCGTCACCTTCCGCAACAGCTTCCGCCTTCCCGGCCATGACAGGGATTTCCCCTCGGGCAGCTACGATGTCCTGCGCGAAGATGAACGCCTCGACGGCCTCACGTTTGAAGCCTTCCGCCGCGTCGCCACCTATCTGCGGGTCCGGGGGCGCGGGGTGCAGGCCGGGCAAACCGAATTGCTCCCGATCACCGAAAAGGATCTCGATGCCGCCTTGCTCGCCGACCGGGGCCTGCCGGAAACCCTGATCCCGAACGACGCACCGAAAATGGAAGATCCGGCATGACGCGATCCCCCTGCCGCAAGGCGCTGGCCCTCATCGCCCCATGACGGCCCGCGCCGCCCCACCGGCGGGATCGGGCCTATGCCAATCTGCATCAGTTCCTCCGTCTGCAGAATGGCCTATACACATCCCCCGATCCGCGAATCCTCGCTGATCCGGCACAGCCCCAATCCCGGCAAACCCAACGACGTCCCCGGTCCCGCCCTCAGGCCTCACCTTCAGGCCTCGTCGGGTATTCGGCATTGTAAAGAAAGCTGCGCCCCACAAGGAACCGACCATGACGACGAAATACTTCACCTCAACCCGCGACCGGATGTCCATCGTGCGCGCTGCTTGGGAAAAAGCCCCCGCAGGTCCGAAAAAGGATGCAGCTCTGGTCCATTTTCAGGCCGCAGAGGCATCTCTCTCGGCCCATAACGATGCCGATTGCCTCAAGTCGCTCTCCGCTGCCTGTCACGCGCTTGCCTGACCCGGCCCCGGCGAACCGGGCCCGCCCGGGGCGATCCGCGCTCCGGACGGCCCCCTCTATCCCAGCAACGGCCCGTCCAGATCCAGATAGGCGCGGTCAAAATCCGCATGGGCAACCAGCGCGTCATAATCGTCAAAGGTGACCCGCCCACGCTGAAACGTCAGCAATCCCTCTTCCCGCAACTCGCGCAGCACCCGATTCACATGCACCGCGCTCAGCCCCAACGCATCCGCCAGCAGGTATTGCGACAACGGGCAGGCATAGCCGGTCCGATCCCCCAGCCCAACCATCCGCAACCGGGACCCCAGTTCCAGCAGAAAATGCGCCATCCGCACCGATGCTGAACGACGCCCCAGATCGACCAGACGCTCCACCACCATGGCTTCATCCCGCGACGCGGCCCACAGGACCGCCATGGCCAACCGGGGCGTGCGGCCAAAGACATCCAGCAGGTCCTTCTGCTGCACCTCCGATGCCTGCATCGGGGTCAGCGGTTCCACATTATGGTCCGAAGTGCGGAACAACACCGACCGCAATCCCAGAAAATCACCCGGGATCTGGAAATCCACGATCTGCCGCGAGCCGTCAGGAAGAATCTTGTAAGACGACGCCCACCCCGAGGCGAGCACATAGGCGCATTGATCTTTCTGCCCTTGATGGATCATGTCGCTGCCCACCGCGAAATGGCGGCGACGGCGATAGAGGTCCGACATCGCCTCCATTTCTTCCTGCGAAAGCCGGACGAAGGCCGAAAGTTTTCGCGCAAAGGGGCTGTCCTGCACTGACAGAACGGCGGTCGGTTCTTTCATGGCCACACTTTCCGAAGCAGGGCTCTTGGGGCACTGCTTCACTGCCATATTCTGCAAAAGAGAACGTTGAACGCTGACACAGATCAGCCCGACGCGGCACTTTCCTGCGACGATGCTGCTTAGGTGCCAAATTATGGCATGAAACCCCGTGAAAGTCGAAACCTGATGTCCACTTCCATGCACTCCGCCGGGCACGCCGCCCTTGCGATTGTCGAATCGCTGCTGCTTGCCCTGAACGACCGCAACATCCTGCCCGAGCGGGAAATTGTCGGAATCCTCAAGGATGCCGCGGCCGCCCACGCCGATGCCCCGCCCGGAGACGGCGACGAAGAGTTGCACAAAGCTGTGGCGAAACGGATCAATCAGATCATTGACGGCGGCAATTCCGTCCGTCGCCGCTGACGCTAACCCTGCTGGCGTCCCGGCTCTGCCCGCCCCGGCCAAAGCCACAGCGCCATCCCCAGCACGGATGTCAGCAGGAACACCACGCCAAAGGCCGCACTGGCCGCAAAGCCCTCGGCCCCCGTCGCACCTGCCAGCGGAAACAGCACCACTGCCGCCCCCTCGCGCAGGCCCCAGCCGCCGATGGTCAACGGCACCAGCATGGTGAATAGCACCAGCGGCAGGATCACCAGAACCGCGCCCAAGGGCAGCCAGACGCCCACCGCCGCCGCACAGGCCGCAAAGGCCAGCAGGTTCGCCGCCACCGTCCCCAGGCTCAACACCACTTGCTGCTGCCAGACCCCGTGCGCAAACACCGCCCGCGCCGCCGCCGCGCGCCATGCCGCCAATCGCGGCCACCGCGCGCCCGCCAGCACAAACAACCCTGCCGCGACCCCAAGCCCCACCGCCACCAAGCCCAGCCCCGCCAGCATCGCGCCGGGCAACACGATCCCCCCCGGCGCAAGGCTCACCACAAGCGCAGCCAGCAGCACCACCGCAACCAGCGCCGCTTGTCCCGCCAGCCGCTCGAACACCACCGCCTGCCCGGCCCGCTCCAACCCCGCCACCGCGCCCGCGCGCACCGCCCGCCCCGCATCGCCCAGCACCCCACCGGGCAAGGCAAGGTTCACCACCTGCGCCAGAAAATACTCCCGCACCGCGCGCCGCAGCCCCATCTGATGGCCAAGCTGCGCCGCCGTCAGCCGCCAGCGCAGCGCCGACAGCACGGTCTGCGCCAGCAGCAGGCCAATCGCCACCGCCACCCAACCGGGCCGCAGTGCGCGCAGCCGCGCCGCCACCTCGGCCCCGTCCACCATCCGCCAAACCAGCGCAATCACGGCCACCGCCGCTGCTGCCCGCAAGGCCTGCCGCAGCCCCGGCCTCACGGCGCCACCCCGCTGGAAAAGGTGGTGACAAACAGATCGCGCATCGCCTCCATCGGCAGCGCCTCCTGCGCCTCGGGCGGGGTCAGCCCGGGCACAAAGCCCCAAGCCCCCGCCCGCTCCACCAGATCGGCCGGCCCGATCACATGCACCGGCACATCCAGCCGGTCCTCTTGGGCCACGAACCCCGCCGCCTGATGATCGCCCAGCACCACGATGAGCGGCATCTCCTCCGCCGTTCGCGCGGCCCAGCCGAACGCCGCCTCCAGCGCATAGCCGACCGACTGGCGATACTGGTCGCGCACGCGGTCCCGGTCGCGCCACACCACATTCGGCGGATCGCCTTCCTGCGCCATAGCGTTGAACACCGTGCCGTCCCCCACCGCATCCCAATCCACCATGCGCGGCACCGGCACCCAGGGCGCGTGCGACGAAATCAGCACCACTTGCGCGAACAGCCGCCCTGCACGCGCCGCATCCTGCCGCACCAGCCTGTCAAACGCCGCCAGCGTGAACTGATCCGGCATCGTCACCCAGTTGAACGGCAACCCGCGATAGCCCAGATCCGCCGCCGCAAGGATGCGGTCAAACCCCATCCCCCGTCCTTCCGGCCAGGCCATGGTGATCGCCGGCATCACCGCCGCCGTCTCAAACCCCGACCGCCGCGCGATGTGGAACAACCCTTCCCGCCCGCTCACCAACAGCGCGCGATAGCGCACCTGATCATTGATCCGCAGTCCGTTGGCGAATGTCGCATGGGCCAGCCAGCTCTGCCCCCCCTTGGTAGAGGATGTCAGGTATCCCGACCGCATCGCAAACCCCTGCGCCCCCAGCGCCCGTTCCGCCTCGGCCAGCACCGCCCGCGTTGTCGCGGCATAAAGCGGCCCTTCCACATTGGCCCGCCCATAGCTCTCGATGAACACCACCACCACATCCCGGTCGATCCGGTCCAAAAGCCCGTCCTGCCCCCGGAACGGATCCGCCACCGCCGCCACCCGGAAGGTCCGCAGATCCGCAACCGTGCGCAGCACCAGCCGCACCCGCTCTGCCGCTACCCGAGATGTAAAGGCCGCACCGGGCGGGTCGAAGGGCATCTTCCAGCGGTTCATGATCGCCGCCGCTTCCCAAACCCCGGCCACCGCGCAGATCAGCGCCACCACCCCCGCGCCTCGCCGCAACCACGGCCGCGCGCCAAAAAGCGGCAACCGCGCCCAAACCCCCATCGCCCACCACAGCGCCCAGCCCAGCGCCAGCAACACTGCCGCAATCGCCCCATAGGCCAACACCGCGCCCAGCACGCCCACCGAACCCGACAACAGGTTGAACCCCGCCACCGCCAGCGGCAGATCGCCCACCGGGTTGAATCCCCGGCCAAAGGCCGTGAACATCGCAAAATCCGCTGCCTTCAGCACCACCAGCAGGACCAGCAACGCCGCCAGCACCCCGCGCAACCATCGCCCCGCGCGCCCGTCCCCAAGCAACGGCAAGCCCAGCAGCAACACCGGCAATTCCAGCGGAAACAGCCGCAGGGCCCCCCATGTCATCGCGCCGGGATGATTGGGCTGGATCAGTACCAGATGCAGGATCACGGCAGCCAACACCGCGCGCCAGATCATCCCCCCACTCATCCCCGATGCCTCCACAGCCACAGCACATCCCGCCCGAAGGACCAGACCAGCGCCGCCACCGCGCCCCATGCCACCACCTGCGCCACCTCGGGCATCAGCCCCGGCACCTGCAACAGGATCAACGCGGCGATCTGCACCACGCACACCACCTTGCGCCCGAACCTGTCAGGCAGGGCCGCCGCCAGCCACGGAAATGGCCAGAAGGCCGCCACAAAGGCGTATCGCATCGCCCCCAGCAGCAGCACCTCCGCCCCCGTCATGCCCCCCAGCCAGACATGCGCCGCCAGCACCAGCGCCAGCGCCGCATCCGTCTCCATGTCGAACCGCGCGCCAAAATCTGACAACAGCCCGCTGCGCCGCGCCAGCCAACCATCCACCCCGTCCAGCGCCAGCGCCACGCTGGCCAGTGCCAGCACATCCCATCCCTGCGGCCCCTGCCACAGCATCCCCGCCAGCGCCGCCACCATCGCCGCACGCGCCAGCGTCACCACATTGCACAGGCCAAACCGCGCATGGGGGAAATGCAGCGCCAGCTTGCCCCGGATCAGCACAAGAACCGCCCCCGTCCCCGCCAGCGCGATCAGAGCCGCTCTCACACCACCCTCAGGCCGCAGCACCAGCGGCACCAACGCGACCAGCAGGGCCAGAAGCGCCGCAGGCCAGAACCCGGCAGGCAAGCCAACCCTTGATCTGATCTTCTCAACCTCTACTGTCATGGGATCACAAAAGGCAGGCTCAGATGCAGACACCGTCTCCCGGATACAGCAGCGGCCAACGCGCCCTTCACTGGATCATCGCGCTGATGATCCTTCCCATGATCGCCGCAGGCTTTCTGATGGTGCAAGAGGGCCTGCCCCGCGCGCTCGGCAACACGCTGTTCATCATGCACAAAAACATGGGTGTCGTGGTCCTCATCCTTGTCGTGCTGCGCATCGTCGTGAAACTGCGCCACAAGGCCCCGCCCTTGTCCGACCGCCTGCCCGCATGGCAGCGCCGCGTCGCCCATGCCAGCCATGGCCTGCTTTATGTGCTGATGCTGGTCATGCCGTTGTCGGGCTACATCCGTGTCCGCGCCGGCGGCTTTCCGATCGAGGCGCTGGACAGGCTCGGCCTGCCCACGCTCGTGCCGAAATCCGAAACCCTCGCCGCCACGGCCAAGACGGTGCATGAACTGGGCGCCTATGCCATCGCCGCGCTTCTGGCGCTGCACATCGCCGCCGCCCTGCACCACGCGCTGATCCTGCGCGATGGCACATGGTCCCGCATCTGGCCGCCGGTCCGCCGTTAGCATCCCACGCCCTACCGCGCCCGCAGGGCGCGCGTGCCCTCCGCCACCAACCGCGCCGCGTGAACCGGCTGCCAGGCCATCGCAGCACTGGGCGTTAATGCGCAATCAAAAACCACCTCGGGGCCAAGCCCATAGGCCCGCGTCTCTGGCCGCATCGCATCCGACAGCCGCGCCACCGGGCTTTGCAGCGTCAATCCCTGCGGCCCGCCCCCGATCAGCAAGGGCGACACCGCCACCTGCAACCGGTTCAACAATCCCGCCTCCAGAAACCGCGCGATGGTGATCCCGCCGCCTTCGACCATGACGCTGTTCAGCCCAAGGTCATGCAAGGCTGCCAATATCTCGGCGGGGTCCAGCCACCCGTCATGCAACGGCAGGGTAACCACCTCCACGCCCTCGGGCCGCGCCTGCGCCACGCCTTGCACCACGATCCGCCGCGCGCCATCGGCACGGAACAGTGCGACGTCATCCGGCAAACGCCCGCGCGGGTCTACCACGATCCGCGCCGGGTTCGGTCCGCTGCACATCCGCACGGTCAGTTGCGGCTGGTCATGGATCGCGGTCCGCACTCCGATCAACACGCCATCCACCAGCGCCCGCATCCGGTGCAGATGCGCCAATCCCTCTGGCCCCGAAACATCCCGCGCATCGCCCGTCACCGTGGCCACCCGCCCATCCAGCGATTGCCCGATCTGCGCTACCGTCACCGGCCCCAGATCACGCCGGGCCAGAGGCGCGTACAGGTCCAGCGCCGCACGCTCGCCCGGCGTCCACCGCCCGCAGCAGGCACAACCGTTACCCGCCCGGATCGACAGGATCCGCTCCCAGACCTTTGGCGTGACCTCAACCGTGTGCATCCTCAGCCTCCCTCACCCGCCGCCAAAGCAGGCGGCAGGGCCAGCAGATCGCGATGCCCGATCCGGCATTCCCCCTGCCCCAGCCTTGCCCGCCGCGCCGCCAGCCACGCATCCGCTCCGGCAAACCCTGCCTCGCCCGCCGCCTGCGCAATCCCGCGCAGCAATTCCCCCTGCAACGCCGCCTGATCCGGCCCCAGCCGCCAAGGACTGTCGGCTTCGCGCACCGCATAGCCCGCCGCCCGCAACCGCGCCGCCAGATGATCCGCCGCCTTCGGCCCCAGCGCCGGGCCGAACCCCTTGTCGCCCCCCTGATGCCGGTTGAACGCCGCCGTCACCGCCGCGTCTTCCGGCAAGGCAGGCTCCCAAACCATCACCCCATCGTAATTCAGCGCCGCATAGACGGGCAGCCGCAACTCCGCCACCCGCGCAACGAACCGCTCAACCCACTCTGCCGACACCAGATCAAACAGCGCCGAAGCCGTCACCAACCCTGCCCCTTCCAAAGGCAAAGCCTCCACATCGTTCAGGTCAAGGCAATGCCCCTCCCCCCCCGCCAGATGCAGCAACCCCGCATCCGCATCCACCATCCGCCACAGCGCACCCTCGGCCAGCCCACCAAAAGCCCGCCGCGTCGATCCCGTGCCACAGCCGAGGTCCACGATCACCGCCCCCGCCACCTGCGCCGCCGCAGCCAACAGCGCGCCATCCCGCGCCGCATGGTCGGCAGGTTCACGCAAGGCCAGCCAGTCGGCGGAAAAGCCCATCCCTCAGACCTCACCCTCACACCAGGCCCGCGCCATATGGCTTTCCCCAAGCGTGATCCGCAGCCGCTTCACACGGCCCGCATCCTTCAACTCACCCGCCCGCAACCGCGCCACCATGGCCTTGTGGATCACGCCGCACAAAAACTCCGTCGTGGTGAACTTGCCCGCAAACTCCGGCACCTCGTCCAGATTGCGATAGCGCAGCGGTTGCAACACCGCCGCCAGCGCATCCACCGCCAGTCCGATATCCACCACCAACCCGTGATCGTCGATATCCTCGGCAAAGAACGCCGCATCCACGGTAAACGTCGCCCCATGCATCCCCTGCGCCGGGCCGAACACCGGCGAGGGCAGCGAATGCGCGATCATGATATGGTCCCGGACCTCAACAGCGAACATGTGTCTTTCCTTTGTTCAATAGCGAATACGATGGCACAGCGTGCCGGGCGCGGACAGCACCGCGCCATAGGTGTCGGGCAGGTCGTCAAACCCGCTCTCCCCCGAAATCATCACCTCCAGCACCGGATCGCGCAGCAAGTCCAGCGCCTTCTCCAGCCGCCGCCGATAGGTCCAGCGTGGCGCGCGCGCAGGCGGCACCTGCCCCACCTGCGAACTGACCAGCCTCAGCCGCCGGCTGTGGAACGCCCCGCCCAGCGGCACGGGCGTCTCCCCCGCGCCATGCCAGCTTGCCTCCACCACCACGGCCTCAGCCCCCGCACAGCCCAGCGCGGTCGCCAACCCGGCGGCCGAGGCACTGGCATGGATCACCACATCGCACTCCCCCGGCGCATCTTTGGGCAAAGCAAACCCACAGCCCAGCGTCGCCGCCAGCGCCGCGCGTTCCGGCTGGCTGTCCACCAGCACAACCTCGGCCCCCGGCAACCGCACGCACAGATAGGCCACCAGCGCCCCCACGACACCCGCGCCGATCACTGCGATCCTGTCCCCGGCCCCGGCCCCGCTGTCCCACAGGATGTTCAGCGCCGTCTCCATATTGGCAGCCAGCACCGCCCGCGCGGCAGGCACGCCATCCGGCACCGCGATCAGCGCCGCCTCGGCCAAGCGGAATGCCGTCTGATGCGGAAACAGCGCAAACACCGCCCGCCCCGCCAGCGCACCCTCGGTCGCCTCACCCACCATACTGTAGCCGTATTTCACCGGAAACGGGAACGCGCCTTCCTGAAACGGCGCGCGCATCCGCGCCCATTCCGCCTCAGGCACGCCACCGCCAAACACCAGCCGCTCCGTCCCTCGGCTGATGCCGGACCAAAGCGCCCGCACCGCCACGCCCTCGCCCATCGCCGCATCGCGGATTTCGGCCTGCCCGGGGGCCACGCACCACAGCGCCCGCGCCGTCATGGCAGCAGATGCCCGGATTTCTGTGCCTTGACTGCCAGATATCGCGCGTTCTGCGCCGTCCGGCCCACGGCCAGCGGCACCCGCGCGGCCACACGCACCCCCTGCGCCGTCAGCATGGCCACCTTGGCCGGATTGTTGGTCATCAGCCGCACTTCGGAAATCCCCAAACGCGCCAGCAGCGCCGCCCCAATGCGGAAATCCCGCTCGTCATCCTCGAACCCAAGGTGATGGTTCGCTTCCACCGTGTCCAGCCCACGTTCCTGAAGGGCATAGGCGCGCATCTTGTTGGCCAACCCGATCCCGCGCCCCTCTTGGTTCAGGTAAAGCAGCACCCCGCCCCCGACCTCGGCCATCGCCGCCATCGCCGCCTGCAATTGCGGGCCGCAATCGCATTTCCGGCTGCCCAGCACATCGCCCGTGAAACAGGCCGAATGCAGCCGCACCAGAACCGGCCCCACCCGATCAACAGCCCCCACCTCGATGGCATAGTGCTCTGCCCCGCCGTCATCCGGGCGGAACACATGCACCCGGCCCGCCTCAGACACCGCCATCGGTAGTGCCGCCGCGCTTATCTCATGCTGCGGCGCCATCCGCGCCAGCTCGGTCAGCACGTCCCCGGCCGAAACCAGCGTCAGCCCCTGATCCTGCGCCAACCGCCCGGCATCGGCCAGCGGCACCGACATCACCGAAGGCAGCAATTGCGCCGCCCGGGCCAGCGCGATCCCCGCCTCTTGCACCACACCGCCCGGCAGCACCTGCACCGCGACCGGCCCCCGCAGCGCGCCGTCTCGTATCGGGTCTGCCAGACGCTGCACCTGCGCGAAACTGTGGCCGCCCACCTCCAGCCTGACAACCGGCGCGGCACCATCCAGCCCCAGCGCCACCGCCCGCCTGCCCGTCAGCACCAACTCGGCCCCGCCCGCCTGCACAGCCGCCGCAAACCGCGCTTCCGACAGCCCCTCAACGGCCAGCACCATCAAGGCCCCGCCGGGCCCTGTCACCACCACCGGCAAACCCAGCCGCAGATCGCCGCGCGCCCGCATCACCTGTTCGCGGCTTGTCGGCATAAACTGGTTTTCAATCAATGGGTCCGCACGCAGCGCGCGGTTAGAAACAGTCATGGGCAATCCCGGGCAAAGTGGCACACGTTACGTAGTCCTGCGACTCACGCGACAAGGGCGATGACAGAAAATCGATAATCAGATCACGTTTCCGTGGGTCAAAGCTTTCCGCCTCGAAAGTGCCACACCCGTCCTACTCTCAACCTGCGGCAGTGTGCGCGTCACGGCAGGGGGAGTTTATGGGTATCCGCATTTGGCTCGGTCTGGCCCGATCCCTTATCATTTACAACAATCCTGCCCGTACCATTCCCCTGCGTCGCTTCTACCGAAGCCTGCTGTCCCCCGGCGATCTGGTCTTTGATGTCGGCGCCCATGTCGGCACCCGCGCCCGCGCCATGCGCGCCGCCGGGGCGCGTGTTGTAGCGCTTGAACCGCAAGAACCCTTCGCCACCTTCCTGCGCCGCACCTTGCCGCCAGACATCACCCTGATCGAGGCCGCCGCAGGCCCGCAGGAAACCACCGCCACCATGGCCGTTTCCTCGCTGCATCCCACCGTCTCATCGCTGCACCCGGATTTCGCAGCCACAGCCGGGGCCACCCCCGGCTTTGCCCATGTGAAATGGGACCGGCAGCAAAGCGTCCGCGTCACCACGCTCGACCGCCTGATAGAAACCCACGGCCTGCCCGCCTATGTGAAAATCGACGTCGAAGGGTTCGAACTTGACGTCCTTTCTGGTGTCAGCCGCCCTCTGCCGCTCGTCTCTGTCGAATACCTGCCCGATCTGCCCGATCAGACAGTCCGCGTGATCGAACGGCTGCAAACCCTTGGCCCCTACCGCTTCAATCCCGTGCGCGGGGAAAGCGGGCGGTTCCTCTGGCAAGACTGGCGCAAGGCAACCGATACCATCGCATGGCTGCGCGCCCTGCCGCCCGGCGCAAAATCAGGTGATCTCTACGCCCGGCTTCAATCCGCGAAATAGCGCCCCATCACCCGGTCCAGATCGACCCGCGCGCGCAGCCGCGCCACCAGCAGATACAGCCCCCCGAACTTGCGATGCAGGAACAGCACCTCGGGCGGCGGCACATGCCACAGGTCGCGGTCCATCCCCAACGCCATCCCCCGGTCGCGCAACTCCATCACAAAGTCACGCCGCGCGAAATCGTAAATTCCCCCCGCCCGCAGCGGCCCGAATGCCAGATCGGCCAATTCCACCACCGCCCGCCGATGCCCCTCGGCCAAGGCTTCGGGCAGATACCCCATCGCCGTCATCGCCCGCAGCATCGCCTCCGGCTCCCCCGCAATCCCGGCCCGCACCACCGCCCGGAACCGCGCCGCCAACCCATCGGGAAAGCTCCGCGCCGCGCCGAAATCCAGCAGCACCACCCGCCCCGTCTCCGGCTGCCAGCGAAAATTCGCGAAATTCGGGTCGGTCTGCATCAGGTTGAAGTCGAACAACTCCTCCAGCACCAACCCGATCAGCCGCGCCGCCACATCATCCCGAACTTCTTGCGGCGCCTGCTCCAGCACCTCGATGGGCAGGCTGTCCACATAATCCATCGCCAACACATCGCCGCCCGACAGATCCTCCTGCGGCACCGGCACCACAAACCCCGTCCGCCCCGCCAGCAATTCCCCGAACCGCCGCATCTGCGCCGCCTCGCGACAGTAATCCGCCTCCTCATGCAACTGCCGCTTCGCCTCGGCCAGCAGCGGCTTCACGTCCAGCCGCCCCGGCACCAGCCCCGACATCCGCATCAGCGCCGCCACATTATCCACGTCGCTGTCGATGCTCGCCCGTATCCCCGGATACTGCACCTTGATCGCCAGATCGCGCCCGTCCTTCGTCTGCGCCCGATGCACCTGCCCGATCGAGGCCGACGCGATGGGTCGCACATCAAACCGCCGGAACCGCGACAGCCACCCCGCACCCCAGGCCCCGTCCAGCACCCGCCGCAACTGCGCGGGCGGCATCGGATCGGCATCCGCCCTCAACCGCGCCAGGATCGCCGCCAACTCCGCTGGCAGCATCTCCCCCGCATCCATCGACAACAGCTGCCCCACCTTCATCGCCGCCCCGCGCATGTGCGCCAGCTGATCCGTCACCCGCCGCGCATTGCCCGGTGTCAGCAGCAGGTCCGGCAACCTTGGCCGCTCCCCCTGCACCAGCCGCATCGCCCCCTCGGCCAACACCCGCCCGCCGATGCCCGTGGCCAGCCCGCCCAGCGCCATCATCCGCCGCAGCCGTCCCGCCGGAACCTCGCGCCCCTCGCGCGGATCATCCATCCCGCAAAAGCCCGGCAAAGCGGTCAAACAACGCCGGCACCGCCGTCACCACCGTTCCCGTCGCCCACGGGTCCTCGCCCGCGTCCAGCCCCTCCAACCGCGCGCCAGCCTCTGCCAGCAGCGCCAGCCCCGCAGCGATGTCCCACCGCTGCAACCGTCGCTCCCAGAACCCGTCCAGCCGCCCCGCCGCCACATAGGCCAGATCCAGCGCCGCCGCCCCCATCCGCCGCACGCCTGCGCAATGCGGCATCAACCGCGCGATATCGGCGGCATGATCCGCGATATGTGCCATCCCGCCGAACGGCACCCCCGTCCCGAACAGCGCCCCCGTCATATTCACCGTCCCGGCCAAGCCCACCGCCCGCCCGTTCAGCATCACCCCGCCCCCCGGCGCGGCGGCAAAGGTCTCGCCCCGCAGCGGGTCATGCACCACGCCCAGCACGGGGCGCCCCCCTACCTCCAGCCCGACCGACACGCACCAATGCCCGATGCCGCGCAGAAAGTTTGTCGTTCCGTCCAGCGGATCAACCACCCAGCGCCGCCCGCCGTCCGCCGCTGCCGTTTCCTCACCCAGCCAGCCATCACCGGGAAACGCCCCCAGCAGCCGCCCGCGCAGATGCGCCTCGGCCGCCACATCCGCCTCGGACACGAAATCCCCCGCCCGTTTTGACGCCACCGTCAGCCGGTCCCGCGCCTGGTAATGGCCCAGCAGAATCTCACCCGCCTCCTGCGCCGCAGTCACCGCCAGCGCCAGCTCCGCCACCAACCCGCTCATGCCGCCACCCCCGCCAGAACCGCCGCCGCCCGCCGCGCCACATCGTCCCAGCCGGGCAGCGCCGCCCCGGCCTGCGCCGCCCCTGCCGCCATCCCCGCGCGCAGCCCCCGGTCCTCCAGCACTCGCCGCAAGGCCCCGGCAAAACCCGCCGCGTCATCCACCCCCACCAGCAGCCCCGCATCCGGCGGCACGGTATCCGGCACCGCTCCCGTCCGGCAGGTCACAATCGGCAACCCCTGCGCCAAGGCCTCGTTGAACACGATGCCATAGCCCTCGTAGCGCGTCGCCAGCGCGAACACCGATGCCGCACCATAAAGCCTGTCCCGCTCGGCCATCTCCACCGCGCCCGCCAGCCGGATACGCCCCGCCATCCCCGCATCGGCAATCCGCCAGCCCAGATCGGCCACATGCGCCGCATCCCACGGATTGCCCACGATGATCGCCTGCCAATCCAGATCTCCTATCGCCGCCAGCGCCGCGATCAGCACATCATGCCCCTTGCGCGGATGCAAAATCCCGACCGACAGGATCAGCGGCGGATCGGCCTTCTCCACCGCCGCTCCGGCCACCCTGTCGATCCCCGGCACCAGAACGGTGATCTTGTCAGCAGCCACCCCATATTCGGCCACCAGCACCGCCTTGGTGTGCGGGCTGGGCACCAACACATGCCGCGCATATCCCAGATTGTCCCGCTCCCGCGCCCGCAAGGCCCCCGCCACCGCCGCATCAAGCCCGGTCTCCAGCGCCAGCGGGTGATGCACCAACGCGATGATCGGCGCGGCCATCCGCGCCACCCCCTCTGTCGGCAGCGCGCCAAAGGCCAGCCCGTCAACGATCACCGGCATCTCCGCAGGCAACATCTGCAACTGCGCCAGCGCCACCCGCATCGCCGCCTCACCCGGGTCGGGAAAGCCGTCGGGCAGTGTCACCAGCCGGATATCATGGCCCAGCCCGCGCAGGCCTTCGACCAAACGCCGGTCATAGAAATACCCCCCCGTCAGGGTGGTCAACGCGCCGGGAACGGCGAAGGCGGCGGTCAGGGGCATACGGTATCCAGAATACTGCGACGCGGCGATGGTACCGCGCCCGCCGCTCAGGTAGCAGCCCACCCGATGACATCAACTCCCCCCGGACCTGCTCAAACGCACAAAGGCGATCCGCCGCACGGATCGCCTTCTCCTCAGCCCACCGAAAACCGCAGGATCGACCCAACCCCTGCACGCTGACCACCTTCCGCCGCATGGCACCCCCGCACCACACCGGCTTCCGGCATCCTCGTACCCCCGCAGGTGATCTGCGCGCCCCCCCCGGCGCCACAGATCTGGTCAGGCCGATCACTGCAGCCGGGCGCTACGTCGCGGCAACCGCCGCGTCGCAGATCTTGCGTCCCGCCGCAGGTTCCATCCGGACCCCCACGATGCTGACATCCGGTCCCGTCCGGGCGATCAGATCACCCAGTCGCGGCACACCGCTGAACACATGTTCCACAATCCCGTCGCCGTTTTTCGACGTCTGGATGATGCAGGCCATCCGGCGCCCCAGCGCCTCATCCCGCCGCCGCCGCGCGCGCTCCAGCAGGCTTTCGGACGTGCGATACTGTTCGATGAAGGTGATGTGTGCGCTGCTCATGCCATGCCCTCCGTCAGGGGCAGAATGCGCCCCGCAGGTCCGACTGGCGCAAACGCCATCCACAACGTCAATCTTGCTGTCATTCACCTTCTCCGACTCGTCTGCACAGATGTGCGGGCACTGTGGTGAATGTGGCAAAATTTTGGCTGTCTTGTGACCGGAGAGAGGTCCAGCGATTTTTTGGCCAAAGGTCTCAGACCTTCGATAGCCGGAACGATAGGGCGATCCGGGGCATCTTAACCACCGTCTGACCCAAGGCATCGCCGCAGAAAAATGCGTTATCTCAGATTGACAAGGTCTGAACATCCCGTCCGCTGCGTGCATACGCCTGTCTGCACAGCCATCTGCACCGCGCGCTGCATCCGCAACCCAGACGTGTTTCCCGGATTGAGAGTGATACGGACTCTCATTCCGGGACTCGTCTCCCGCTCAGAACGCCGTACCCGGGCGCAGGCCCAGCTTCTTCATCACCATCGCCGCCGGGCAAAAGCCGGTAAAGGACGACTGGATCAGGTTCACCCCGATGAACACGGTAAACCACAGAAAATAGGGCGAAACAAAGCTGGTCAGCAGCACGCTCACCAGCACCATCACACCGGCAAAGGCCATCACGGCACGGTCAAGGGTCATGTTGTCTACTCCATCTTGCAGCCCATCCAGCGGGCCGCGATGACTCTCATCTACAGCATGAAGGCTTAATATTCAAGATAGTGAATGTGTAATCGTAATATCCACACCCCCGCAGGTCCGCCGAATTAACCCCAATTTTCTTGATTTTCTGGCCTTTTGTGCTCATATCCCCGTTGCGACGTTAACTCTACTCGACTTCTGTTTCGGATTTTCCGGCCACAGCATCGACCAGGCTGACGGGGCCAGGCCGCCGCACAGTGCGGGCGGCAGACTTGACAGGAGACTTCACGATGGCCAAGGGCACCGTGAAATGGTTCAATGAAACCAAAGGCTACGGCTTCATCGCCCCGGAAGGCGGCAAGAAGGACGTGTTCGTTCACATCACCGCACTGGAACGTGCAGGCCTGCGCGGCCTGAAAGACGGCCAGGCTGTGACCTTCGATATCGAAGCCGGCCGTGACGGTCGCGAATCGGCGACCAACCTCTCGCTGTCCTGATCCACAGCGAAAGATCCGATCCAGCCAAGGGCGCAACGCAAACCGTTGCGCCCTTTCGCTTTTCTCGGGAAGGCAGTGTCGCGCCCTGCGCCGAACGCGACATGCCGGCCAGTCGAAATCGCCTAGCCAAGGCCGTCGCTCTGCCCCAAACTTCCGCCCATGACGCAGCCCGATTACGCCCGGATCATTGACGCACCGACCTGGGACTTCATCCGCAGGTCCGAAGCCGCCTATCCCCCCGATACCGCTAGTCTGACCATCGCCCAGCAACGTGCGATCTACGATGCCATGTGCCGCGCCTTCCATCGCGGCTATCCGACCGGTGTCACGGCCCAGGACCGCCCTTTCGGCGGCGTCCCCTGCCGCCACTACCCCGGCCACGGTGGCACCGTCATCTACTTCCACGGCGGGGGTTTCGTTGTGGGTGGCCTGCACAGCCATGATGACGTCTGTGCCGAAATCCGCGCCGAAACCGGCTTTCATGTCGTCTCTGTCGACTACCGCCTTTGCCCCGAACACCCCCACCCCACCGCCTTCGATGATGCCTGCACCGCCACCCGCGCCATCGCAGCAGAGTTGCCCGCGCCGCTCCTGCTGGCAGGTGACAGCGCCGGTGGAAACCTCGCGGCTGCCACCGCCCATGCGATTGGCCGCAAAGGGAATTTTGGTATTCGCGGTCAGGTTCTGATCTACCCCGGTCTCGGCGGAAACATGGATGCAGGGTCCTACCTTACCCATGCCAATGCCCCGATGCTCAGCCGCGATGACGTGCAGTTCTACGCCGCCATCCGCCACGGCACCGCCCCAGAACCTGCACCCGACCCCAGCTTTGCGCCGTTGTCTGACAACGACTTCAGCCACCTGCCCCCCACCCTCGCCATCGCCGCCGAATGCGATCCGCTGGCCGATGACGCCACCACCTACGCCGCCCGCATCACCGCCGCCGGGGGAACGGCAAGGGCCGTCACCGAGCCCGGCCTCGTCCACGGCTACCTTCGCGCCCGCGCCACAGTGCCCCGCGCCGCCACCAGTTTTGCCCGCATCACCCGCACCCTCACCGCCATGGCCCACGGCACATGGCCCTAACCCGAGGCCCCCGCATGAACGCCCCCATCCCAAACCTGACTCATTGGCAGGAACGCTGCGACATGGCCGCCGCCTTCCGCTGGACCGCCCGCCTGAACATGCATGAGGCGGTGGCGAACCACTTCTCCCTTGCCGTGAACCCCGAAGGCACACGCTTCCTGATCAACCCGAATGGCCGTCATTTCAGCAGGATAACCGCCTCCAGCCTGGTCGAGATTGATGCCAACGATCCCGCCACCATGGCCCGCCCAGATGCCCCCGACCCAACCGCATGGGGTCTGCACGGGTCCATCCATCGCGCCCTGCCCCATGCCCGCTGCGTCATGCATGTCCATTCCATCCACGCCACCGTTCTGGCCAGCCTTGCGGATTCGCGCCTTCCCGCCATCGACCAAAACAGCGCCATGTTCCACAACCGCCTGGTGGTGGATGACCACTACGGCGGCATGGCGTTCGAAGAAGAAGGCGCCCGCTGCGCCACGCTGCTGGCCGATCCCAGGACAACCGTCATGGTCATGGGCAATCACGGTGTCCTTGTGGTGGGGCAAACCGTGGCCGATGCGTTCAACCGCCTTTACTACTTTGAACGCGCCGCCGAGACCTATATCCGCGCCTTGCAAACCGGCCGTCCCCTGCGCGTGCTGCCCGATGACATCGCCGAAAAGACCGCCCAGGAATGGGAGGCATATCCCCGCTTTGCCGAGGTGCACCTGCGCGAATTGCGCGCGATCCTTGATACAGAGGCTGACGATTACGCGGCCTAAGCCGCGCTATCCCACCATGAAAGGTGCGGCTTTCATGGTGGCCGGAACGGTCACCCCCATCCGCGTCAGGATGGACGGCGCCAGCGCCAACTGGTCCAACACCACATCGCGGGGCGGCATGTCGGAACCGCCAAAGTAGTAAAAGGCAAAGTCCTGCTGCAATTCGCCCGTCCCGCCATGATGGCCACGCGCATCCTGCCCGTGGTCCGCCGTGACGATCACCTCATACCCGGCATTCCGCCAGCGATGGATGAACGGGGCCAACTGCTCATCCAGCAGATAGCAGGCATGGTCCATCTGCGCACAGTCGTGGAAATAGCGGTGTCCCATGCTGTCCAGCGTGCAGGAATGATAGATACCGTAGTCGATCCCCTTCACCTCACACAGCCTTGTCAGGGTGGCGAAAAGGTCGTGATCTGACGGGGTCATCTGGTTGTCATGGCCATAGCCCGCCATGGTGTGAAACCGCCCGTGATGGATCGGCCCCGCCTCTTCGTCATATTCGATATCGCGCACGGTATCGAAAGGCGCGCGCTGAAAGAATTCTGACCAGAAGGAATGCGTCACCGCCCCCGTCCGCCGCCCCGCCTTGGCCAGTTCGGAAAACACATCCGGCAGGTCAATCTTGCGCACCGCTTGATTGCCCCAAATCCCATGCACCTGCGGCGGCACCCCCGTATGGATCGACGCGTAACACGAGGCCGAAGTTGAAGGCAGCACCGCCCGCATCCGCCAAACCCGCGCCTCGCCGGATTGGACCCAGCCTTCCAGATTGCCGAACAGACGCCGCCAGTTGCGATAGGGCACGCCATCAATGATGATCAAAAGCAGCTTGCGCGCCATCAGTTGCCTGCGCTTTCCATCCTGCGATGGGCCAGCACCGCTTCCAACCAGCCCAACCGCATCTCGGGAACCGACGACAGCAACAGGTCGGTGTAATCATCAAAGGGCGGCGTAAGCACGTCCGTCTTTGATCCGTACCGCACCACTTGGCCCCGATACATCACGGCGATCTTGTCGGCGATGGCCTTCACCGTGGCCAGATCATGGGTGATGAACAGATAGGCGACATGCGCCTCGGCCTGCAAATTCAGCAACAGCTTCAGAATGCCATCCGCCACCAGAGGGTCCAGCGCCGAAGTCACCTCATCGCAGATGATCAGCTTGGGCTGCGCCGCCAGCGCGCGCGCAATGCAGACGCGCTGCTTCTGCCCACCCGAAAGCTCTGCCGGGTAGCGGTCGATATAGCCTTTCCCCATCTCGATCTGGTCAAGCAAATCCTGCACCCGCTTGCGCTTGGCCTCGCCCGTCATGCCGAAATAGAACTCAAGCGGCCGCCCGATGATCGTGCCCACGGTCTGGCGCGGGTTCATGGCCACATCGGCCATCTGATAGATCATCTGCAACTCGCGCAGATCATCCTTGCTGCGGTCCTTCAGTCCGCCGCTCAGCGTGCGCCCGGCAAAAGTGATCCGCCCCTGGCTGGGTGGCAGCAGGCCCGTGATCGCCCGCGCCAGCGTCGATTTGCCCGATCCGCTTTCGCCCACCACTGCCAGTGTCTGTCCGGCAGGCAGATCGACCGTGACATTCTTCAGCACATCGAAATTCGTCCCCGAATAACGGGCGGTCACATTCTGCACCGAAAGGATCGGCGGCGCCTCGGCCTTTTCCACATGGTCGATGGAGCGGACGGAAACCAGCGCGCGGGTGTAATCCTCATGCGGTTCGGTGATGATCTGCTTTACCGGGCCGTACTCCACCTTCTTGCCTTGCCGCAGGACCAGAATATCGTCGGCCACTTGCGCCACCACGGCCAGATCATGCGTGATATACAGCGCGGCAACCCCGGTATCGTGGATCGCCTCCTTGATTGCAGCCAGCACCTCGATCTGCGTTGTCACGTCAAGCGCGGTGGTGGGTTCGTCAAAGATCACCAGATCGGGTTTCGGGCACAGCGCCATTGCCGTCATTGCCCGCTGCAACTGCCCGCCCGATACCTGATGCGGATAGCGGCTGCCGAAACTCTCCGGGTTCGGCAAGCCCAGCTTTGCAAACAGCATGACGGCGCGCTTTTCCACCTCGGCCCGGCCCATCAGGCCATGGGTCAACGTGGTCTCAATCACCTGTTCCATCAACCGCTTTGCCGGGTTGAACGCCGCCGCCGCCGATTGGGCGACATAGGTCACTTCCCGCCCGCGCAGCGCGCGCAGACCCGCGGGGTTCATGCCCCGGATGTTGCGCCCGTTCAGCAGGATCTCGCCCCCCGTCAGGCGCACGCCGCCCCGGCCATAGGCCATGGCCGACAGACCGATGGTCGACTTGCCCGCCCCGGATTCCCCGATCAGCCCCAGCACCTTGCCCTTGGCCACGCTGACAGACACGTCATCCACCAGCACCACATCACGCGGCGGCTCACCCGGCGGGTAACTCGTCGCCTCGATCCGCAGGTTCCGTATCTCTAGCAATTCAGCCACCGCGCCCCCCTTTCAGGCTTGTGGTGCGCGACAGGATCCAATCCGCCACAAGGTTCACCGAGATCGCCAAAAGTGCGATGGCCAGCGCGGGCATAAGGGCGGCGGATTTGCCGTAGATCAGCCCGTCCTTGTTTTCCTTCACCATCCCACCCCAATCCGCCAGCGGCGGCTGGATGCCAAGGCCAAGGAAAGACAGGGTAGAGATGAACAGCACGGCAAAGATGAACCGCAGCCCGAATTCCGCCACCAGTGGCGACAAGGCGTTGGGCAATATCTCGCGGAAGATGATCCAGCTTTGTCCCTCACCGCGCAGCTTTGCCGCCTCGACATAGTCCATCACCGCGATGTCCATCGCCACGGCGCGCGACAGGCGGAACACCCGCGTCGCGTCCAACAGCCCCATGATCAGGATAAGCACCGTCAGGTTGATGGGCAGCACCGACAGCACCACCAGCGCCACGATCAGCGACGGAATGGCCATCATAAGATCGACCAGACGGCTTAACCCCTGATCGACCCAGCCCCCGCGCACAGCGGCCAGAAAGCCAAGGAAAGACCCCAACCCAAAGGACAACAGGGATGAAGCCAGCGCCACGAAAATGGTGATCTGCCCGCCATGTATCATCCGGCTTAGGATATCACGGCCGATCGTATCGGTGCCCAGCCAGTGCCGTTCCGACGGCCCCTCCCAGACGCCGCCGATCACGGCATCCAGCGGATAAGGCGCGATCCATTGCGCAAAGACCGCGCAAAACAGGAAGGCCCCGGTCAGGATCAGGCCAATCAGGGCGGAAAGCGGCATCTTCATTTCGGGTGCCTCAGTCGCGGGTTGGCGATGATGGAAATGACGTCGGCCAGAATGTTCAGCCCGATATAGACGGCAGCAAAAATCAACCCCACCGCCTGCACCACGGGCAGGTCACGCTTGGCCACATGGTCCACCAGATACTGGCCCAGCGCATTATAGCCGAACACCACCTCGACCACGACAACACCCACCACCAGATAGGCGAGATTCAACACGACCACCGAAATGATCGGCGCAATAGCATTGGGAAAAGCGTGCTGCCAGATCACCCGCATGGGCGAAAGGCCCTTCAATTCAGCCGTTTCGATATAGGCCGATTGCATCACGTTCAGGATAGCCGCCCGCGTCATCCGCATCATATGGGCCAGCACCACCAGAACCAGCACAATCACCGGCAGGGCCACGGCCTGCAACCGGTCCAGAAAAGACATGCCGGGAAACACCATCGCCACCGGCTGAAAGATCGGGATTACCTGCGTCAGCAGAAAGATCACGAAATAGGCCGCCACGAATTCGGGCAGCGAAATCGTCGACAGCGTGATCCCGGAAATCACCTTATCCGGCCACCGCCCATTGTAGCGCGCCGCGATCAACCCCAGCAAAATCGCCAGCGGCACCGAAATCACCGCCGCACAAGACGCAAGGAACAACGTGTTTCCCAGCCGCTGCCCGATGGCCTGCCCGATGTCCTGCCCATTCGTCAGCGCAACGCCGAAATCCCCGGTCAGGATCCCCCCCAACCAGTCGAAATAGCGCACATAGGCAGGCCGGTTCAGGCCAAGCGATTCCCGTAGGTTGGCCAAGGCTTCCGGCGTTGCGGATTGGCCAAGAATGGCCTGCGCCACATCACCCGGCAGCGCCTCGGTGCCAAGGAAGATCAGCAGTGACACTGCAAAAAGCAGCAGCAGGCCCAGCGTTACACGCTGGGCCACGAGTTTAAGGACAGGATGCACCTTGCAATGGCCTGATCAAGCCGTCAGCCAGCACTTGGCCAGCGCCCGCCCGTTCATCAACTCGCCGTTCGGATCGGGCAGCCAGCCGGCCACTTCTGCCCGCTTCGCTTCGACAAAGTCATTGAACATCGGGCAGATCAGGCCGCCATCATCGCGCAGGATGTTCGCCATTTCGGTGTACATCGCCTTGCGCTTGGTCGAGTCCAGTTCCGCCCGCGCGGCGACCAGCAGCTCGTCGAACTTGGCGTTCTTGAACTTGGTGTCGTTCCAGTCTGCGGTCGACAGATAGGCCGTCGAATACATCTGATCCTGCACCGGACGCCCGCCCCAATAGCTCGCGCAGAAGGGTTCGACGTTCCACACGTTGGACCAGTAGCCGTCATCCGGCTCAACCTTCACCTCCAGCGGAATACCCGCCGCAGCCGCCGATTGCTGGAACAGCTGCGCCGCTTCCACCGCGCCGGGGAATGCACCCGGTGCCGTCCGCAGGATGATGGGCGAACCATCATGGCCCGATGCCTTGTAAAGCTCGGCGGCAGCGGCAGCGTCATATTCCCGCTGCGGGATCGAATCGTCGAACAGCGGATAGGCCGCATTGATCGGGAAATCATTGCCCTTGGTGCCATAGCCACCCAGAATCTTGTCCACCATTTCCTGCCGGTTGATGGCCAGCTTCAGCGCGTTGCGCAGGTCCTTGTTGTCGAACGGTGCCTTGTCGCAATGCATGATGAACACATAATGCCCGCGTCCGGCCACATGCTCGATCGAAATGCCGGGAACGCCCTTCAGAAGCTCCACGATCTTGGGATCAACCCGGTTGATCATGTGCACCTGACCTGCCTGCAACGCAGCGGTCCGGGCCGTATTGTCATTGATCACAAGGATCTCGACCTGATCGGCATGCGCCATCGTGCTGTCAAAGTAATTGGCGTGCCGTTCGAACACATGGCGCACGCCCGGCTCGTTCGCGACAACCTTATAGGGGCCGGCACCGATGGCCGCCGTCGGATTGTCGACCCCGCCGCCCGGCTGGATCACCAGGTGATAGTCCGCCATCAGGAACGGCAAGTCGGCATTGCCTGAGGCCAGCGTCAGGGTGACCATGTCACCTTCGGCCTTCATGTCGGAAATGCCCTGCACGATGCCCAGCGCGCCCGACTGCGATTTTTCATCCGTATGGCGGCGCAGCGTGGCCACCACATCGTCGGCGGTCACGGTCTTGCCATCGTGGAATTCCACCCCAGCGCGGATCTTGAACTTCCATTCCGTCGCATCGGCATTGGCCGAAATCTCTTCGGCAATGCGATAGTCGATCTCGCCCTTGGCGTTCACGTCGACCAGCATCTCGCCCCAGGTCATGTTGACCATGAACGGAACTTCTGACGCAGCCAGCGCGGGATCGAGCGAGTTGGTGGATTCCCCGCCCGCCATTCCGGCCCGCAGCACGCCGCCCTTCACGGGTTCCTGCGCCCGCGCGGCCGAAGCCAGCAGCGTGTTGGCCATCGCGGCCGAAATCCCCATGGCCGAGGCACGGCCTAGGAATTCCCGGCGGCCCATCAGGCCACGCGCCGCGCGCTTGAGCATGTAGTCGAACTCATTGTTCATTCTGTCGGTCTCCCTGTTGTCGGCACGGAACTTTTCTTCCCCCCGGCCGTTTTTCTTGATTGTCCAATCAGTAACCCGCGAATCTTGGCGCGGGCAAAGGTTTTTTCCCACTCCAGCGTCACGATTTTCAGACAAACCGCCGTGATACGCGGTCATCCCAGTTTCGTTCAAAGACCAGCACCTCGCCTTCCCAGGCCTGAAGGCGCGCTATCATTCGAAAATCGGTGGCGTTTCCGGTCATCTCAGCCTCGGCCCGCGTGCGCACCGACCAATCTCCGCGCGACAGTCGTTGCTCCCACACATGCACTGCCCGCGCCGTTTGCGGATCATCCGGCCGGATTTCCCAGCGTTCGGTCATCGTCTCGCCGCTGCACAACCCGTGGGTCAGGTTCTCTGCTTCCCCAAGGTCGTCCTCCACCACCAGCGCATGGGTGCCCGTGATCAGGTCTTCCTCCACATAGCGGCGCGTCCTGCCTTCGCGCAGCACCCGGTGCTTCCACGGTGGCGCGTGTTCCGCAGGCGGCGGCGACCATTCCGCCGTGCTGCCCGCATGCACCGGCAGGCGCAGTTGTCCGCCTGAAAGGGTCAACGCCCCCGCCTCGGGTGATGGCCAGACGAAGGGCCAATAGCTGTTGGACAAGGCCAGCCGCAGCCGGTGACCGGGGGCCAGCCGATAGGCCATCTGGTCCAGCCGGAACGTCACCTCCACCTCCTCATCCGGCACCATCGGGCGGGGATGTTCCATGCTGTCACGGTGGCACAGGTTCAGCATCCCATGCGCAATACGCACCGATGCCCCGTCCGGCGCCACATCGCACAGCCGCACCACGACAAAGCCCAAAGGCTTGTCCGACGACAGGCGCAGCGTCACCTCCGCCGCACCCATCAGGTCCAGGTTCTCAGTCAGCACATCACCATCGAAACAGACCGAAAGCGCATCATCCCGGCACTGGTCTCCCGGCATCTCGGCGTTCAGACCCATGGGGAAGAACTCACCCGCCAGCAGCCCCAGAGTCTGCGGCGTGGCGATGATCGTGGCGAACGCTGCCCCCTCACCTTGGCCCAAACACCCATGCGATGCCTCTCCCCCTCGCGCCGGCATCAGGTTCAGCACCTGCGGCGCAATTCGCGGGGATGGCCACTCTGTTTCGGCCACCCAATGCCCCGGCCTGTGGCGGGCGCTGGCATCCGGCGGGGCGCTGTCCATCATCCAGACGCGATAGGCCGGGTCATCCTCGGCCCCGTTTTCAATCCCTTTCAACCACCGGTCCCACCAGCGCAGCGCGATCTGCAAGAACCCCACCTGCGGCCCCGGCACCGCCGTATGCGGATACTGATGCACCCAAGGCCCCACGATCCCTTTGCAAGGCGCGGGGACATTCTCCGCCAGATGCGCCACGGTGTTCATGTAGTTATCCGCCCAGCCGCCCCAGATCAGCACCGGCGTCTGCATCCGGGCATAGTCCTCGCCCACCGACCCATGCTTCCAAAAGGTCCCCCGCTCCTGCAAAGCAGCCCAGCGCGGCGCGAGCCAGGGTTCATTCTCCAACCGCTCCAGCCACATCTCGCGCCAATCCGGGCGCAGGACCGGGTCCGGCGGGCGGCTGGAATAGGACAGCATCACCGCGCCCCAGCCAAAGTTCTCGCCCAGCAGGCAACCGCCTTTGTAATGGATGTCATCGGCAAACCGGTCTGTCGTGGCGCAGACCGACACCACCGCCTTCAGCGCCGGGGGCTGGTTGAACGCCGCCTGCAGGCAATTGAACCCACCCCAGCTTTTCCCCATCATGCCGACCGCGCCATTGCACCACGGCTGGCGTGACAGCCAGTCGATCACGACAAGCGCATCGTCCATTTCCTGTTGCGTATACTCATCGGACATCAGCCCTTCGGAATCGCCATTCCCCCGCATGTCCACGCGCACGCAGGCATAGCCATGCCCCGCCATATAGGCGTGCATCATCTCATCGCGCGGCAGGGTTCCGTCGCGCTTGCGATAGGGGATGTATTCCAGGACGGCCGGCACCGGATGCGCCCCGGCATCGTCCGGCAACCAGACCCGCGCCGACAGGCGGCAGCCATCGGGCATCACGATGCCCATATCCTCATGCTCCACGATCCGGCAGGGGTAGTCCGTCCGAATGGTCATGCGCCGCGCTCCCTCTGACCCCGGCATCAGATGACAGCCCGACAGTGCCGCCGCGCCCGTTCCCGCCCATCGACAGGCAGAACGCGACACAGCGCAGAGATTCCCCGCCACAGCTTGCCCGCAAGGGTGTATATTGGCCCTCGGGCAATCCCATTGCACACCCACCAGCGCCCTCCGAAAGGATCCGCCATGCCGGCCCCCTCAGACCGGATCGAAGTCCGGAACGTCACCTCGCCCAATCACGTGACCCACGTGGACCGCACGACGTATGACGCGATGCGACATGCGCTCATGGCCGTTCTGCCGGATGCACCCCCCGGCATGACCGTAGCCGAGGCGCAGACCGCCCTGCTCGCCCATCTGGACGCGGCGCTCTTCCCCGGCGGGGCCAAGGCCGGATGGTGGATGAAATGCGTCCAGCTTGATCTGGAAGCGCGCGGCGTTCTGGCACGCGGCCCGAAATCCCCCGTCCGCCTGTTCCGCACCGGGAATGTCGGCTGAAGGCAGCGACAGGGCGTTTCGGCCCTATCTGGGCTGATACGGCTGAAATAGTCTGTCGTCGCACCCAATGCCGGAGATCGCGATGACCACCCGCCCCAATATCCTGATCCTCATGGTGGACCAGCTGACGGGGACGCTGTTTCCCGATGGCCCTGCGCCCTTCCTGCACGCCCCGAACCTGAAGCGCCTTGCCGAACGGTCAGTCCGTTTTGCCAACAGCTACACCGCCTCGCCCCTCTGCGCCCCCGCCCGTGCGGCCTTTATGTCGGGCGCCCTGCCCAACCGCACGCGCGTCTATGACAATGCGGCAGAGTTTGCCTCAGACATTCCCACCTACGCCCATCACCTGCGCCGCGCCGGTTATCAGACGGCATTGTCGGGCAAGATGCATTTCGTCGGCCCCGATCAGCTGCACGGGTTCGAGGAACGCCTGACCACCGACATCTATCCCGCCGATTTCGGCTGGACGCCGGATTACCGCAAGCCCGGCGAACGGATCGACTGGTGGTATCACAACCTTGGCTCCGTCACGGGGGCGGGCGTCGCCGAAATCACCAACCAGCTGGAATATGACGATGACGTCGCCTTTCAGGCGGTGCAGAAACTCTATGATCTCTCGCGCGGTCAGGACACCCGGCCGTGGTGCCTGACCGTAAGCTTCACGCACCCGCATGACCCCTTCGTCGCCCGCCGCAAATTCTGGGACCTCTACGAAGGCGCAGCGGAATGCGCGCCCCCCGCGCCGATCGCCTATGCGGATCAGGACCCCCATTCCCAGCGCCTGATGGATGCCTGCGATTGGCGCGCCTTCGATATCTCGGACACCCATATCCGCCGCGCGCGGCAGGGCTATTTCGCCAACATCTCCTATGTCGACAGCAAGATCGGCGAAATCCTCGATACCTTGGAGGCAACACGGCAAGAGGCGATCATCCTGTTCCTGTCAGACCATGGCGAAATGCTCGGCGAGCGGGGCCTATGGTTCAAGATGAACTTCTTCGAAGCGTCCGCCCGCGTGCCGCTGATGATCGCCGCACCCGGCCTTGCCCCGCAACGGATCGATACGCCTGTATCGACCATCGACGTGACGCCCACCCTTGGCGCATTGGCCGGGATCGACATGGATGCAATTCGCCCGTGGACCGATGGCGAAAACCTTGTCCCGCTGGCGATGGGCACAGACCGAACCGCGCCGGTCGCCATGGAATACGCAGCCGAAGGCACCGTGTCGCCCATGGTCTGCCTGCGCGAAGGGGACTGGAAATATGTTCTCTGCCGCGCCGATCCGGACCTGTTGTTCAATCTCGCCGATGATCCCGCCGAACGCCACAACCTTGCCGATGACCCGGCCCATGCCGCCACCCTCGCCGCCTTTCGCGCCAGGGCCGAGGCACGCTGGAACCTCGCCGCCTATGACGCAGCCGTCCGCGAAAGCCAGGCCCGCCGCTGGGTGGTCTATGAGGCGCTGCGCAACGGGGCCTATTTCCCTTGGGATCACCAACCCCTCCGTGCCGCGTCCGAGCGTTACATGCGCAACCACATGGATCTGAACGTGCTGGAAGAAAACAAACGCTTCCCACGCGGGGAATAACACCTTCGACCGGTGTTCCCGGCATGGAAGTGGAATTTGGGTATTTGTGCCAAGATGAAGCCATCCATGTATTTCATCTTGGGAAAAATACCCAAACACACCCATCAGTCCAAACCAACGCCCGTCTGCCCGTCTCAAACGGGGTCGCAGCCCGTGGAAACGCCGTTCGAGGGGGCTCGATGCCCCCGAGGACGGCACCCCCGTTTGGGCTCACCGCGCGTCGGCCAGCACCAGATCGGCCCCCTTCCAGCCCAGCATCATCGCAGGTGCGTTGGTGTTCCCGGCGATCAGGTTCGGGAAACTGGATGCATCGATCACGCGCAACCCGGCCACGCCATGCACGCGCAGTCGTGCATCCACCACGCTGCTGGCCGCATCCGGCCCCATGCGGCAGGTGCAGGATGGGTGGTAAACCGTGCCGGAACGCTTTCGGAAATCGTCGATCAGGGCCTCATCCGTTGCCACCTCTGGCCCCGGCCGCAACTCTTCTGCAATCAGCCGCGCCAGCGGCGGCTGGGCTGCAAGATGCCGCAGATACTTCACCGCCAGCAGCATTTCCTGAACGTCATGGTCGGTTGAAAAGGCATTCGCCGTGATCACCGGGTGCCGCATCGGATCGGAAGATCCGATGCGGATATGCCCCCGGCTCGTCGGGCGGCAATTCGACAGGCCGATCGACATCCCCGGAAACGGGTCCGGCGTCAGGATCGGGCGTTCGCCATCCCGGGGGATCAGGGTGGAAAAGGCCTGCATGTAAAGCTGCATGTTCGGCCGATCCAGATCGGGCGATGTCCGAAAGAACCCGCCCCCATGGTTGATGGATTTCGACAGCGGCCCTGCGCCCGCCAGAACGTATTTCATGCCCGCAAGCAGCTTGCCCCACCAGGGACGCAACTCGTCATTGTAGGTCGGCACCTTCATCCGCCAGGTGTAGTTGATGCCCTGATGGTCGCTCAGATGATCGCCCACATTCGGGTTGTCGCGCAGCACCGGGATACCAAGACCCTGCAACAACGCCCCCGGCCCGATGCCCGACAGTTGCAGCAGTTGCGGCGAGTTGATCGCGCCCCCCGACAGGATCACCTCGGCCTTCGCACGCAGGGTGCGGGTCTGCCCGCCCTGCACATACTCAACCCCGACGGCGCGGCCCTGTTCGATCACGACCCGCGTCACCATGGCACCGGTAATCACCCTGCAATTCGGGCGGCTCATCGCGGGCCGCAGAAAGGCGCGCGCTGCCGAATTGCGGCGGGCCTTTCGAATGGTCATCTGATAGGTGCCCGTGCCTTCCTGCCGCGCGCCGTTGAAATCCGGGTTATGCGGCAGGCCCGCGCTTTCACAGGCCGCGACATAGTCTTTCACCAGCGGATGCAGTCCCGTGCGATTGGCCGAAACGAACAGCGGCCCGCCCGCGCCGCGAAAATCATCTCCCCCGGCCTCGGTATCCTCCATCGCCTTATAGGCTGACAGCACATCCTCCCAACCCCAACCGGGATTGCCCGCCGCGGCCCATTCGTCATAATCCGCCCGATGGCCCCGGATATAAACCATCGCGTTGATCGATGATGACCCGCCCAGCACTTTGCCCCGCGGCCAGTGATCCCGCTGTCCGGCAAGGCCCGGATCGGGTTCCGTCTTATAAAGCCAGTTCACCGCCGGATCGTAGAACAGCTTGCCATAGCCCAAGGGCAGCATGACAAAGAAGCGCCGGTCACTGCCCCCCGCTTCCAGCACCGTCACCCGGTGCTTGCCGCTAGCGGTCAGCCTATCGGCAAGCACACAGCCCGCCGATCCCGCCCCCACGATGATGTAGTCCGTCTCGTCGCTCATGGCCCACCTCTGCTGGTGGCGGAGCCTAGCGTCACGCCATAGGGCAGCGTGACAAGCAGCGACAGGAAACTGTCGTTTCCGTGTTACTTTCCCTTCCAGACCGGATCGCGTTTCTCGGCAAAGGCACGTGCGCCTTCCAACTGATCTTCGCTGGAATACAACCTGTCCACTGTAGGCATCTGCCGCTTGGTGATACGGTTCAGCGCATCCTGAAAGCGCAGCGCCTCGGCCTCGCGCACCACTTCCTTGATTGCGGCGTAAACCAAGGGCGGCCCGCTTTCCAACAGCCGCGCCAGGTCCCATGCCTTGGGCAGCAGATCCTCGGCTGTGGTGATCTCCTTCAGGATGCCCCAGCGCAACGCCTCTTCGGCATCGAACCAGCGCCCGGTCAGCAGCAGGTCCATCGCCACGTGATAGGGGATGCGCTTTGGCAACTTGATCGACGCTGCATCCGCCACCGTGCCCGACCGGATTTCTGGCAGCGCAAAGGTCGCATTGCCTGACGCAAGGATCAGGTCGCAGGAGAGCGCCAATTCCAGCCCCCCGCCACAGCAGATGCCGTTCACCGCCGCAATCACCGGCTTGTTCAGGTTGGGCAGTTCCTGAAGGCCCCCAAAGCCGCCCACGCCGTAATCACCATCCACCGCATCGCCCCCGGCGGCGGCCTTCAGGTCCCATCCGGGGCAAAAGAACTTTTCCCCCTCGGCCCGCAGGATAGCCACGCGCAGGCTGTCGTCATCGCGAAACTCGCGGAATGTCAGGCCCATGATCCGGCTGGTCGCCAGATCGATCGCATTGGCCTTGGGCCGGTCCAGCGTCACCTCCAGAACCGCACCTTCGCGCCGTGTCCGGATCGGGCCTTCGGTTCGCATCTGCATACCGCTCATTCCGCTTCCTCCCATATGACCGCGTCCACTGCGACCGCACCTTCGGCGGTCAGCATCAGCGGGTTGATCTCGATTTCCTCCAGCGATGGGGTGGCCTGCAACATCGCCTGCAAAGCCATCACTGCCCGCACCGCCGCTCCAACATCGGCCTTGGCCCGCCCACGATAGCCGTCCAGCAGCGGCCAGAGCCGCAGCTGCCGCAGCGCCGCCGCCACCTCATCCTGTGTCACCGGCAAGACCAGCGTCACCGTATCGGCCAGAACCTCTGCCGTGACACCGCCAAAGCCCAGCGTCACTGTCGCCCCATAAACCGGATCGCGGCGCAGGCCGACCAGAAGTTCGGCCACCACGCCCGCGACCATCTCTTCGGCCAGATAGCCTTGCGCCCCCGCCATCTCGGCTTGGCCCTCCAGCGCGGAAAGGCCAAGGCGGACAGCCCCCGCTTCGGTCTTGTGCGCGAAACCTAGCCCTTTCAGCGCCAGTGGCGCAGTCAGACCTGCTGCCTTTGCCACCAGTTCCGGCAAGGTCGCCGCGGTCACGGAACGCGGCACCACCACCCCAGCCCCGGCGATCAGCGCCTTGGAAGACGCCTCATCCCGCATCCGAAGTGTCCGCTCACCCACCACCGGCCAAGGCCGCCACCCCCCCAGGTTCGGCCCCGTCTGGGCGGCCTTGATCGCGCCCAGGGCGGTTTCCAGCCCCATCATCGGCACGACATTCGGCGCGGCCATCCGCATTGCCAGCGCCTCATCAAAGTTTTCGGGCAAAGACGCCACGGCAAAGGCGGGTTTGCCCGTAGTGGCCGCCGCAGCCACCACCGCATCCAGCGCGGGCTGGAAGCTGGAAGGATCACACCGGTCCGGGCGCGGCGGGTCGATGATGAAGATGCCGGCGTCATAGCCCGCCAGCATCGTGGTGAAGACATCCGTCGTCCGCGGCCCGTCCCCCCAGATGAAGGTGTGGTAATCCAACGGGTTGGAGATAAAGACGATAGGGCCCAGGATATCGCCCAGCCTTTGCCGTTGCGCGGCGGATGGCGGCGGAAAATCCACGCCGAAGGGTGCTGCAAGGTCGGCCACCAGCCCCGCTTCGCCCCCCGAACAGGATAGCGAACACAGGCGCGGGCCAATCTGCGGGCCGCAATGGTGAAAGATCTTCAACGTCTCGATCAGTTCGGCAGGCGTGGCCACTTCTGCCACGCCGCAGGCGCGCAAGAAGGCGGAAGAGGCGGCGCCGCCACCGGCCAGCGACGCAGTATGGGACGCTGCCGCCGTGCGCGACAGTTCGGTCTTGCCCGATTTGATGCAGACGATTCCTTTGCCCGCCGCCCGCGCGCGTTCGGCCAGATCGGCAAAGGCGGCGGCATCGTCGATGCCTTCGACATACATGCCCAGCGCGGTCACCCGCTCATCCGCCAACAGCGCACCTGCCAGCTCCGCCAACCCCACCTGCGCCGCATTGCCCAGGCAGGCCACATAGGCCACCGGCAAACCCCGCGCCTGCATGGTCAGGTTTATGACGATGTTGGAAGATTGCGACAGCAGCGCCACCCCCCGCTCTACCCGCACCCCGCCATGCTGATCCGGCCAGAGCAGCGCGCCGTCGAGGTAGTTGATGACGCCATAGCAATTGGGGCCGAGGATCGGCATGTCCCCCGCCGCCGCAACCAGCCGCGCCTGAAGATCGGCCTCCCCTGCCTCTTCCCAGCCGCTTGCGAAACAGGTCGCACCGCCCGCCCCCATCGCTGCCAATTCCGCCACCACATCCAGCGTGGCATGGCGGTTCACGCCGATGAAGGTGGCATCCGGGGCGTGGGGCAAATCGGCCAGCGACCGGAAACAGGGTGCCCCCCCAATCTCATCCCGCGTGGGGTGAACAGGCCAGACCGGGCCGTCAAAACCCATCTTCCGGCATTGCTCGACCACGTTTTTCGCCCAGCCAGAACCGAGGACG
Source organism: Fuscovulum sp. (assembly GCA_035192965.1). NCBI lineage: Bacteria > Pseudomonadati > Pseudomonadota > Alphaproteobacteria > Rhodobacterales > Paracoccaceae > Fuscovulum > Fuscovulum sp. The sequence continues at coordinate 982,651 of CP136571.1, read as the reverse complement.
GCAATGGAACGCGGGCGCAGCAGGCGGCGAAGGTCCCTCATGCCTGCCCCCGCGCGCGGGTGGAAAGCCCCGGGGGCGCTTCGCCCCCCGGCCCCCCCGAGGATATTTTAGAACGGATGAAAAGGCAGGCCGTGCCCCCTGCCCCAAACCGGGACAGGAGGACTTCACCCGTTACGGTCATCGGCGTCCCCGCCTGTACCGTGATGTCAGTCTGGACCGAGAGATTTAACATTCCGTTACTTCATCTGTTTGAAAATATCCTCGGGGGGTCCGGGGGGCAGACGGCCCCCCGGCGGTTGGGTTCATGCACCAAAGGCCCGCAGCATCTGGCGGCTGATGATGTGGCGCTGAATCTCGGACGTGCCTTCCCAGATGCGTTCCACCCGCGCATCGCGCCAGATGCGTTCCAGCGGCAGGTCGTCCATCAGCCCCATCCCGCCGTGAATCTGGATCGCCTCATCCGCGATGAAGGCCAGCACTTCGGTGGCCTTCAGCTTGGCCATGCTCATATCCGCCTCGGTCACCGTGCCCTGATCGAACTTCCAGGCCGCTTCCCAAGTCAGCAATTCGGCCGCCTTCAACTCCAACGCCATATCGGCCAGCTTGAAGCTGATCCCTTGAAACTTGCCGATCTGTTGCCCGAATTGCTGGCGTTCGGCTGCGTATTGCACCGCATGGGTCAAGGCCCGTTCGGCCCGGCCAAGGCAGGTCGCAGCAACCTGAAGCCGCGTCGCGCCAAGCCAGGTATTGGCAACCTCAAACCCCTTGTGCACCTCGCCCAGGATCTGGCTTTTCGGGATGCGGCAATTGTCGAATTCCAGAATGGCGTTGGTATATCCCCGGTGGCTGACGTTCCGGTATCCGTCGCGCACCGTGAAACCGGGGGTGCCCTTGTCGACAAAGAAGGCCGTGATCAGCTTTTTCTTTCCACGCGGGGTGTCTTCTTCGCCACTGGCCATGAAACAGATGGCGAAATCGGCCAGATCGGCGTGGCTGATGAAATGCTTTGTGCCGTTCAGCACCCAGTCATCGCCATCCGGTTTCGCGCTGGCCTTCATCCCGCGCAGATCGGACCCGGCGCCCGGTTCCGTCATGGCAAGGCAATCCCATTTCTCGCCCCTGATGCAGGGATAAAGGTATTTCTGCCGCTGCTCTTCCGTCGCGGCCAAGAGGATGTTCGATGGCCGCGCGACACAGGTCCAGTGCAAGGCATAGTTGGCTTTGCCCAACTCTTTTTCATAAAGCAGCCAGGACAGCGTATCGAGGCCTGCCCCCCCCACCTCGGCCGGCATGTTGGCGGCATATAGACCTGCCTGCATCGCCTTGGCCTGAATCTCCTTTATCAGGTCCATTCGCAGGTGGCCTGTGCGCTCCACCTCCATTTCATGGGGATAAAGCTCGTTCTCGACGAAGCTGCGCGTTGTCTCGACGATCATCTGCTGTTCTTCGGTCAGGCCGAATTGCATGGCGGTCTTCCTTACGGATCAACGTTATAGGTCATGCCGTCGACGGCAAGCGCCTGCCCCGACACCATCTTCGCCCCGTCCGAGGCAAGGAACAGCGCCATGGCGGCCACATCTTCGGGATCGGTCAGCCGCTTCATCGCAGTGCCGCTGGCATAGCCCTGTCGCACGGCGTCAGGGGTCATGCCCTTGGCCACGGCCTCTGCCTCGATCACGCGGTCGATGCGGGGGCCGTTCACGGACCCAGGGCATATCGCGTTGGCGCGGATGCCGTAAGGGCCAAGCTCCATCGCCACGGTCTTCATCAGCCCGATCACGCCCCATTTCGCCGCCACATAGGGCGCGCGGAACGGCGTCCCATAAAGGCCCGAGGTGGAGGAGGTGAAGATCATCACCCCGGACCCCGCCGGTTTCATCAGCCGTGCCGCGTGCTTGGCCGCGATCATCGCACCATCAAGGTTCACACCAAGGCAGCTGTGCCATTCGCCAAGGTCCATATCCTCGATTGCAGCCGTCGGCCCCTTGATCCCGGCATTGGCGCAAAGCACATCCAGCCCGCCCCATTGCGCCGCGATGGCCGCGAAAAGCGTGACCATCTCACCTTCGTTCGACGCATCACAGCGCGTGGCGTTGATGCCTTGCGGCACGGCCAAAACGGCGGCGGCATCCACGTCTGTTACCCAGACGCGATCACCCGCATCGGCAAAGGCCCGCGCCATCACCAGCCCGATGCCATTCGCCCCCGCTGTGATCAAGACGCGGCGTGTCACTTCTTCTGGCCCACATGGCGGCCCGCGGCCTCCGGGCGCGGCAGGGATTTGTGCGCCTCGGCAATCGGCAGCAGGCGATCAAGGATGGCCGCAGGCGCGGCGCAGGTCTTGCCTGCCTTCATGTCCACATGCAGCAGCATCTGTTCCAGCGTGGCCACCGCCGCCCCGTCCTTCAAGATGCGGACAAAGACATGCAGGCGTTTCTCATCGGCATGCAGCACCTGCACCGTACCCGTCAGCGCATTACCCAGCTTGGCCTCGCCCAGATGCATGATGTGGGTTTCCGCAGTGTAATAGCTGAACCCTGTGCCAACATAGGCGATATCCGCCCCGATATGGCGCAGGAACGCGTCCGAGGTTTCTGACGCCGCGAACAGATAGCGGCTTTCGGTCATGTGGCCGTTGTAATCGATCCAGCCCGGCAGCACGGTCAGCCGCGCGCATTCCATCGGGCCGGTGCCGAGCACCGCCACGGGCATGGTGGCGCGGCGGCGGGCGTCATGTTCCAGAAGTACTTTGCCCGCACCCCAGTTGCGTTCCTTCAGCACCCGCAGGAAGCCGATCAGGTTCTGGTCGCGGATGCGTTCCAACTCACGGATCGTGTGGTGGCCCGATTGCGCATCCGACTGCCCGGCGATCAGGTCGACAAGTTCATCGTTGAACTCGGGCACATCCATCAGCTTGGTCCAGGGCCAGGTCAGGCAGGGGCCGAATTGCGCCATGAAATGCTTCATCCCTGCCTCACCGCCCGCAACGCGGTAGGTCTCGAACAGGCCCATCTGGCCCCAGCGCAGGCCAAAGCCCATGCGGATCGCCTCGTCGATTTCCTCGGTCGTGGCGACACCGTCCTTCACCAGCCACAGCGCCTCGCGCCACACGGCCTCGAGGAAGCGGTCGGCGATATGAGCGTCGATCTCTTTGCGCACATGCAGGGGAAACATCCCAATCTCGCGCAGCGTTTCCTTCACGCCTTCGATCAGCGCCGGGTCGGATTTGGCGGATGGCACAACCTCGGCCAGGGGCAGCAGGTAAACCGGGTTGAACGGGTGAGCGACAAAGATGGTCGCCGGATTGGCCGCATTCTGTTGCAATTCGCTGGGCTTGAAGCCGCTGGTCGATGATCCGATGGGCGTGTCCGGAGCCACCTGCTGGATCTGGGCAAAGACGCGATGCTTCAGGTCCAGCCTTTCCGACACGGATTCCTGAATGTAATCGGCACCTTCCACCGCCTCGGTGATCGTGCCGGCAAAGGACAGCCGCCCCTCATTGGGCATCGGGCCATCCGACAGCGCAGGAAGCGCCTTGCGCGCATTGGCGATCACTTCGCCAACTTTGCGCGGGGCTTCCGGATCGGGGTCGAACACCACCACGTCCCAACCATTGAGCAAGAACCGCGCCGCCCAACCGCCGCCGATGACCCCGCCCCCGATGATGCCCGCCTTGCGCGCCATGTCCGTCTCCCGTTTCTGTCTATCCGGCCCAGATCAAGGCCACTATCAGCAGGGCCACCACAGCGGCCCCGATCATCGCCATCCGCGGCAGGGTCGGCCCCGCCTGTCCTGCCCCGGCAGGCCGATCCCCCGACCGCCCCCCGGTCTCACTTCCGGCTTCCCGCCCTTTTCCGGCCAAACGCATCGCCTCGTCCGAAAAAGCCACCATCACCGCGGCGCCCGGCGGCATCTGTGGCAGCACCATCCCGTGCCGCGCAGCCAGCATCTCAGGCGGTACCTCGCCCTGCCGCACGGACTGCGCCTCTTCGGGTGTCACGCGCACCGAAGCGCCAACCGACAGCGCCTTGAGCAGAAAGCCAGTCTCCATCGGCTCCAACACCCACCCGTGGCCCAGCGGGATGACCTTGCCCGCCGCGATCAGGGCCTGGGGAGGTGGGATGGGGCCGACCTTTTCCATGCTATTTCGGCAGTGGCGGGCGTTTTTCCAGCTTCAGCCGCGCGCGCACTTCGGCCGGTGTGATCACCCGCGCGCCCATGTTTTCGATGATGCTGCAGGCCCGCTCCACAAGCTGCGCATTCGTGGCCAGCACGCCCTTTTCCAGCCAGAGGTTATCTTCCAGCCCCACCCGCACATTGCCACCCGCCAGCACGGCAGCGGCAACATAGGCCATCTGGTTGCGCCCGATGGAAAAAGCCGACCAATTCCAATTGCTTGGCACATTGTTGACCATCGCCATGAAGGTGTTCAGGTCATCAGGCGCGCCCCACGGCACGCCCATGCACAGTTGCACAAGCACCGGATCGGGGATCGCGCCTTCCTTGACCAGTTCCTTGGCCAGCCAAAGGTGGCCGGTGTCAAACGCCTCGATCTCGATCCGCACGCCTGCCGCCGTCATGCGCCGCGCCATGTCGCGCAGCATGCCGGGGGTGTTGACCATGACGTAGTCGGCTTCGTTGAAATTCATGGTGCCGCAATCAAGCGTGCAGATTTCCGGGCGGCATTCCACGACATGCGCCACCCGTTCCGTGGCGCCGGCCATATCGGACCGCGGGCCGATGCGGCCCATATCTTCGGTCCCTTCGAAATAGATGTCGCCGCCCATCCCGGCGGTCAGGTTCAGCACCACGTCGGTGGCAGAATCCCGAATACGTTCAGTCACTTCGCGGTAAAGCGCGGGGTCACGGGCGGGCTTGCCTGTTTCGGGATCGCGGACGTGGCAATGCACCACGGCCGCACCGGCCTTGGCGGCGGCGATGGCACTTTCGGCGATCTGCTGGGGGCTGCGCGGCACATGCGGGCTGCGGTCCTGTGTGCCGCCCGATCCGGTAACGGCACAGGTGATAAAAACCTCGCGGTTCATGGCCAGCGGCATGAAGATCCCTCCCTTGAATTGGGTGCCAGATTAACGGCCTTGCGCCGCTCTGTATTGCACTTTACGCAATATTCATGCCGCAAAGCGCCAGACCTGACAAAGCAAGCATCTTCACGGCCAGCCGGGAACCGCTAACCATCGCGGTGCTGGTGCTGCCGCATGCGTCGATCCTGGAGGTGGCATCCGTGCTTGATCCGATGCGGGCGGCGAACCGGCACCTGGGGGAAGAGGCCTATCGCTGGCGGGTGGTGTCGCCCGATGGGCGGCCGGTGCCGCTGACATGCGGGATTGAACTGCCCTCTTCCGGGCCGCTGGGCGCGGCAGAGGGGGCGGATGTGCTGATGGTGATTGTGGGCTATCGGCAGGAAGAGGTGGCGACGCGGGCTTTTTTGCGCGACTTGCGGCGGATCGCGGGGCGGTTTCGCATGGTGGCCGGGGTGGATGCAGGGGCCTGGGTGATGGCGCGGGTGGGGTTGCTGGATGGCTATCGCGCCACCGTCCATTGGGAGGAACTGGAGGATTTTGCCGCTGCATTCCCGCAAATGGAGTGTCTGCCAGACCGCTATGTCATTGATCGCAATAGGGTAACTGTCGGTGGGGCAGGGCCTGCGCAGGATTTGATGCTGCATCTGATAGGGGCGCGGCACGGGGCGCCGCTGGCGCGGCAGGTGGCGGCGTCATTCCTGACGACCGAGCGCGCGGGGCATGAACCGCAGGTCGCCCCACCGCAGCGGGATGCGCGGCTGGATGGGCGGGTGGCCGAGGCGATTGCGCGGATGGAGGCGCGGCTGGACGACCCGCCCGCGATGGCGGGGCTGGCGCGGGAGGTGGGGCTGTCGCCCCGGCGTATGGAAAGCCTGTTCCGCCAATACCTTGGCGAAAGCCCGGCCGCCTATGGCCTTGGCCTGCGATTGCAGGCGGCGCGGCGGATGGTGACGGACACGCGCCACCCGCTGGCCGAGGTGGCGCTGCGGACGGGGTTTTCATCGCCCTCGACGCTCAGCCGGGCGTTCAGCAAACGGTTCGGCATTGCGCCCGGTCGGTTGCGGCGGGAACGAGGCTAAGTCCCTGCGGGCGCTGGGTTTATTTTCGACTTTTGGCGGGAGTCCCAGTGCAGCGCGCGGTGCAGCGCCCGGTGCAGACGGGCGTATGCACGCAGCGCACGGTCATCGGGCGTTAACCATGGATGGAATCGACCAAATTCCTTGGAAGGAATTTGCAAAATTCTTCGAAGAATTTTGGTTGCGCTCTTCCACACTGGACACGCTTCCGACAAGGGTCCCATGGGTATTTGGGCCAAGGTGAAACAGCCTCAGCCCAGATCCTTTGTCTCGGCTGTGGCGCGGCGGAGGGCGGCGAAAAGGCGGCTTTGCAGGGCGTTGCCGATAAGGAGCGCCGCCGAGAGCAGGAGGCCAACGATCCCCGCAGTGAGCGCATAGGCCGTGCTGGTGATCCGCACCGTGGCGCGCAACAGGCGGGCCTTTCCCAACACCTCGGCCCTTGCCACCACGCGGGGACCCAGCGCCTCGGTCGCGCGGGCGAGGCGGGTGGCATCGGTGGCATCATCAACAAGTGGCAGCAGGTGCAGCGCGGTGGTGGTGTCCGAGGCCGCGCGGATGCGTTCCAGATCGGCGGCGATGCTGACAATCGGGGCGAAGGCATCTGCCCGCAGGCTGGCCGCGATGTCATCCATGCTGCCTGCCCGGCGAAGCGCGATCCAATCCACCCCGTCGGTCGGCGCGCGGGCGAGCGTGGCGTTGAGCCGGGGCGAGAGGCGGCCCATGTTGCGGGCAAGCTTCAGGCCCGATGCCCCGGCCTTGGCCACCAGCGATGTGCCACCCGAGGCGACGACGGTGACCGTTGCGCCCAGCCCCACGATGGCGAGGGTGACGTCGATCCGGTCAACCTCTTCCCCCGCCATGTAGTCAATCGCACCCCGGGTGATGGCGGCCATGTCGCCGATGGGGGTTAGGGCGATGGGGGCATGGCAGAGAAAGACGTTGGAGAGCGAACAGGCGGCAGGGTCATAGGCGCAGGCGGCGCAATTGGCGGCATTGGCAAAGAAGCCCGCATCTTCGGCGCGGGCGGCATCAAAGGCGGCGCGCAAGTCCGGGGGCAGGCTTTGCCCCTGTTCGGTGGCGAGCGCCTCCAGCGCGTCGAGCGCGATCCAGTTGCGCGGGCTTTCCGCAAGACGCGCGGTGATGCGGTCGGGGATGGTGATGGGTGCAAGCCGCGCCAGTTGGCGGTTGACGGCCGCCGCAACCTCATCCCCTGCCGCGTCGCGATAGGGGGAAAGGGCAGGATCGGCCCAGATGCGGGCAGCGGCGGCAAGGGTCAGGGCCAGCGACACGACAAGCGCCAGCGTCAACCCCCGCCGCATCCAGCGCCGGAGCCGGTGCCGGATCATCCGCCCGCCACCGGATCAGCCCCGGCGCGAGCGGATCATGCCCACGATATCATAGACCTGATCCAGAATTGGCCGGGCGATGGCATCGGCGCGGTCCGCCCCTGCGCCGAGGATACGGTCAATCTCGGCCGGGTCCTGCATCAGGCGGTTCATTTCCAGCGTGATGGGTTCCAGCTTTGCCACCGCCAGATCGGCCAGCGCGGGTTTGAACGTACCAAACTGCGCGCCGGCATAGTCAGCAATCACCTGTTCCGCCGTATGCCCGGCAAGGGCCGCGTAGATGTTCACCAGATTGCGCGCCTCGGGCCGGTCTTTCAGACCGTCGAGAGTGTCCGGCAGCGGTTCTGGGTCGGTCTTGGCCTTGCGGATTTTCTTGGAAATCGTGTCGGCGTCATCTGTCAGATTGATGCGCGATTGATCGGACGGGTCGGATTTCGACATCTTCTTCGTGCCGTCGCGCAAGCTCATCACCCGTGTTGCCGCGCCTTCGATGACCGGTTCGACGATCGGGAAGAAGTTCACGCCATAGTCATTGTTGAACTTGATCGCGATGTCGCGGCACAGTTCCAGATGCTGTTTCTGGTCATCGCCCACGGGAACATGGGTGGCCTTGTAGGCCAGAATGTCGGCAGCCATGAGCGAGGGATAGGCGAAGAGGCCCAGCGAGACGTTTTCCGAATTCTTGCCAGCCTTGTCCTTGAACTGGGTCATCCGCGACATCCAGCCCATGCGGGCGATGCAGTTGAAGATCCAGCCCAGTTCGACATGTGCCGCAACCTGCGACTGGTTGAACAGGATCGACCGCGCGGGGTCGATCCCGGCTGCGATGAAGGCGGCAGCGCCTTCGCGGGTTTGCTGGCGCAGTTTCACCGGATCTTGCCAGACGGTGATCGCGTGCATGTCGACCATGCAGTAGATCGTTTCGATCCCTTCGTCCTGCTTTTCCACGAAACGCTTCAGCGCGCCGAGGTAATTGCCCAGCGTCAGCCCACCGGAGGGCTGAATGCCGGAGAAGATGCGGGCGGGAAAGGAAGCCTGAGGCGTTTGGACCGGCTCGGCCATGATATGCTCCGTCTGGATAAGGTCGGGCTTTCGGCTTATCGCTGGGGCGGCGGGGCGTCAATCGACGCCGTGGACCGCCGAACCTTGGAAGTGGAAGCACGATGCAGGACCGGAATGCCCCCCCTTTGAACCCGTTGCCGGTGATTGTGTGGATCCTCGCGCTGCCCATCATCGCGATGGAGGTGGTGCTGGGCTTGGGCGGATCGGGCATCGTGGGCGGGATGGAGGGCGCGGGCTGGCGGTTGCAGGCGCTGGAGCGGTTCGTGTTTTCGCCCCCGCTGATGCGGCAGATGATCGAGACGGGGGTTTATCCGGCGGAGCATCTGATGCGGCTGGTGACCTATGTCTTTGTGCATGGCGGCACGACCCATGCGCTGTTCGTCGTGGTGATCCTGCTCGCGCTGGGGAAAATGGTGGGTGAAGTTTTCCGCTGGTGGGCGGTGGTGGTGGTGTTCTTTGGTGCGGCCATTGCCGGGGCGTTGGCCTTCATGGCGGTGCCGGGAAATGCGGCGCCGTTGTTCGGGGGCTATCCCGCGGTGTACGGGCTGATCGGGGCGTTCACCTTTCTGCTTTGGGTCAATCTGGCGGCAGTGGGGGCGAACAAGTATCGCGCGTTTACCTTCATCGGGTTCCTGCTGGGGGTGCAGCTTCTGTTCGGGCTGTTCTTCGGTGGGGGGTATGAATGGGTGGCCGATCTGGCGGGGTTCGCCTGCGGGTTCCTGCTTTCCTTCGTGGTCAGCCCCGGGGGATGGGGGCGGGTGCTGGCGAAGATGCGGCAGCGATAGGGTTTAGCGCTTGCGGCGCAGGGCAGAGGTCACGTCGGACAGGCGGGCCGCGCCGAGGGTGAAGGCGGCGGCGGCGTAGGTGGCTATGCCCGCGGTGACGAGGGCGGCAAGGGCGGCGTAGCGCCAGCCTTCGGTACCGAGCGCGGGGCCAAGGGCGATGGTGCCGCCCCAAAGCGCCACGCCCATCAGGAGGCTTGCGGCGATGATGCGCGGCATTCGGCGACGGAAGCGGTCATCAAAGCGGGCCTCGGGGCCCATTTTGCGGGTGCCGTGCCAGAGTTGGAAAACCATGGTCCAGCCTGCGATGGTGGTGGCGAGTGCCGCGGCGGCGAAGCCGATCAGCGGCAGCAGGCCCACGGCGACGACGGCATTCACGATCATCGACCAGACGGCAAAGCGGAAGGGGCTGCGGGTGTCTTCGCGGGCATAGTAGAGCGGCTGGAACACCTTGTGCAGCACAAAGGCGGGCAGGCCCGCGCCGTAGATGGCCAGTGCCAGTGCGGTGGCGGCGGCGTCATCCGCGCCGAAAGCGCCGCGCTGGAACAGGACGGTGGTCAGCGGCAGGGCGATGACCACAAGGGCCACGGCGGCGGGGATGGTCAGAAACAGCGCGAATTCGGTGCCGCGGTTGAAGGAGGCGCGGCCCCCTTCGGCATCGCCCGCGCGCAAGCGGCGGGAAAGGTCGGGCAGCAGGACGGTGCCCACGGCGATGGCGACGACGCCGAGGGGGAGTTGGTAAAGGCGATCAGCGTAGGAAAGCCAGGCCACCGCGCCTTCGGTGAAAGAGGCGACCTGACGGCCTACAAGAAGGTTCACCTGCACCACACCGCCCGCCAGCACGGCAGGGGCTGCGATGATGGCAAGGCGTTTGAGTTCCGGGGTCATCCGGGGCCAACCGGGCGTGAAGCGAAAACCCGCGCGGTGGGCAGAGACCCATGTGAAAGCCAGTTGCGCGACGCCGGTGAGTGGCACGGTCCAGGCCAGCGTAAGCCCCATATCCCAGCCCCAATGATCCGCCAGAAGCATCGCGGCGATGAACATCAGGTTCATCAGGACGGGCACGAAACTGGCTTCGGTAAAGCGGCCAAAGGCGTTCAACACGCCAGACAGCAGCGCCACCAGCGAGATGAAGAGGATGTAGGAAAATGAGATGCGGCCGAACAGCACGGCAAGGTCAAACCGTGCGTCGCCCGCAAAGCCCGACGCCATGAGCCAAACCAGCCAGGGCATGGCAAGCGTGCCCAGAACGGAAAAGACGATCAGGATACCCGCCAGCCCGTTAAAGGCATCGCGGGCAAAGCCCTGCGCATCTTCGCCGCCTTCCAGCTTTTTGGAAAACATCGGTACAAAGGCCATGTTGAACGCGCCTTCGGCAAAGAAGCGGCGGAACATGTTGGGCAGCGAAAAGGCGATCAGGAACGCCTCGGCCACCGGGCCCGCGCCCAGATAGGCGGCCATCATCACATCCCGCGCAAAGCCCGCGCCGCGCGACAGCAGCGTCCAGCCCCCGACGGTGAGGATCGACCGGATGAGACGGATCGGTTGCATCAGCCCTGACCCTGCGCCCGTTCCGCGCCTTCGGCGATGGCTTGGCGCAGCTTCTTTTCCAGCGCTTCCTGCTTGCTTTTGGCGTGGAGTTTCAGGCCGAACATGTCTTTCACATAGAAGCTGTCGACCACCTGCGCGCCGAAGGTCGCGATCACGGCGCTGGCGATATAGATGTTGTTGCCCGCCAGCGTGCGCGTCAGATCATAGAGCAGACCGGGGCGGTCGCGGGTATCCACCTCGATGATCGTATAGATATCGGACCCTTCATTGTCGAAGGTGATATGGGTGGGAAAGCGGAATTCGCGTTCGCGCTTTTTCACCTTGTCGCGGTCTTTCAGCGCGTCGCGCGGGACAACCTCGCCGCGCAATGTCTTGTCGATCATGGCCCGCAGGCGCGGCAGGCGCATCACCTCATAGGGGCGGCCATCGCCATCCTGCACCCAGAAGACGGCGGTGGCATAGCCGTCCTTGGATGTATAGGTCCGCGCATCAACGACGTTTGCCCCCACCAGCGCCAAGGCCCCAGCAAGGCGCGAAAAGATACCGGGGTGATCGGCAAGCGCGAAACAGGCGCGGGTGGCATCGCGATCCGGGTCGGGGTGCAGGTCGATACGGATATCAGTATCCGGCAAGTCCTTCAGCAGATGGGCAAAGACGCCATGCGTTTCGGTCGGCAGGCCCTGCCAATAGGGCGCGTAATGGCGCGTGGTTTCATGCCGCAGATCGGCGGCGGGCCAATCGGCCAGGCGTTCGCGCAGGGCGCGCTTTGCCTCATCCTCGCGGTTTTCGCGGTTGAGCGATTCAAGCCCCGCCTCCAGCGCTGTGGCGGTCTGGCCATAAAGCTGGCGCAGAAGCATGGCCTTCCAGTTGTTCCATGTGCCGGGGCCGACGCCGCGGATATCGCAGACGGTCAGCACGGTCAGCAGATCCAGCCGCTTGCGCGATTTCACCACCTTGGCGAAATCGCGCACGGTGCGCGGATCGCCGATATCGCGTTTCTGCGCGGTGTCCGACATCAGCAGGTGATAGCGCACCAGCCATTCGACGGTTTCCGTTTCCTCGGCCGACAGGCCAAGGCGCGGGCAGACGCGGCGGGCGATCTGTGCGCCAAGGATCGAATGATCGTCAGGCCGGCCCTTGCCGATATCGTGCAGGAACAGCGCGATATAGAGGATCTTGCGGTTCACCCCGGCTTCGAGGATTGCCGAGGCAACCGGCAACTCCTCAACCAGTTCACGGCGTTCGATCTGCGCGAGGATCGAGATGCACTGGATGATGTGTTCGTCCACCGTGTAGTGATGGTAGACGTTGAACTGCATCATCGCGACGACGGGTTCAAACTCGGGGATGAAGGCGCCCAGCACGCCCAATTCGTTCATCCGGCGCAAGGCGCGTTCGGGGTTGCCGTGTTTGAGCAGCAGGTCGAGGAAGATCTGCACCGCCTCGGGGTCGGATTGCATGTCTTCGTCGATCAGATCCAGCCGGGCGGCGATCTGGCGCATGATGTTGGGGTGCAGCAGATAGCCGGTGCGAAGCGCCTCTTCAAAAGCGCGCAAGATATTCAGCTTGTCGGCGAAAAAGCCCTGCGGATCGACGATATCCAGCCGCCCCTGCACCAGCTTGTAGCCCGGCTTTACCCGCTTGGTCCGGCGGAACATGCCCATCAGGCTGGCCTCTGCCTTGGCGTGGCGGGCCTCAAGCTGAGTCAGGAAGACGCGGGTCAGTTCGCCCACGCGGGTGGCGTGGCGGAAATAATCCTGCATGAAATGTTCAACGGCGCGTCTGCCGCCTTTGTCCGTATATCCCATGCGGGCGGCGACCTCGACCTGCAGGTCGAAGGTCAGCTGATCCATGGCGCGACCGGTGATGTGATGCAGATGGCAGCGCGCGGCCCATAGGAAATCTTCGGCGCGGGTGAAGACATCGTATTCTTCGCGGCTGAGCAGGCCCGCCGCGACCAAACCTTCGGAATCGGCCACACGGTTGAGGTATTTGCCGATCCAATACAGGGTTTGCAGATCGCGCAGGCCGCCCTTGCCCTCTTTCACGTTGGGTTCCAGAACGTAGCGCTGCCCGCCCTGCCGTTTGTGACGATCGGCGCGTTCGCGCAGCTTGGCGTCGATGAATTCCGGGCCGGTGTTGCGGAACAATTCACCCCAGAGCCTGTCGCCCAGTTCGGTGGCGAGCGGTTCGTATCCGGCGATGAAGCGGTGTTCCAGAAGGGCGGTGCGGATGGTGATATCCTCGCGCCCGAGACGCAGGCAATCCTTCACCGTGCGCGAGGCATGGCCGACCTTCAGCTTCAGGTCCCACAGCATGTAGAGCATGGATTCGATCACCGATTCCGCCCAGGGCGTGATCTTCCACGGGGTGAGGAACAGCAGGTCGACATCGGAATGCGGGGCCATTTCCGCCCGGCCATAGCCGCCTACGGCGAGGACGGTCATGCGTTCCGCCTCGGTCGGATTGGACAGAGGGTGCAGGGTGCGGCGGGCGATGTCGAAGGCGGTGGCGACAAGGCCATCGGTCAGGTGGGCCTGGGCCCGGATCAGGGCGCGGGCGTCATGCGGGCGCGCGGTGAAGGCCGCGGTCAGCGCGGCGTTGCCCTTGGTGCGGGCGTCCGTCAGATGGCGGACTGTGATAGCGCGCGCGGCCTTGGGATCGGCGGCGCTGGCAAGATCGGCGATGATGGCCGCGCGCAGGGCGGGCACGTCGATGATCTGCGCCCCCGGCAGGATCATGCCGGGGGGTTCGGGGGGAAGTGCGCGGTCGGATGGGGCCAGCGCGGCCTTGGTCATGGCGGGCGGCCCTGTCGTCGCGTCAGAAGCCCGCGCCGCCAAAGCTGCGCGGTGCCGGGTCGATCAGGGTGACAGCGCTGTTCTGGATGCGCGCGATGGCAAGGCCGCGTTCGTTGGTGCCATCGTTCAGCAGGCGGAACACGCCGTTTACGCCGACAAAACCCGCCCCTTGGGTGAGCGAGGCGCGGTCCATGCCGCGGCCCTGCTTGGCCAGCGCGCCGATGGCGGCGATGCCATCATAGGCGATGGCTGACACCGGATGCGGCTGTTCGCCGAACGCCGCCTGGTAGCGGGCCTGATATTGCGCGAACAGCGCCGGATCGGGCATGGCGAAGATGCCGCCCTGCACGCCGGGCAGCGACAGGGTGGCGGCCGGAATGTCCCAACGGGTAAGGCCCACATATTGCGTGGTGGCCGGGCTGACGCCGTTTTCCGACAGAAGCTGCGTGACCAGCGGCAATGCGCCCGCCGTATCGGCGGTCAGGAAGACCGCCTGCGCGCCGGTGGATTTCGCCTGCGCCGCGATGGCGGGGACGGCCTGAACGATGCCGTTTTGCGAGAATTCGTAAGACCCGGTCGCCACGATGCTGCCTCCGGCAGCGGTCACGCCGCGCTGGATGGCCGTGCGTCCCGCTTCGCCCTGGGCGTTGCGGTCATGCACGATCATGATCTTGGACTGGCCGTTGCGGACGGCATAGGTGGCAAGGCGGCGGGCGGTGTTGTCGAAGGTCGGGCCAAGGACAAAGACATTGCCCCCGGCGATGGCCGGGTTGTTCGAGAAGCTCAGCACGTTCACCCCGGCAGAGGCCACGGCGACGCCTGCGGCATTCGCCTCTTCGGCGAAAACGGGGCCGAGGATCACGACCGCGCCATCGGCAATCGCCTGCGTGGCGGCGGCGCTGGCCTGTCCGGGCTGGCCAGCGGTGGGATAGACACGCAGGTCGATCTGCACGCCACCAAGATCGGTGATCGCCAGACGCGCGGCGTTTTCGATCGACCGGGCGAGAAGCTGGTCACTGGCCTGCCCCGACCCCGACGGCACCAGAAGAGCCACCGGCACGGCGTTGCCCGATGGAACGGTGGTGCCCACGCTGGGCTGACAGGCCGCAAGCACAACCGCAGACAAGGCAAGAACAGCCCGACCCAACGACTTGCGGGCAGTGCGCAAAACAGAGAACATGCGGTTTCCTCACTCCTTGGTCGCGGCAACGCGCGCCGGCCTTTAACTGCGGGCAAGCGTAAGGGGTTCCACCGGGGAAGTAAACTTGTCAGGGGAGCCCCGCGCATGCCTTCGCCCAACCCGGCCTGGGAGATCAAACCGCTTGCCGCAGGTCTTTACCTTGTCGCCACCCCCATCGGCGCGGCGCGCGACATCACGCTGCGCGCGCTGGATATCCTTGCCTCGGCCGATGTGCTGGCGGCCGAGGACACGCGCACGTTGCGGCATCTGATGGAAATTCACGGCATCCCGCTGAACGGGCGGCAAGTGATCCCGTGCCATGACCATAACGAGGCTGCCGCCGCCCCGCGCCTGCTGCGTGCGGTGGCAGAGGGAAAGTCGGTCGCCTATGCGTCCGAGGCGGGCACGCCGCTGATATCGGACCCCGGTTTCGTGATTGCGCGGGAAGCGGTGGCGCAGGGGTTGCCGGTGATCGCAGCGCCCGGTGCATCGGCGCTGCTGTGTGCGCTGGCGGTTGCGGGCTTGCCGGCGGACCGATTTCATTTCGCTGGCTTCCCCCCGGCCACGCACAGCGCGCGGCTGCGGTTTCTGGAGGAGTTGCGCGAGGTGCAGGCGACGCTGGTGCTCTACGAATCGCCCAAGCGGCTGGCGGCGTCGCTGGCCGATGCTGCCACCGCGCTGGGGCCGGGCCGACAAGGCGCTGTGTGCCGGGAATTGACCAAGCGATTCGAAGAGGTGATCCGCGCACCGCTGGGCGAACTGGCAACGACCTTTGCCGCACGCGAGGTGAAGGGAGAGATCGTGGTGCTGATCGACCGCGCCGACCTGACCCGCGCCGATTCCACCACCTGGGAAGAGGCGCTGGACCGCGCCATGACCACCCTGTCGGTCAAGGACGCCGCCGCCATGGTGGCCGAAGCCTTCGATCTGCCGCGCCGGGATGTGTATCAGGTGGCGCTGGCGCGGGGAAAAGGGCGTTAGGGAAATCTTCGGAAATTTGTTGCAGTCTTGGGGGGAGCGGGCAGAATCCGGGCGGCAGTAAGGGGTGAAGTGGATGCAGATTTGTGACGATGTTCGGGGCATCACGCCTGCCGCTTCGGACGCGCAGGTGGTTCGGGGAAAAAGGTCCTATCTGGCAGGATTGGCCGCGGAAGATCAGGTCGCGCGCCATTATTCGGGTGGCGGGATGCCGGTCTGCGCGCGCCGTTGGCGCGGACGTGCAGGTGAAATCGATATCATCGCCCGGGATGGGGACAAGGTGGTTTTCATCGAGGTGAAGCAAAGCCGCACACATGACGAGGCGGCAGCGCATTTGACCCCTTGGCAGATGCAGCGGATCTGGAACACGGCCGAGGAATTTCTGGCAGGCGAACCGCAAGGGGCGCTGACCGATGTGCGCATCGACGTGGCTTTGGTTGATGGCATGGGGCGGATCGAAATCCTCCAGAACGCCTATGCGGCCTGAGACTTGCCATTTCGCGGTTGCGGGTGGCTAGGCGCGGCAATCGGGCAGGGTGCGGTCGGACGATTCATTCACGCGGGTTGCTGTTCTGCCCGGCAGGAGGCCATGGCCGCAGACAGGCGCGGGACTGGTTTGCATCCGGGGCGCGGTTGCGCCATCAAGGGGGGACTGACAGCCCGGAGTGAAAGATGCCTCTCAAGGTCGCCCTGCAGATGGACCCGATCGGTTCGGTGAACATCAACGCTGATTCCACCTTTCGGATCGCGCTTGAGGCGCAGGCACGGGGGCATTCGCTGTTTTTCTACACGCCGGACCGGCTGGCCTTTGTCGAAGGCCGGGTGATGGCGCGGGGTTGGCCGATCGAGCTGCGCCGCGAGGTGGGCAATCACGTGACCTATGGCGAGGAAACCGAGGTCGATCTTTCCGATTTCGACGTGGTCTGGCTGCGGCAGGATCCGCCTTTCGATATGGGCTACATCACCACGACGCATCTGCTGGACATGATCCATCCCGGCACGCTGGTGGTGAATGATCCATTCTGGGTGCGCAACTTTCCGGAAAAGCTGCTGGTCCTGCGCTTTCCCGATCTGACGCCGCCCACGGCGATTGCCCGCGATCTGGCCACGATCCGCGCCTTCAAGGCGCGCCATGGCGACATCATCCTGAAGCCGCTTTATGGCAATGGCGGCGCGGGGGTGTTCCGTCTGGACCCGAATGACCGCAACCTCGCCTCGCTGCACGAAATGTTCACCGGCATGAATCGCGAGCCGCTGATCGTGCAGAAGTTCCTGCCGGATGTGTCAAAGGGCGACAAGCGGGTGATTCTGGTGGATGGCGAGCCCATCGGTGCGATCAACCGCGTGCCGCAGGATGGCGAGACACGGTCGAACATGCATGCGGGGGGGCGGCCCGAAAAGATTGGGCTGACAGAGCGCGATCTGGAGATTTGCGCGCGGATCGGGCCGGTTCTGCGCGAAAAGGGACAGGTTTTCGTGGGCATCGATGTGATCGGCGACTGGCTGACCGAGATCAACGTAACCTCGCCCACAGGATTGCAGGAACTCGAGCGGTTCGACGGCACCAATGGGGCTGCACGCATCTGGGAAGCGATCGAGGCGAAGCGGTCGCGGTAAGGGCGAATTTTCTGCGAAAATTCGGGGCTGCCTTCTGCGAAGGCAGTTTTGTGCGCGGCTCAAGTGAGCCTGGGCTGACGCTGAATTTTCGCAGGAAATTCGTTGCGTCAGCCCTTTGCTCCGATGACCAGACGGTAACCGACGGCTTCGGCGATGTGTGGGCGGCGGACGGCTTCGCTGCCGTCCAGATCTGCGATGGTGCGGGCCACGCGCAGGATGCGGTGATAGCCGCGCGCCGTCAGGCCGAAGCGTTCGGCGGCGCGCGCCAGAAAATCACGCCCCTCGGCATCGGGGCTGGCGGTTTCTTCCAGCAGGCTGCCCTCCATATCGGCATTCACCCGCAGGCTGGGATGGGCGGCGAAGCGCGCGGCCTGTCGGGCGCGGGCGGCGGCGACGCGGGCGGCGACGGTGGCAGAGGTGTCGCCGGTCGGCGGCAGATCAAGATCCTGCCACGCCACGGGCGGTGCCTCTACCCGCAGATCGAAGCGGTCCATCAGGGGGCCGGAGATGCGGCCCAGATAATCCTCGCCGCAGATCGGGGCCTTGGTGCAGGCGCGGGCCGGATCGGTGAGATAGCCGCATTTGCAGGGGTTGGCGGCGGCGATCAGCAGGAAACGGCAGGGATAGCGGATATGGGCATTGGCGCGGGCGACCACGACCTCGCCCGTCTCAATCGGTTGACGCAGGGTTTCCAGAACGGGGCGCGCGAATTCCGGGAATTCATCCAGAAAGAGCACCCCATTATGGGCAAGGCTGATTTCACCCGGTTTCGCGCCTTTGCCGCCGCCCACGATGGCGGCCATGGACGCGGTATGATGCGGTTCGCGGAAGGGGCGGCTGCGGGAGATGCCGCCTTCGCTGATCAACCCCGCCAGCGAATGCACCATGGAGGTTTCCAGCGCCTCTGCCGCCGAAAGGGGCGGCAGGATGCCGGGCAGGCGGGCGGCAAGCATGGATTTGCCCGAGCCAGGGGTCCCGATCATCAGCATGTGATGGCGGCCTGCGGCGGCGATTTCCAGCGCCCGCTTGGCGCGTTCCTGACCCTTGACCTCGCGCAGGTCGCGGGGGGCGGGGCCGGTGGTGACCTCGCCCGCCTCGGCGGGCGTCAGGGCCATCTGGCCGGTGTAGTGGCGGACGACCTCATCCAGCGAGGCTGCCGCGAGCACCTGCACCGCGCCGACCCAGGCCGCCTCGGGGCCCGAGGCGCGGGGGCAAAGGAGCGCGCGGTCTTCCTCGGCGGCGGCCATGGCAGCAGGCAGCGCACCTGCAACGGCGATCAGGCGGCCGTCGAGGGACAATTCGCCCAACGCCACCGTCGCCTCGACCATATCCTTGGGGATGATGTCGAGCGCGGCGAGCAGGGCCAGCGCGATGGGCAGATCGAAATGCGAACCTTCCTTGGGCAGGTCGGCAGGGGAGAGGTTCACGATGATCCGGCGCGAAGGGAGCGCGATGGACAGGGCGGCAAGGGCGGCGCGCACGCGTTCCTTTGCCTCGGACACGGCCTTATCGGGCAGGCCCACCACGCCGAAATAGGGCATGCCGGGGGCCACGGCGCATTGCACCTCGACCATCCGCGCCTCAACCCCTTCGAAGGCGACCGTAAAGGCCCGTGCCAGCATGATCCCCGCCCTTTTGCCCGGTGTGAGCCTAGGGCGGGAATGGTTTACGATCGGTAAATTGCCATGAAAGCGGGCCAGGCTTCGGGGTCGGCCACCGTTTTGTCGCGGCAGAATGCGTTGCAAAAGCCAAAGCGGCGGCCATCCAATTCCAGCGCATGGGTGACAGGGGTGCCGGAATAAGGGCAGAGGGCGTTTTCGGTATCCAACCCCTCGACCGCCCGCGCGGGCAGCGGCGTGGGGCCGGGCCAGGGGCGGGTGGGATAGTCGCGGCGGTAGTAGTCCTGATCCGCGCCGTCGAACAGGCCCATGGCCCGCCAGCGGCGGAAGGACGGGTGCGAAAGGTGGGCCGCGACATAGTCCATCCCGGCAGAGCCCATGGGAAGGTTATAGGTGGCGACGCGGGTGGCCACAGGGGCGAAGAAGGCATCGGCGGCCGAATAGTCGCCACAGAGCCAGGGGCCGGTGCTGCCCGTCTGTTCCCGCGCCCAGCCCCAGATCACCTGCAACCTGTCCAGATCGGCCAGCACCTCGGGCGGGGGGCTGCAATCGGTATAGCTGACACGCAGGTTCATCGGGCAATAGCCGCGCAGGGCGGTAAACCCTGCATGCATTTCGGCCGCCAGAACGCGGGCAATGGCGCGGACCTTTGGGTCTGCAGGCCACAGCCCCGCCTCGGGGTGGCGGGAGGCAAGTTCCTCGGCAATGGCGATGGTTTCTGGCACAACCACGCCATCGGGGGTGCGCATGGTGGGCGCGGTTTTGGCGGGGTGAAACTGCTTGAGCAGGGTGGGCAGTTCATCGGTATAGAGCCGCGCGCGGTGGAGCTTTACCGGAATGCCGAAAGCATCGAAGAAGAGCCAGCCCCGCAGGCTCCAGGATGAATAGGCACGGTCGCCGATCACGAGGTCATAGGTCATAGGTACATCCCCTGTTTCGGGGCGACCCTAGCCTGCCGCAGCGCGGCAGGGAAATGGCCTTTGCTGATGCGATACATCACGGGCTGTGATCACGAACGGCGTCAGGGGCAGTGGTTGACCGCAATCAGCGCACGTCCTTGCGGGCCATGGTGGATGCGGGTGACCGACAGATTGTCGATGCCTTGGGCGAAGACCTCGGCCGGGGTGCAGGCGCGGGCGGCCTGCACCTGTGTAAGGATGGCACCGAAATGCGCGACGATCACCAGATCGCGCCCAAGGTGGGCCGATACCAGCCGGTCCACGGCGGCGGTGACGCGGGCGGCGGCTGTGTTCCAGCTTTCGCCACCCGGCGGCGTGTGGTCGCCCGGGTCTTCCCAATAGGCGCGGGACAGGTCGGGGTGGGTTTGGGCGATCACATCCCAGGGCTGGCCGTCCCATTCCCCGAAATGCAATTCTCGGAGGGCGGGATCATGCGGCAGGCGGTGGCGGCCAAGGGCCAGCGCATCGGCTGTGGCAGAGGCGCGGATCAGATCGGACGAGATCAGCACCGCATCTCGTGGCAAATGGGCATCCAGCCGGGCAATGCGGGCATGGTCAGACAGATCGGCAGGCACATCGCGCCAGCCGACCATGGTTTTCTCATGCGTCGGGCCGTGACGGACCATCCAGAGCCGGGTCACATCCATGACGGCATCCGCCCTTTGAGCAGCAGAGGCAGCCCCGCCATCACGCCGACCACCAGATCGGCCTGCGCTGCCAGGCGCTGGTTCAGCCGCCCCTGCGCATCGCGGAAGGTGCGGGCAAGGGCATTGTCGGGCACGATGCCCCATCCAACCTCATTCGACACCATAATCACCGGGGCGGGGCAGCCCGCCAGTGCAGCCAGCAGTGATGCGGTTTCCGCCTCAAGATCATGGTCGGCCAGCAGGTGGTTGGTCAGCCATAGGGTGGCGCAATCGACCAGCACCACCTCGCCCTGCCCTGCCCCGGCCAAAGCGGCGCAGAGGTCAAGCGGAGCCTCGACCGTTTCCCACCCTGCCCCCCGGTCGGCGCGGTGGCGGGCGATACGGTCGCGCATCTCATCATCCCAGGCCTCGGCCGTGGCGATATAGCGGCGCGGGCGGGTGCTGCCGGTGGCAAGCCGTTCGGCAAGGGCCGATTTGCCCGACCGTGCGCCGCCGATCACAAAGGTGAATCGTGGAAGCAAGAAAATTTCGTCGGTGATTGATCCAGTCAAGTGCGCGCCCCGTATCTATCCTTGAAAATGGCAGGAAATGCCTCTGCGCGTTGTCTGACTGGGGGTTCATCATGGCGCTCGACGGATATAACGACCAAACGATGTCTCGCCAAGCGATGCGGGCGGAACTTCTGGATGCGGAAACGGAATTGCGGCTAGCCTATGCCTGGCGCGATCAGCGCGATGAACAGGCGCTGCATCGGCTGGTGACAGCCTATATGCGTCTGGCGATCAGCATGGCGGCGAAGTTCCGCCGTTATGGCGCGCCGATGAATGACCTGATCCAAGAGGCCAGCCTTGGCCTGATGAAGGCGGCCGAGAAGTTCGATCCCGATCGCGGGGTGCGCTTTTCCACCTATGCGGTGTGGTGGATCAAGGCGAGCATTCAGGATTACGTGATGCGGAACTGGTCCATGGTACGGACGGGTTCCACCTCCAGCCAGAAGGCGCTGTTCTTCAACCTGCGCCGGGTGCAGGCCAAGCTGGAGCGTGAGGCATCGCAGCGCGGCGAAACGCTGGATCAATTCCAGCTGCGTCAGTTGGTGGCCACCGAAGTGGGCGTGTCGCTGGCGGATGTAGAGATGATGGAAGGGCGGCTGTCCGGTTCCGACTTTTCATTGAACGCGGCGCAGTCGACAGATGAAGACGGGCGCGAATGGATTGACGCGCTGGAAGATGATGGCCCGCAGGCGGCCGAGTCGGTGGAAGTGGCGCATGATGCGGAACGCCTGCGCCAGTGGCTGGTGACGGCAATGGCCGCGCTGAACGCGCGCGAGCGGTATATCGTGGCCGAACGCAAGCTGAAGGATGAGCCGCGCACGCTGGAATCGCTGGGCGAAGAGCTGGGCTTGTCGAAAGAACGGGTGCGTCAGTTGGAAGCCGCAGCCTTCGCCAAGATGCGCCGCAG
Source organism: Fuscovulum sp. (assembly GCA_035192965.1). Lineage (NCBI taxonomy): Bacteria > Pseudomonadati > Pseudomonadota > Alphaproteobacteria > Rhodobacterales > Paracoccaceae > Fuscovulum > Fuscovulum sp. The sequence goes on along the minus strand of CP136571.1, from coordinate 960,536 downwards.
CCTGGAGCAGCAATCGCGCGAGGTTGTCGCGTTGCTGGCATGATCCGCGCCGTGATCCCCGTGCTGCTGGCGCTGCATCTTGGCGGGGCGGCAGCAGCACGTGAGATCGCGCCGGATGCCTTGGACAGCCTGCCGATGGTGGATGTCGTTGTGCTGGGCGAGGTGCATGACAACCCGGCCCATCACCGCAATCAGGCGCGCGCCTTGCGTGCCATCGCCCCTGCCGCGTTGGTGTTCGAGATGTTGCAGCAGCAGCATGTGGATGCCCTGCCCGACGATCTGACAGACCGCGATGCGGTCCAGGCCGCGACGGAGTGGGAAGCGCGGGGCTGGCCTGATTTTTCCATGTATCACCCGCTGTTCACCGCCGCGCCCGACGCCCGCATCTATGCGGGCGATGTGGCACGCCCCATCGTGACGCGGGCGCTGCGTGAAGGGGCCGCGGTGGCCTTTGGCGACGCGGCGGTGCAGTTCGGGCTGACGACGCCCTACCCGCCCGAGGTGCAGAAGGAACGCGAGACCGATCTTCTGGCCGCGCATTGCTTTGCCATGCCTGCCGACGCGATGGGCGGCATGGTGGAGGCGCAGCGCCTGCGCGATGCCGTGCTGGCGCAGGCGGCGCTGACGGCACTGCGCGAAACGGGCGGCCCGGTGGCGGTAATCACCGGGGTGGAACATGCGCGCACCGATATCGGGGTGCCCGCGCTGATCCGGCAGGCGCAGCCGGGGGTGACGGTGCTGTCTATCGGGCAGGTGGAACAGGTGCCGGGCGGGCGGCCCCCGCATCATTTGTGGATCGTGACGGATGGCGTGGCCGACCGGGGCGATCCCTGCGAAGCCTTCGGGTCGACCGAAGGCTGATGCGCGCCGATCAGGATGCAAGGTTGAGTTTGCGCCCGCGCACCCCTACACCAAGGGCTGACAGGACAAGCGGAGCCTTCCGATGCTGGCCGACAAGCGCATCCTTTTGATCATCGGGGGCGGCATTGCCGCCTACAAGTCGTTGGAACTGATCCGGCTTTTGCGCAAGGCGGGCGCGGCGGTGACGCCCGTGCTGACCAAGGCGGCGGCAGAGTTCGTGACGCCGCTGTCGGTTTCGGCCTTGGCGGGAGAGAAGGTCTATACCCAGTTGTTCGACCTGACGGATGAGGCCGAGATGGGCCATATCCAACTGTCGCGTGTTGCGGACCTGCTGGTCGTGGCCCCGGCGACCGCGGACCTGATGGCCAAGATGGCGCAAGGGCGGGCGGATGATCTGGCATCGACCCTGCTTTTGGCCACGGACACGCCGGTGATGATTGCCCCGGCGATGAACGTGCGGATGTGGCAACACCCGGCGACGCAGCGGAATATCGCGGTGCTGCAAGAGGATGGCGTCCGCCTCATCGGCCCGGATGAGGGCGAGATGGCCTGTGGCGAATACGGGCCCGGGCGGATGGCGGAACCCGCAGCGATACTAGAGGCGATCCAGGGCGCGCTACCGGCGGGGCCGCTGGTGGGAAAGCATGTGCTGGTGACCTCGGGGCCGACGCATGAACCGATTGATCCGGTCCGCTATATCGCCAACCGATCCTCTGGCGCGCAGGGCACGGCGATTGCGGCGGCGCTGCGCGATCTGGGCGCGCGGGTGACGTTCGTGACAGGGCCAGCCACAGTGCCGCCACCCCACGGGGTGGATGTGGTACGGGTGGAAACTGCGCGGGCCATGCTGGCAGCGGTGGAGGCGGCACTTCCCGCCGATGCCGCCGTAATGGCGGCGGCCGTGGCCGATTGGCGGGTGGCCGAGGAATCGCGCAGCAAGATCAAGAAGGTGGCAGGCGCGGCCTTGCCCGTGCTGAGCTTTGCCGAAAATCCCGATATCCTGAAAACCGTGGCGCAATCCCTGACCCACCGCCCCCGGCTGGTGGTGGGTTTTGCCGCGGAAACCGATGATGTGCTGGCGCATGCGCAGGCAAAGCTCGCGCGCAAGGGATGCGATTGGATCGTGGCCAATGACGTATCGCCAGAAACCGGCATCATGGGCGGGGCCGAGAATGCGGTGACGTTGATTTCTGCCGCAGGATCAGAGGCTTGGCCGCGCCTGCCCAAGGATGAGGTGGCGCGCAGGCTGGCCCTGCGGATCGCCGGGGCGCTGGCGTGAAGACAAAATTCTTCGAAGAATTTTGCCAAGAATTTTCGAAAATTCTTGGGTGCAGGAGGGGTGAATGACGCCAGTGCTGAAAGTGCTGTGGGAAGACTGGGCGGATCGCGCCCTTGGCCTGCCCGCCTATGAAACGCCCGGCGCGGCGGGGGCGGACCTGCGCGCCAATCTGCCGCCGGAACAGCGGGATACAGGGTTCACGCTGGCCCCGATGCAGCGGGCGATCGTGCCGACGGGGCTGCGGGTGGAGATCCCGTTCGGGTTTGAGATGCAGATCCGGCCCCGGTCGGGCCTTGCGCTGAAGCATGGCATCACCCTGCCCAACACGCCCGGCACCATCGACAGCGATTATCGCGGGCCGCTGGGTGTGGCGCTGGTCAACCTTGGGGATGCGCCCTATGTCATCGCCCATGGCGACAGGGTGGCGCAAATGATTGTGGCGCCCGTTATTCAGGTGGGATTTCAAGTGGTTGACAGCCTGACGGATACGGCGCGGGGCGAAGGCGGCTTCGGGTCCACGGGGACGCGATGATCCTTGTTCTGGCGATGGCGGGGGCGCTCTGGGGGATCGGGGCGCTGATGAAGGTGCCGTCATCGGTGCGGTTTGCCATGCTGGCGCTGCTTTGGGCGGCGGTGGTGGGGCTGCATGTGGCGCTGCCGGACGGGCATCCGCTGCGGTTGGCGACAGGCGGCGCGGCGCAGGGCTGGGTTGCGCTGGGGATCCTCGCGGCGCTGGTGCTGGCCTATCGGGCGGGGCTGCGGCGGTTGCGGGCGAAGGTGGCCCCTGCGGCGGCGCAAGCGCCGTCAGGGGCCTTTCGCCAGGCGGAACTGGATCGCTATGCGCGGCATATCATGCTGCGGGAAATCGGCGGACCGGGGCAGAGAAAGCTGAAGGATTCCAAGGTGTTGGTGATTGGCGCCGGGGGGCTTGGCTCGCCTGCGCTGCTGTATCTGGCGGGGGCCGGGGTGGGGGTTCTGGGCTTTGTCGATGATGACATGGTCGATGGGTCCAACCTGCAGCGCCAGATCATCCATGCCGATCAGCGGATCGGGATGCCCAAGGTGTTTTCCGCCGAAATCGCCCTGCGCGCGCTGAACCCGTTCATCGAGTTGCGTCCCTATCACCGGCGGCTGGACGAAGCGGCGGCGCGGGCGCTGTTTGCCGATTATGACCTGATCCTCGACGGGACCGACAATTTCGACACCCGCTATATGGTGAACCGCCTGGCGGTGGAATTGGGCAAGCCGTTGATTTCCGGGGCAATCACGCAATGGGAGGGGCAGCTTTCACTGTTTGATCCGGCCCATGGCGGGCCGTGCTATGAATGCGTCTTTCCCACCCGGCCGGCGCCGGGGATGGTGCCGACCTGCGCCGAGGCGGGGGTGGCCGCACCATTGCCCGGGGTCATTGGCGCGATGATGGCGATGGAGGCGGTCAAGCAGATCACCGGCGCGGGCGAAGGGTTGCGCGGGCGGCTGATGATCCATGATGCGCTTTATGCCGAGACGCGGGTGATCGGGATCACGCCGCGCGCCGATTGCCCGGTTTGCGACGCAAAGGGTTGAGAACGCAGGATTTACGGTTCGGATTTGGTGCAAAAGGCGGTGCCGCTGACGGTGCAGCGCGTGGTGCAGACGGCTGTGCATACGCGCGGTGCGAGATTGGTTCGTTAACCATCGGCGGAGAAAGACAGCGCGGGCTTGCGGGATTGCGCCAATCGCGGGGGTTTGGAAACCGGATACTTAGGGTTTGCCCCTAAGACAGGCGACGAGAGCGCGGTATCCCGATGTGAGGTCAAGGGCGGGGCTGGATCAAGGGCGGGTCAGGCCTGTGCCTGCTGCTGGTCGGCGGTTTGGTCTGGCGGCGATCTGGGAGGAGAGCGAAGTGCGGCGGTCGGGGATTGGCGCAGGGATGGGGTTGGATGGACCGCGGCGTTGCGAACAGGGGGTGCCGGGGGTGCTTTGCCGAAGAAACAGCCGCCAGCGCGGCAATTGCAGCGTCGCCGATGCCTTGGCCGGTGGCAGCCACTTGCCTTTGCGCGCGGTCAAGGGAATAGTCCCGCATCCTCAATCTCTGCCGGAGTGCGACGCATGAAATTCCTGCCCTTTCTTGGCCTGATGGCCGCCACCCTGACCGCCCCCGCCTTTGCCCAGGACGTGCCTGATCTGGCCGGGCGCGAGGTGGTGGTGGTGACCGAGAACGCCTATCCGCCGCTGCAGTTTCTGGACAAGACCGGGCAGGCCGTGGGCTGGGAATATGACGCGATGGCGGAAATCGCCAAGCGGCTGAACATCACTGTGAAGTACGAAAACATCTCTTGGGATGCGATGATCCCGGCCGTGTCGGAAGGGCAGTTCGATCTGGGCATGACGGGCATCACCATCCGCGATGACCGCAAGGACAAGGTCGATTTCTCGGACGCCTATATGCGGTCGGAGATGCTGATGATGGTGCGCGGCGATGAGACGCGGTTCACCGATGCAGCCAGCTTTGGCGCGAACCCCGACCTGCTGATGGCCGCGCAGCCCGGCACCACGCCGTTCTATGTGGGTGTCTATGAGGTGCTGGACGGGAATGAGGAAAACGCCCGGATCGTGAAGTTCGAAACCTTTGGCGCGGGGCTTGAGGCGCTCAAGGCCGGGGATGTGGACCTTGTGCTGTCGGACAGCACTGCCGCCAATGGTTATGTCGCGGGGTCCGAAGGCGCGCTGAAGATCATCGGCGAACCGCTGGGGGCCGAGGATTTCGGCTTCATCTTCCCCAAAGGTTCCGATCTGGTCGCCCCGATGAATGCGGCGATTGCCAGCATGAAGGCCGATGGCACGCTGGATGCGCTGAACACCAAGTGGTTCCTCGAATACAAGATGAGCGAGTGAGCCAGTCCGTTCCTGAAAAGGGGGCCCCGGCAGACAAGCCGGGGCCTTTCGCATGACCCCGAACCCGAAACTGGAAAACGATTTTCCCTGGTGGCTGCTGATCGTGGCCGGCCTTGGCGTTTGGCTGTTCTATGAGGTCTGGGCCAATGCGGACTATGCCGCCGTGATGGCCACGCTGTCGCGGGGCATCTGGATCACGATCATGGTATCGGTCGTGGGCTATGCCGGGGCCTGCCTTCTGGGCCTTGCGCTGGCGGTGGGGTGCCTGTCGCGGTTCCTGATCCTGCGGCAGGTGTGCCGGTTCTATATCGAAGTGATGCGTGGCGTGCCGATCATCGTGCTGCTGCTTTACGTGGCCTTCGTTCTGTCGCCCTTGGTGGTGGCGGGGTGGAATGCGGTGGCGGAACCACTTGGGATGGACCCGATCCGCACGCGGGATTTTCCGCTGCTGTGGCGAGCAGTGCTGGCGTTGGTGCTGGCCTATGCGGCCTTTCTGGCCGAGATTTTCCGCGCCGGATTGCAGGCGGTGGATGAGGGGCAAGTGGAAGCGGCCAAGGCGCTGGGCCTGAACGGGTGGCAGCGGTTCCGGCATATCACATTCCCGCAGGCGTTCCGGATGATCCTGCCGCCCTTGGGCAATGATTTCGTGGCGATGGTGAAGGATTCGTCGCTGGTGTCGGTGCTGGGCGTGGGGGATATCACGCAGCTGGCCAAGGTGACGGCGGCGGGGAATTTCAAGTATTTCGAGACGTACAACGTTGCCGCGCTGATCTATCTGACCATGACCATCGGGCTGAGCCTGCTGATGCGGCGCCTAGAGCGGCGGTTGAAGGCGAAGGACGGGCGCTGAGGTGCCGTCCAGGAGCGGGGGGCCAGCCCCCCGCACCCCCCGGGATATTTGGGCAGAGAAGACAATAGGAGCGCTTCGGGGGTGGACCCGGGCGGCTGGGCTGCCTAGCTTTGTGGGCAAAGGAGACCTCATCCCATGACCAATCCCCTGCTTGCCCCCTGGACCGCCGCCTTTGGCCTGCCGCCCTTTGCCGCGATCACGGATGCCGATTTCGGCCCGGCCTTTGACGTGGCGCTGACGGAGGCGCGGGCGGCGGTGGCGGGAATTGCGGAGCAGGAGGCCGCGCCGACATTCGCCAATACCATCGCGGCGCTGGAACTGGCGGAAGGGAACCTCGATCGGGTGTCGGGGGTGTTCTACAACCTTGCCGGGGCTGACAGCACGGAGGCGCGCGAGGCGCTGATGCGCGATCTGGCCCCGAAGATGAGCGCCTTTGCCTCTGAGGTGACCAACAACAAGCGGCTGTTCGCGCGGATCGATGATCTTTGGGCGCGGCGGGATGGGCTGGCGCTGGAGCCGGAGCAGATGCGGGTGCTGACGCTGTATCGGCGGATGTTCGTGCGGTCTGGGGCGGAGTTGGAGGGCGCGGCGGCGGAGCGGCTGACGGCAGTCAAGGCGCGGCTGGCGGTGCTGGGGACGCAGTTTTCGCAGAACCTGCTGGCAGATGAGCGGGACTGGTTCATGCAACTGGCCGAGGAAGACCTTGAGGGGCTGCCGGATTTCGTGGTGGATGCCGCGCGGGCGGCGGGCAAGGAGCGGGGGCAGAACGGGCCGGTGGTCACGCTGAGCCGGTCGCTGATCGTGCCGTTTCTCCAATTCTCGCCCCGGCGGGAATTGCGGCGCGTGGCCTATGAGGCCTGGGTTGCACGTGGGGCGAATGGCAATGCCCATGACAACCGCGCCATCGCGGCGGAAATTCTGGCGCTGCGCGAGGAGCGGGCAAAGCTGCTGGGCTATGCCAGTTTTGCGGATTTCAAGCTGGAACCCGAGATGGCCAAGACGCCCGCGGCGGTGCGCGATCTGTTGATGCGGGTGTGGGAGCCTGCCAAGCGCAAAGCGATGGCGGATGCGGGCGTGCTGGAAGCGATGCTGCGGGCGGATGGGGAGACGGGCGATCTGGAGCCGTGGGATTGGCGGTTCTATTCCGAGCGGCGGCGCAAGGCCGAGCATGATCTGGATGAGGCGGCGCTGAAGCCATACCTTGGGCTGGAGGCGATGCTGGGCGCGATGTTCGGCTGTGCCACCCGTCTGTTCGGGCTGGAGTTCCGCGAGATCGCGGGGCCGTTCTATCATCCCGATGTGCGCGGCTGGGAAGTGACGCGGGCCGGCACCCATGTGGCGGTGTTTCTGGGCGATTACTTTGCGCGGTCGTCGAAACGGTCGGGCGCGTGGTGTTCGGCGATGCGGTCGCAGCGCAAGCTGGGCGGCGATCAGCGGCCGATCGTGGTGAACGTGTGCAATTTCGCCAAGGGCGAGCCGAGCCTGTTGTCATGGGATGATGCGCGGACGCTGTTTCATGAGTTCGGTCACGCGCTGCATCAGATGCTGTCAGATGTGACGCATGGGTTCATTTCTGGCACCTCGGTGGCGCGCGATTTCGTGGAGTTGCCCAGCCAGTTGTATGAACACTGGCTGGAGGTGCCTGCGGTGCTGGAGGAATATGCCCGGCATTGGCAGACCGGCGCGCCGATGCCCGCCGACATGCGAGCGCGGCTCTTGGCGGCGGGGACCTATGACCAGGGGTTCGGAACGGTGGAATTCGTGTCATCCGCCCTTGTCGATCTGGCCTTCCATGAGGGGGCGGCGCCGGCTGATCCGATGGCGAAACAGGCCGAGGTGCTGGAGGCGCTGGGGATGCCCCGGGCGATCCGGATGCGCCATGCGACGCCGCATTTCGCGCATGTGTTTTCGGGCGACGGGTATTCGGCGGGCTATTATTCCTACATGTGGTCAGAGGTGATGGATGCCGATGCCTTTGCCGCGTTTGAGGAGGCGGGCGATCCGTTCCACCCGGAAACCGCGGCCAAGCTGGAAAAGCATATCCTAAGCGCGGGCGGATCGGAGGAGGCGGAAGAGTTGTATACCCGCTTCCGCGGCCGGATGCCGGGGGTAGAGGCGCTGTTGCGCGGGCGGGGGCTTCTGGACGCCGCCTGATCATCGGGCGTGACGGGCTGGCGCCTGCCTTCGCGGGGTGGTTAATTGCGCCCGGACGCAAGGAGATTTGCATGACATTCGGCACGAATATCCGCACCTTTTGGCAGGGGCGCTGGCACGAGGGTGATGTCGCGGTGATGAAGGCCGCGGATCATGGCATCTGGCAGGGGTCTTCGGTCTTTGACGGGGCGCGGATGTTTGACGGGCTGGTGCCCGATCTGGCGAAGCATTGCGCGCGGGTGAATGACAGCGCGCGGGCGCTGATGATCACGCCCACGATGGAACCGGGCGAGATGGAGGCCGTCATCCGCGAGGGCCTGCGCGCCTATGGGCGGGACGCTGCGGTCTATGTGCGGCCGATGTATTGGGCGCTGGACGGGTCTGATCTGGGGGTGGCCCCGGCGCAGGGGGCGACGGGCTTTGCGATCAGCCTGGAGCAGGTGGCGATGCCGGCGGCAGAGTTCCAGACGACGGTAACGCGGACCCGGTTCCGCCGCCCGGTGCTGGAGGACAATGTCTGCAACGCCAAGGCGGGGTGTTTGTATCCCAACAACGCGCGGATGCTGGTGGAGGCCAAGGCCAAGGGTTTTGGCAATGCGCTGGTGGCCGATGCGATGGGCAACCTTGCGGAAAGCGCTACGGCGAATGTGTTTCTGGTGAAGGATGGTGCGCTGTTCACGCCAATCCCGAATGGCACCTTTCTGGCCGGGATCACGCGGGCGCGCCACATCGCCAATGCGCGCGCAGCGGGGATCGAGGTGCATGAGACGGTGCTGACTTTTGAGGATGCCCATGCCGCGGATGAGGTGTTCCTGTCAGGGAATTTCGCCAAGGTCACATCGGTGCGGGCCTTTGACGGGACCGAGTATCGGTCGCGCGCGGTGACGGAACGGATGCGTGGGCTCTACATGGACTGGGCGGCATCGCAGCCGGTGTGAGGGGGGCGAAATCTGACGCAGATTTCGCGCCGGAATTTGACGCAAATTCCGGGTTGCGCCGACGGGAAACGCAGTCGGGACGAGTGCGCCCGGAGTTTGCGTCAAACTCCGTCGCGGTTTTTGCGTCAAGAACCGCTCTCTTGCGCGCGGCCCTGCGCGGCCTATGATCGGGGTTCCACAGGAGTAGGACATGCGGAAATTCCTCGTCATCCTGGATGACACGCGCGAATGCCTGAACGCGATGCGCTTTGCCGCGCTGCGGGCGGCCCATACGGGCGGGGGGGTGACCATCCTGTCGATCATCCCGCCAGAAGAGTTTCAGCACTGGATGGGCGTGGCCGATCTCATGCGGGCCGAGGCGCGCGAACGGATCGAGGCGCATTTCGAGGTCTTTGCCAAATGGATGCGCGACCGGCAGGGGATCAACCCGGAACTGGTGATCCGTGAGGGCGATCCAGTGAACGAGATCCTTGCGCAGGTGAAGGAAGACCCCGAAATCGGGATTCTGGTGTTGGGCGCGGGGACGGAGAAATCCGGGCCGGGGCCTCTGGTCACGCAGATGACGCGCAATTCGGGGAACCTGCCCATCCCCATCACCATCGTGCCGGGCGACATGTCCAAGGAACGGCTGGAAAGCATCACCTGACGCAATGCTGCGGTGCAGCAAGAATCGGTGACAGGCGCGGGTATCTTTGCCAGACTGCCCACAGGGAGGACTGAACAAGGAGCATCACCATGCGCCCTTTGTCGCCCCTGCCGCTGCGCGCGATCCGGCCGCGGCCCTATTCCATCTTCCTGCCCGCGCCCTTGCGCCTGCTGATGCGGCGGGCCACCCATCCGCTGCGTTGCCGGGCGGTGCTGGCCCAGATGTATGACTATTGGGAGCCATGATCGCACTGTGAAGCGCAGATTAGAACGGTTCCAAACTTGACAGTGAGCGGGCCAAGGCGCATATCCGAGGGAAGTTGTCGGACAAGCCCCCCGGAGGTGGCACCATGTTCATCCAGACCGAATCCACGCCGAATCCCGCGACGTTGAAGTTCCTGCCGGGGCAGACCGTGCTGGAACTGGGCACGGCGGATTTCCCGAATGCGGAAGCGGCGCAAAAATCGCCGCTGGCACGGCGCATCTTTGCCACGGGCGGTGTGGCGGGCGTGTTCTTCGGCACCGATTTCGTGACCGTGACCAAGGCCGAGGCCGTGGAATGGGATCATGTGAAGCCCGCGATTCTGGGCGCGATCATGGAGCATTACCAATCGGGTGCCGTCACGATCGAAGGCGAAGGCGCAGCCGGGGGCCATGCCGAACATACCGGCGAGGATGGCGACATCGTGCGCCAGATCAAAGAGCTTCTGGATACCCGCGTGCGGCCTGCCGTGGCGCAGGATGGCGGCGACATCACCTTCCACGGCTTTGACCGGGGCGTGGTTTACCTGCACATGCAGGGTGCCTGTGCGGGCTGCCCGTCTTCGACGCTGACGCTGAAGATGGGGATCGAGAACCTGCTGCGGCATTACATTCCCGAAGTGCTGGAAGTCCGCCCCGTCGCGGCCTGATCCTTCGTGCAGCCTTGCATCCTTGCCTTTGACACATCGGCCGCGCATTGCGCGGCCGCTTTGCTGATCGGCGACCGGATCGTGGCATCAAGTTTCGAGCCGATGGAAAAGGGGCAGGCTGAACGCCTGCTGCCTCTGTGCGAGGATCTGCTGGGGGCGGCGGGCCTTGGCTGGCGTGATTTGACGGCGGTGGCGGTGGGAACCGGGCCGGGGAATTTTACCGGGGTGCGGATCGCGGTGGCGGCGGCGCGGGGTTTGGCGCTGTCGCTGGGGGTTCCGGCGATTGGCGTGACGCGGCTGGACGCGCTGGCCCATGGCCTGCCCCGCCCGCTGATGGTGGTCGAGGATGCGCGGCGGGCCGAGGTTTACGTGCAGGAATACGATGCCGAAGCGGGAGAGGCGCGGCTGACCGAGATCGCCGCCCTGCCCCATGAGACGATGATGCGGGATTTCGTGGGCTCTGCCGCGTCGCTGGCGGCAGAGGTGACGGGGGGGCGGGTGCTGATCCAGCCGCTGCCGCTGACCCATGCGATGGCCTTTATCGCGGCGGCGCGCGAGGGGGCGCAGCCGCGCCCGGCGCCGTTCTATCTGCGCGGGGCGGATGCGGCCCCGCCCTCTGATCCGCCGCCCGTGATCCTGCCATGACGGTGATCCTGCCATGACGCCCGCCGCGCTGGCCGCGCTGCATGCACGCTGCTTCACCACCCCGCGCCCCTGGAGCGAGGCAGAGTTCGCGGATTTCCTGGCCGATCCGCTGGCGTTTCTGCTGATCGAGGGGGATGCCGGGTTTCTGCTGGGGCGCGTGGTGGCGGGCGAGGCAGAGTTGCTGACGCTGGCCGTCGCGCCCGAGGCACGGCGGCGCGGGCTGGGGCGCAAGTTGCTGGCAAGGTTCATTTATCAGGCGCGGCTGCGGGCAGCCGAGACGGCCTTTCTGGAAGTGGCCATCGACAATGCGGCGGCGCGCAACCTGTATCTGGCATCGGGCTTTGGCGAATCCGGGCGGCGTAAGGGGTATTACTATGCCCCCGATGGAACGCGCAGCGACGCGTTGGTGATGGTTCGGGCGCTGTGATCGACGCTTTCCCTTGCGTCAGTCGCCAGAAATTTGATCAGAAGATCAAACTGCGGCTGTCCGCCTCGCAAAGAGGTGTTGACCCGCTTTCGGGAATCCGCCCTAAACTAGCGCCATGCGCCCCGGACCACTGGCATGGGATTCCGGCCATGGGGACGTTGAGCGACAAGAAACGACCATAACGATAACCGGGAGATTACGATGACCCTGATGAAGCATTTCCTTGGCGCCGCTGCTACGCTGGCGCTGACCGCGGGTGTTGCCGCGGCTGAACCTGCGATCATTTTCGACCTTGGCGGCAAGTTCGACAAATCCTTCAACGAGGCGGCCTTCAACGGCGCAGAGCGTTGGGCGCAGGAGACGGGCGGCACCTACAAGGAGCTGGAGATGCAGGACGAGGCCCAGCGCGAGCAGGCGCTGCGCCGTCTGGCCGAAGCCGGATCGAACCCGGTCGTGATGACGGGCTTTGCCTTTGGTGACGTGCTGGCCAAAGTTGCCCCGGATTTCCCGGACACCAAGTTCGCGATCATCGACATGGTGGTGGAACAGCCCAACGTGAAATCCGTCGTGTTCAATGAACATGAAGGGTCCTACCTCGTGGGGATGATGGCGGGTCTGGCCTCCAAGAGCGGCACCGTCGGCTTCATCGGCGGGATGGACATTCCGCTGATCCGCAAGTTCGGCTGCGGCTATGCGCAGGGCGTAAAGGCCGTGAACCCCGATGCGACCGTTATTCTGAACATGACCGGCACCACCCCCGCCGCATGGAATGATCCGGTGAAGGGCGCAGAACTGGCCAAGGGCCAGAAATCGCAGGGCGCAGACGTGATCTATGCGGCCGCTGGCGGCACGGGCGTGGGCGTTCTGCAGGCGGCTGCCGACGAAGGCATCCTGTCGATCGGCGTCGACAGCAACCAGAACTACATGCACCCCGGTTCGGTGCTGACCTCGATGCTCAAGCGTGTGGACAACGCGGTTTACGAAGCGTTCAAGGAAGGCGAAGCACTGACCCCCGGCATCAACGTGATGGGTCTGGCCAATGAAGGCGTGGGCTATGCGATGGACGAGAACAACGCATCGCTGGTGACCGCCGAAATGCAGGCCACCGTCGACGCGGCGGCGGAAAAGATCAAATCGGGCGAGCTGGTCGTGCACGACTACATGTCCGATGACACCTGCCCTGCGGCCACGTTCTGATCGGCTGACCTGACACACATGGATGCCGCGCCAATCCCTTGGCGCGGCATCTGCAATAGAACGGGACCGAAGCCGCGGAAAGACCGGCGCGGGAACAGGGGGAACGACATGGCGACTGGTGGGGCAGATGCGCGCTATGCCATCGAGCTGAAGGGCATATCAAAGGCCTTTGGTCCGGTGCAGGCCAACAAGGATATCCACATCGCCGTGCCCAAGGGCACGATCCACGGGATCATCGGCGAAAATGGCGCCGGGAAATCGACGCTGATGTCGATCCTTTATGGGTTTTACCGCGCCGATTCGGGCGAGATTTTCATCAATGGCAAACTGACCGCCATCCCAGACAGCCAGAGCGCCATCCGCGCCGGCATCGGGATGGTATTTCAGCATTTCAAGCTGGTGCAGAATTTCACTGTGCTGGAAAACGTGGTTCTGGGCGCGGAAGAGGGCGCACTGCTGGCGGGGTCGCTGTCCAAGGCGCGCAAGGTGCTGGCCGATCTTTCGCGCGAATATGAGCTGGACGTCGATCCCGATGCGGTGATCGAGGATCTGTCGGTGGGCCATCAGCAGCGGGTGGAAATCCTCAAGGCGCTGTATCGGCAGGCCGATATCCTTATCCTGGATGAACCGACGGGGGTGCTGACGCCCGACGAGGCGGACCATCTGTTCCGCATCCTGAAAGGGCTGCGCGATCAGGGCAAGACGGTGATCCTGATCACCCACAAGCTGCGCGAGATCATGGAAACCACCGACAATGTCAGCGTGATGCGGCGCGGCACGATGGTTGGCACAGTCAAGACCGCCGAAAGCAGCCCCGAGGAGTTGGCCGAGCTGATGGTGGGCCGCAAGGTGCTGCTGGAGGTCGAAAAGCGGCCTGCGGTGCTGGGCAAGGTGGTGCTGAAGGTGGAAGACCTGCGTGTTAAGGATGAGCACGGGGTGGAGCGGCTGAAGGGCATCAGCTTCGAGATCCGTGCGGGCGAGATTCTGGGCATTGCCGGGGTGGCCGGGAACGGGCAATCCGAACTGCTGGAGGCGCTGGGCGGCATTGCCAAGGCGACCGGGCGGATCACGCTGAAAGGGGAAGACCTTCCCCTGTCCGGCAAGGGTGCCGATGGGCAAAGCCGCCGCGCGGCAGGCATCGCCCATGTGCCGGAGGACCGGCAGCATCTGGGCCTGATCATGGATTTCACGGCCTGGGAAAACGTGGCCTTCGGCTATCACAACGCGCCGGAATATCAGAAGTCGCGGCTCTTTATGGATAACGACGCGCTGCGCGCCGATACGGAACGCAAGATGGCGACATTCGACGTGCGCCCGCCGATCCCCACGCTGGCGGCCAAGAATTTTTCGGGCGGCAACCAGCAAAAGATCGTGGTCGCGCGCGAGATTGAACGCAATCCCGACCTGTTGCTGATCGGTCAGCCGACACGGGGCGTGGATATCGGGGCCATCGAATTCATTCACAAGCAGATCGTGGCGCTGCGCGATCAGGGCAAGGCGATCCTGCTGGTATCGGTGGAACTGGACGAGATTCGCAGCCTGTCGGACCGCGTCGCCGTGATGTTTGACGGGCGGATCATGGGCTTCCGCGATCCGGAAACCACCGATGAACGCGATCTGGGGCTGCTGATGGCGGGCATCGCCGAGGGCAGCAAAGGGGAGGCCGCCTGATGGAACGCTTGCCGAAATGGGCGGATGTCGTGCTGGTGCCGCTGGTCAGCCTGATGCTGGCGGCGCTGATCGCGGCGCTGGTGATCCTGGCCATCGGGCAAGACCCGTGGGAGGCGATCACGGTGATGGTCAAGGGATCGGTGATGGATTCCTATGGCTGGGGCTATACGCTGTATTACGCCACCAGCTTCATCTTTACCGGGTTGGCGGTGACGGTGGCCTTTCATGCCAGCCTGTTCAACATCGGGGGTGAGGGGCAGGCGCAATTGGGCGGGCTTGGCGTGGCGCTGGCCTGTCTGTTCATCCCGTGGCCGCATTGGACGCTGGCCTTGCTGGGGGCCACCATGGCGGCGGCGCTGTTCGGGGCGGCATGGGCCGCGATCCCGGCCTATCTGCAGGCGCGGCGCGGCAGCCATATCGTGATCACGACGATCATGTTCAACTATATCGCAGCGGCGGTGCTGATCTTTCTGCTGGTCGATGTGCTGCGCCCGGACGGGCAGATGGACCCGGCGACCGCCAACTTTCCCGAAGCGGCCCGCCTGCCCACACTGAACCAGATCCCCGGCTTCAACCTGTTCTTCACATCGAATGTGCCTGCGAACGTGACGCTGTTCATCGCGTTGGGCATGGCGGTGGTGGTGTGGCTGCTTCTGTGGCGCACGCGGCTGGGCTATGCGATCCGCGCCTTTGGCAAATCCGAGGCGGCGGCGAAATATGCGGGCATCAGCCCGTTCATGATCATCATGGTGGCAATGCTGATTTCCGGCGGGCTGGCCGGGATGATGGCCATCAACAACGTGATGGGCGAGGCGGAGCGGCTCTTGCAGAACTCGGCCTCCGGCGCGGGGTTCATCGGGATTGCGGTGGCGCTGATGGGGCGCAACCATCCGGTTGGCGTGGTGCTGGCGGCGCTGTTGTTCGGGTTCCTGTTTCAGGGCGGGGCGGAACTTGGCCTGTGGACCAAGATCCCGATTGAGATGCGGACAGTGGTGCAAGGTTTGGTGATCCTGTTCACCGGGGCGCTGGATGTGATGGTGCGGATGCTGCTGACCTGGATATTCAATCTGTTCCGGGCTGGCCGGGTGGCGAAGGGGGCCGCGTGATGGATTACGCAACGCTTTTGCAACTGCTCGACACCACGCTGCGGCTGGCGACGCCGCTCTTGTTTGCCTGTCTGGCCGGGCTTTATTCCGAACGGGCGGGGATTTTCGACATCGGGCTGGAAGGCAAGATGCTGATGGCCGCGATGGCATCGGCCTCTGTCGCGTTTCTGACGGGGTCGGTCTGGGCCGGATTGCTGGCCGGGATGGGGGCGTCGCTGGTGATGGCGGGGCTGCACGGGGTGGCGTCGATCACCTTTCGCGGCAACCAGCTGATTTCTGGCGTGGCGCTGAACTTTGTGGCGTCCGGCATCACCGTGCTGATCGCGCAGCGCCTGTTTGGGCAGGGCGGGCGGACGCCGCCCTTGTCGGGTGACGCGCGGTTTGAGGCGATCACCCTGCCCTTTGCCGAGGAATTGCGCGGCGTGCCGGTGCTGGGGCCACTTTATGCCGACGTGATTTCCGGCCATCCGCTGCTGGTCTATGTGGCGCTGGCGATGGTGCCGCTGACATGGTGGGTGCTGTATCGCACGCGGTTCGGGCTGCGGCTGCGCGCGGTGGGTGAAAACCCGGCGGCGGTGGATACGGCGGGGATTTCCGTGGTGGGCCTGCGCTTTGCGGCCGTGGCGATCACCGGCATCCTGTGCGGGCTGGCAGGTGCCTATATGGCGACCGCGCTGCAAGCGGGGTTCGGGCGTGAGATGACGGCGGGGCGTGGCTATATCGCGCTGGCGGCGTTGATTTTCGCCAAATGGCGGCCCGTGGCGGCGCTGTGGGCCTGCCTGCTGTTCGGGTTCTTTCAGGCGCTTGCGCTGCGGCCTGACGTGGTCGAGGCGGTGGTGCAGGTCAAGATCCCCGTGCCGTTCCTGGATGCCCTGCCCTATGTTCTGACGGTGCTGGTGCTGGCGGGCTTTGTCGGCAAGGCCATTCCGCCGCGCGCAGGGGGGGAGCCTTATGTCAAGGAACGTTGAGGAACTGGCGGCCCTTGTCCGGTCACGGGCGGGGGATGCGCCGGTCCGGCTGGGCCTGATCTTGGGGTCGGGGCTGGGGCATCTGGCGGGGACGGTGGACGGGGTGGCGATCCCCTATGCCGATCTGCCGGGATTTCCGCACGCAGGCGTGTCAGGGCATAACCCCAATCTGGTGATCGGCGATCTGGAAGGGGTGCGCGTGGCGGTGTTCGGCGCGCGCGAGCATTACTATGAAAACGGCAATCCCGGCGCGATGCGGCCTGCGCTGGAACTGCTGAAGGCGCTGGGGGGCGAGGCACTGATCGCCACCAATGCGGCGGGCAGCTTGCGCGCCGATATTCAGCCCGGCGATTTGATGCTGCTGTCGGATCACATCAACTTTTCCGGGCTGAACCCGCTGATCGGGGAACGCACCGATGCGCGTTTTGTGCCGATGGGGGATGCGCATGACCCGGCCCTGCGCGCCGCCCTGCGGGCAAGTGCGGCGGCTGAGGGCGTGGCCCTGCCGGAAGGCGTGTATGCGTGGTATTCCGGGCCGTCCTTTGAAACGCCTGCCGAAATTCGTGCGATCCGCATTCTGGGCGGCGATGCGGTGGGCATGTCCACGGTGCCAGAAGTGATCCTGGCGCGGTTCCTGGGTCTGCGGGTTGCGGCGATTTCCACCATCACGAACATGGCGGCGGGCCTGTCGGATGAGAAGATCAGCCATGAGCATACCAAGGCCATGGCCCCGCTGGGTGCGGCAAAACTGGAACGGGTGCTGCGCCATTTCCTGCGACATCTGCCGCAAGGCTGACGGGCGTTTGACATCGCGGACAAAGGCGCGCAACCCTTTGGCCTGACTGCCGCTTCTTTCCCCGGCCTTGCCCATGCAGCTTTACCTTCCGATTGCCGAGGTATCGGTCAATGCCTTCCTCCTTTTGGGGTTGGGCGGGATCGTGGGCTTTCTGTCGGGCATGTTCGGCGTGGGCGGCGGGTTTCTGATCACGCCCTTGCTGTTTTTCATCGGCGTGCCGCCTGCGGTGGCGGTGGCGACCGGGGCTAATCAGGTGGTGGCCTCATCGGTTTCGGGCGTGCTGGCGCAGGTGCGGCGCAAGGCGGTGGATTTCCACATGGGCACGGTGCTGCTGATCGGCGGGATGGCCGGATCGGGCGTTGGCATCTGGGTGTTTCAGTGGATGACGCGGCTGGGGCAGGTCGATCTGTTTGTGCAACTGTCCTATGTGCTGTTTCTGGGTCTGATCGGGGCGATGATGCTGCAGGAAAGCCTGCGGTCGTGGTTTCGGTCACAAAAGGGCGGGCCGGTGCGGCGGTCACATGTGCATACTTGGGTGCATGGCCTGCCGCTGAAGATGAAGTTTCGCGCGTCGGGGCTGTATATCAGCGTGCTGCCGCCGCTGGCGGTGGGGGCGCTGGTGGGGTTTCTGGCGGCGATCATGGGGGTGGGTGGCGGGTTCGTCATGGTGCCTGCGATGATCTATCTGCTGGGGATGCCCACGAAGGTTGTCGTCGGCACATCGCTGTTCCAGATCATTTTCGTCACCGCCTTCACCACGTTGATGCATGCGGTAACCAGCCAGACGGTGGATATTCTGCTGGCCTTCCTTTTGATCGTGGGCGGCGTGATCGGGGCGCAGATCGGCACGAGCATCGGGGTGCGGCTGAAGGCCGAACAGTTGCGCATCCTGCTGGCGCTTCTGGTGCTGGCGGTATCGGTCAAGATCGCGCTGGACCTGCTATTGCGCCCGTCCGAGTTGTACTCCGTGGTGCCGGGGATATTGCCGTGAAGTGGCTGGTGCTTGCCCTTGCGCTGCTGCCCCTGCCCGCGATGGCGGCGGAAAGCATCGTGGCGGGGCTGAGCCAGAACCGCGTGTCGATCACCGCCGATTTCGATGGGTCCGAGATTTTGGTCTATGGCGCGGTGAAGCGGAACGCCCCCGCCCCCGACGAGCCGATCGAGGTGATCATCACCGTCGAAGGACCTGCCACGCCTGTCACGATCCGCAAAAAGGAACGGCGGCTGGGCATCTGGATCAACACCGACGCGGTCGAGGTGGATGCCGCGCCCAGCTTTTACGCCGTGGCCACGACCGGGCCGCTGCGGCAAATCCTGTCGGAAACCGAAGACCTGCGCCACCGCGTCACCCTGCCCCGCGTGATCCGTACCGTGGGTGCGGCGACCGAGGCGGGGGGGCCGGACGCCTTTATCGACGCGATGCAGCGCATCCGGCTGGCCGAGAGCCGCTATAAGGTGTTGCAGGGCGCGGTGGAGTTCACCGAACAAACGCTGTTTCGCGCCGATATCGTGCTGCCGTCGAACCTGACCGAAGGCGAATACCGGGTGCGCATCTTCCTGACGCGGGATGGCCGGGTGGTGGATGTGCAGAACCGGGTGGTGGGGGTGCGGAAAGAGGGGCTGGAGCGGTTGTTGTTCAACCTGTCGCGCGAACAGCCGCTGATCTATGGGCTGCTGTCGCTGTTGATGGCGGCGGGGGCGGGCTGGGCGGCCTCGGCCGGGTTCCGTATCCTGCGCAGCTAAGCGGGCACGGCGCGGGCCAGCGCGCCGGGTGCCACCCGCGCCATGCTGATGCCGCGCGCGGCGTTCAGCACCATCAAGGCGGCCCAGAGGCCGTGATTGCCAAAGGCTGGCGGCAGAATGGCCAGTGCGACAGCATAGATCGCCACCGACAGCATCATGGTGCGCCGCATCAGGGTGGTCAGCGTGGCGCCGATGAAAATGCCGTCATAGATCCAGGAGGCAACCCCGATCAGCGGGGCGGCCACCAGCCATGGCAGGAAGGCGCGGGCCTCGGCGCGCACATCGGGGGCGGTGGTCATCAGGTCGATGATCGCAGGGCCCGCCAGCGCGAAGGCGGCAGCCAGCAGGGCGGCCCCGGCAAAGCCCCATTGCATCGCCAACCGTCCGGCGCGGCGCAGGTCATCGCGCGCCCGCGCACCAACGGCCTGCCCCACCAGCGTTTCCGCCGCAAAGGCGAACCCGTCCAGCGCATAGGCGGTGATGGACAGGAATTGCAGCAGCACCTGATTGGCGGCCAGCGTCACATCGCCCTGCCGCGCGCCCAGAAAGACAAAGGTCGTAAAGCTCAGTTGCAGCAGGACGGACCGGATCATGATGTCGCGGTTGACCGCCAGCATCACCCGCAGCGCGGCACGGTCGGGCAGCCGTGCCAGCGCCGCGCGCCAGACCGGGATCAGCCCGTCGCGGCAGAGCCAGAGGCCAAGGAAAAGCCCCGTCCATTCCGCGATCAGGGTGGCGGCGGCCACGCCGCCCACGCCCCAGCCAAGGCCGAGGACGAACCAAAGGTCGAGGATGACGTTCACGCCGTTGATCCAAAGCTGCAACAGCAGCACCGCGCGGGTGCGTTCCACCGCGATCAGCCAGCCGGTCACGGCATAGGCGGCGATGGTGGCAGGCGCGCCCCAGATGCGGATGGCAAGGTATTGCTGGGCGAGGGTTTCGACCTCTTCCCCCGCCGGGGCGATGGCGAAGGCGGCTTGGAACAGAAGCCCCTGCCCCGCGATGAAGACCAACCCCGCCACCGCGCCGATCAGCAGGGCGCGCAGCAGGATGGCCCCCCGTTCGGCCATGTCACCCGCGCCATGCGCCTGTGCGGCAAGGCCCGAGGTGCCCATGCGCAGGTAACCGAAAATCCAGTAGAGCGAGATCAGGATCACCGACCCCACGCCCACCGCCCCGATGGGGGCCGCTTGTCCTAACTGCCCCACCACGCCGGTATCCACCGCGCCCAGCAGCGGGACCGTGGCATTGGACAGCACGATGGGTGCGGCGATCTTCAGCAGGCGGGAATGGGTGATGGCGGTCATGGTGGGGTGACCATGGCGGAAGGGGGCGGCGGGGGAAAGGGGGGTATTGGCAGCGCGTCCGCGGCGGTCGGGGCGGGCGCAAGAGGTGCCCGGATCGGATCAGGCGGCGAACAGGCCTGTGCCCGTGGCGGCCAGCCCTGCCCCCTCTGGCATTAGAAACAGCGTGTGCAGCCCTTGCCGCGCGGCAAGGGCGCGGCCCTTTGGTGCGCCCATGACCATCAGCGCGGTCGCCATGGCATCGGCCATCATGCAGGACTGGCCCATCACCGTGACCGAGGCGGGGGAGTTCACAAGCGGGGCAGCAGTATCCGGGTGCATCGTATGGGCCAGACGCGTGCCCCGGATATCGACGAAATGCCGATAGTTGCCAGATGTGGCGACGGCGGCATCGGCCAGCGCGATCACGGAATGATTGCCGCGCGGGGTGGCCTGTCCGGGATCGTCCGGCCTGTCGATCCCCACGGTCCAGGGGTGGCCATCCCGCCGCGTGCCCAGCGCCCGCACCTCGCCGTCGATCGAACACAGGGCGTGGGCAACACCCAGCGCGCGGGCGGTTTCTGCCAGCCGGTCGACACCGTAACCCTTGGCGATACCCGACAGATCAAGCGACAGCGGTGCGGTCTTGCGCGCAAGGCCCATCGCCGCATTGATCTGCAGTGCATCGGTCGCGCGGATACGCGGGGCGGCACTGGCGGCACGGATCGCCGACAGGTCCATCGGTGCAGGCCCGAACCCCCAGGCGCGCACCGCCACGCCCATGTTCATCTCGAACGCCCCTTCCGTCGACGCGCTGATGGCAAGGCCCGCCTCCACCACGGTGAGCAGCGCGCGCGGCAGGGGCAGCCAGACATTCAGCGGGGCCGCATTCAGGCGCATCAGCGCGCTGTCGGGTTTCCATGTGGACATCTGGTCATCCACCTCATCCACCGCCGCTTGCAGGGCGGTGGTCAGGCGAGCGCGGTGATCTTCGGGAAGCGGGCCATCCACCAGCACCTGCCAGACTGTGCCCATCGTTGGCCCTGACAGGGCCCGTTCCCCGCGATCAGTAACTGTCTTCGGCATAGCGCCCCCCGGCCTGCAAACTCTGTGTGGTGACGCCGATGGG
Source organism: Fuscovulum sp. (assembly GCA_035192965.1). Classification (NCBI taxonomy): domain Bacteria; kingdom Pseudomonadati; phylum Pseudomonadota; class Alphaproteobacteria; order Rhodobacterales; family Paracoccaceae; genus Fuscovulum; species Fuscovulum sp. Next base: position 939,056 of record CP136571.1, on the reverse strand, counting down.
GGCCAGAATCTCTTCCAGCGCGCCGCGCACGCCTTGCGCCATGTCGCGCCCGCCACAGACCATGATCCGCGCGCCTGTGGCGACAAGGGCGCGCACCCGGTCGGCATCGGCGCGCAGGCGATCCTGCACATGCTGGCGCGGTTCCGTGCGGGAAAAGGCGGTGTGCAGGTCCGTCAGGCGGCCATCGGCGGCCCATGTGGCCAGATCCTCCTGATACAGGAAATCCGCATCGGGGTGCCGCGCCCCGAACCACAGGTGGATCGGCCGCCGCGCCGCATTGGCGCGCGCAAAACCTGCCAGCGGCCCGATGCCCGTACCCGCGCCTACAAGGATAAGCGGGGATGATCCGGCATCCGGTTGAAAGCCGGGATTGGGTTTGACGAAGCAGCGGATGCGCTGGCCGGGTTGCAGATCCATCAACTGCCCCGAACACAGGCCGCCCGGTTGCTTGCGCACCACAATCTCGGCAAAGCCATCCCGTGTGCCGGAGGCCAGCGAATAGTAGCGCGGCAGAAGGCTGCCTTCGGGCAGGATGCCCAGCAGATCGCCGGGGCGAAAGCGGGCCATGGCCTGCCCGGACAGGCAGCCGACAAGGGTGGCGCGCGGCAGGGCAAAGCGCAGGATCGCGGTGGGGGCCTGCACCGCCTGCCCGTAATCGCGGCGCGAGATCAGGGTGATCGCCGTGCTGCGCGGTGCGGCGGGTTGATGGACCACATCCAGCGCGATGCCCATGGCCGCGCCCAGATCACGCGACCAGCGGGCAAAGCCCTGCGCTGATTGGCGGTCGATCCGGTCCAGTGGCAACAGGCTGGCCCAGCCTGCCCGCCGCGCGGCGGCGTCAAGCCGTTCGGCAAAGGCGCAGAAGGCTGGAAAGCTGCGGTCGCCAAAGCCAAGAACGACAAGCGGGACAGAGGGCAGCGGGGGAAAGGCGGCCAGCCGATCTTCCATGCCAAGGGCCGAGGCCGGGGCATCCCCATCGCCCCATGTGGCCGCCATGACGATGATCTGTTCGGCCTGCGCATAGCCCGCGGGGGCAAAGGCCGACAGCGGCGCAAGGTGAACGCTTTGCCCCGCCGCCTGTAAAGCGCGACCCAGCGCCGTGGCAAAGCCCCAGGTGCTGCCACCTTCGCTGGCGACAAGGATCACGGTCCGGGCTGCCCCTACGCTGGCCATGCGGGAAAGCGCGGCGCGGTTGCGCGGGCGGCGCAGCCAGATCAGCGCGCCGGTGACAGACAGAACCGGAACCGTCAGCGTCAGCAGGCCAAGGATCACGCCCCAAAGCGCCGCCCCTTCGCCCGTGTGCAGCAGATAGACCCATTCACCGATCCGCGCCCATGGCCCCGGTGCCGCCCAGACCAGCAGCGCGCCCGTGCCCTGATCAACATAACCGGTGCCTGCGTCGGTGGTCACGGTGAAGACATCCGCCCCATCGCCGGCATAGGGAAAGGTCAGATCGCGCAGATCGGCCACGGACAGGGCGGCGAGGGCGGGCATGTCTGCGGGGGAAAGGCCGGTCTGGCCGCTGACAGCCGTTGGAAAGGCGGGATTGGCCTCATCCGCGGGCAGAAGATCAAAGGTCGATGCTGTCATCCACAGTGCCGTCAGCGCCGTCAGCATCAGCGTCGCCACGGCGATGCGGGCGGTTTGCCCATGCCAGCGCCCGGCGGCAGGGCCGCGCAGGGCAGAAAACCAGCGCCGCCACCCGCCCTGCCGCCGCGCGATCAGGACCGCGCCGGAACAGGCCAGCACCAGCAGGGCCAGCGCGCCTGCGGCGGTGGTCCAGCGTCCGGCATCCTCCATCAGCAGGGCGCGGTGAAAATCGGTGAGCCAGTTTCGCAGCGCAGACGGATCAGCGCTACCCGCGTCCCGCCCGGTGGCCGGGTCCACCACTGCCGCCCCCGGCGCATCGCCATCAAACCAATAGGCGGTGATCCTGCCCGACGGCGCGCGGCGGATCTGCTCCACCGTCGGATGCACGAGCAGAACTTTGGCCGCAAGATCGCCCACCGTCTGCTCCGACAGGGCGGCCGGTGCAGTGACGGCCTCAATCGCCGGAAAGACCGACAGCATTGCCCCGCTGAGCGACAGCGCGATCAGAAGGGCAGCGGCCAGAAGGCCCGGCCAGCGGTGAAGGGCGCGCAGCATGCCGGTCACCTGTCAGAAGGCATAGGTGAAATCGGCGACGTAGCGCCGCCCTGCCACGGGCTGGCCTGCGCCTTCCGTCGTCAGCAGCACGGCGATTTCGCCGGGGCTGTCGCGCATATCTTCGACCGCTGCATCGACATGCAGTGTATAGCCCGCATCGAACAGGGCATCGGCAAGATCCATCGTCAGTTCAAGGCTGCGCCCGGCCCCGACACTGGCCCCGGTGATGCCGTCTACCTGCGCCACATCGCCCCCGGTCAGCCGGGCCCAATCAGACAGATGCTTGTAATACTTGGACTTCCCCCCTGCCATCCACAGGCTGCCGGCATAGGCACCCGAAGGGTCGGTCACATAGATTGCGAGATAAGCCCCCTGCCCCCCGTATTGAGACAGATTGGCCGTCAGGGTGACAGGGCGGGCCAGAGCAAGGCCGGGGGCGATGATCGCGGTGGTCAGTGCCAATGCGGCAAGAAGCGGTTTCATGTCGGATATTCCTGTCAGTTCGATTTGACCTGCGGCGCGGTGCCGTTGGTGAAAAGCCCGTTCTGCGGCGGGGCGACGGTGCCTGCGGGCGCGGCGTTGCCCGCCCCACCCTGCGCGCAGGACGGATCGTCGGCTGCGGTGCAATCGTCGCTGTCGCCGCCATTGTCATCGCCGGACCCGCTGCCGCCGCCATTGGACCAGAACCAGCTTCCCTCTTCCCCGTCCTCACTGACACGCAGGGGCGCAAGCGATGGGCCGGCGGCGGCCATCGGCGCATCATAGGCAAAGCCATGCGCCGCTACCGGTGCGTTCGCGGCCTGCGCGTCCGGTCCGGCAACAAGGGCGCTGCCTGCAAGGACAAGGGCGACTACCTGTTTCATTTTCCGTTTCTCCATCTCAGGGCGGGTGCAAGACCCGGTGTTCAGTCTTCGTTTTCGCTGCGGCTGCCGCCGCCATGGCCGTGGCCGTCGAACTCCATCTCGACGATCGACAGGGTGGCGGGGTCGAGCTTCACCTCGATCCAGCGGCCCTGTGCATCTTGGCCGGTGACCTCGTAACAGCCGTCATCGAGACGGATGCGATCCACGCGCCAGCCATTCGTTGCCGCCAGTTCCATCACCGCATCGCGCGGCTGCCACTCGGCCATCGGGACGGCGCAATCGTCATCTGCCAACGCCGGTGCGACGATCAGCAGGCAGGCGATGACAAGGCTTGTTGACAATCGGATCATGCGTGACACTCCGCAGGGCTTATCCACGCTGCCCTTTTGTGCCGTGAAACTGACGCCTGCCTGAAGCGCGGGGAAAATCTGCTTCAGGTCGCCGTCAGGTTGGCGCGGTAACAGGCGTGCAGAACGGCCCGAAGGGACACCATGCCGATGCGGATATTGCTGATCGAAGATGATCGCGTGATCGCGACCGCCATCCGCGAACAGGCCGAGGGCGAGGGTCATTCCGTCGACTGGGCGGCGCGGCTGGATGCGGCGGATGATGCGCTGGCCACCGCGCATTTCGATCTGATCCTTCTGGATCTGATGCTGCCCGACGGGCGCGGCCTGCCCTTTCTGCGCAAACTCCGCGCCGGGGGGGCAAAGACGCCTGTCATCATCATGACAGCGCTGGATCAGGTGTCCGACAGGATCGACGGGCTGAATGCCGGGGCCGATGACTATCTGGTCAAACCCTTTGATCTGAGCGAGTTGTCCGCGCGCATCGGCGCAGTGTCGCGCCGCTATGCGGGCAACCCGAACCCCTGCATCGACCTGCGCGATCTGTCCATCGACCTTGCCGCGCGCCGCCTTTTGCGGGCGGGCAAGCCCGTGCCGCTGACGGCGCGGGAATGGGTGCTGCTGGAGGCGTTCCTACAAAAACCGGGGCAGCTGCTTTCGAAATCCGTGCTGGAGGAACGCCTGTATTCCTTTGATGCCGAGGTCGAAAGCAACACGACCGAGGTGCATATCAGCCGCCTGCGCAAAAAGCTGGGGGCGGATGTCATCGTCACTGAACGCGGGCTTGGCTATCGGTTGGCGCAGCCATGAGGCCGGGGTCGATCCGCATCCGTTCGGCCATCGCGCTGTCGGTCATCGTCACGGCTTTGTGGCTGGCGACGGCGGTTCTGACCGCGCGGCTCTTGTCAGCGGAACTGGATGAGGTGTTCGATTCCGCCTTGCAGGAAACGGGGCAACGCATCCTGCAACTGGCGGTGGTCGATGTTCTGAACCGCGAAGAGGCGGGCATCACCCGCCGTGTCACCGGCCTTGCCGCGCATGACGAACATTTCACCTATGTGGTGCGCGACGATCGGGGGGGTGTCCTGCTTACCTCGCACCGCGCCGATCCGGGCGATTTCCCCGCTTTCCCGCAGTCCGGTTTCCACGACGCAGAGGTCCATCGCTATTATCAGGAATCCGCCGTGCGCGGGACGGTCATCCTGACCATCGCCGAACCCCTGTCCCACCGGAAGGAGGTCGGGGTGGAAATGGCCATCGCGCTGGCCCTGCCGCTTTTGGTCATGGTGCCGCTCAGCGTGGTGGCCATCTTTTACGGGCTGGGCTTCGGGCTGCGCCCGCTGGAGGCGCTGCGCAATCAGCTTTCGCGCCGGGGGGCCACGGCGCTTTCCCCGGTGGTGGTGGATGGATTGCCCGCCGAGCTGCGCCCGATTGCCGATACGGTGAATGATCTTCTGGCGCGGCTGGATATGGCCTTTGCCGCCGAACGCAGCTTTGCCGCCAATGCCGCGCATGAATTGCGCACGCCGCTGGCCGGGGCCTTGGCGCAGGTGCAGCGCCTGCGCCAGCAGACGACTGACACAGAGACCCGCCGCCGCGCGGATGAGGCGGAACAGACGCTGAAACGCCTGACGCGCCTGTCGGAACGGCTGATGCAACTGGCCCGCGCCGAAGGGGCGCGTCTGGTCTCCGACACCCCGACCGATCTTTGCGCCATCCTGTCGCTGGTGGTGCGCGACTTTGACCATGGGCCGGATGCGGGCCGCGTCGCCCTTGCCCTGCCCGATGCGGCGGTGATGTCGCTGGTGGACCCGGATGCCGTGGCCATCGTGGCGCGCAACCTGATCGAGAACGCGCTGCGCCATGGACAGGCCGGGGCGGTGCAGGTCCGGCTGGATACGGGCGGCACCCTGACGGTTGACAATGACAGCCCCGTCATCCCGCCCGAACAGCTTTCCCTGCTGACCGACAGGTTCGTCCGGGGCGCATCCGGGGGCGATGGCAGCGGGCTTGGCCTTGCCATCGTGCAGACAATTGCCGGGCGCATCGGATCGGACCTTCGCCTTCTCTCTCCCCTTCCCGGGCAGACCGCCGGGTTCCGTGCTGCACTTCTGTTGCAGGCACATCCACCAAACAGAATGGACCCATTGCCATGACCCTTCCCTATCAATCCGCGCATGAGGAATTGCACTACCTTGACCGGGCTGGCTGGCTGCGCGCGGCTGTCCTTGGAGCGAATGACGGCATCGTATCGGTATCATCGCTGATCGTCGGGGTGGCCGCTGCCGACCCCAGCCGCGCCGCGATCCTGATTGCCGGGGCGGCCGGGCTGGCGGCGGGGGCAATGTCGATGGCCGCCGGGGAATATGTGTCGGTCAGTTCGCAATCGGATGTGGAACGCGCCGATATCGCGCGGGAACGACAGGCCCTGCAGGACACGCCCGCCGCCGAGGAAAAGGAACTGGCGTCGATCTATGAATCCCGTGGCCTGTCACGGGAAACCGCCGCGCTGGTCGCGCGCGAGCTGACCACGAAAGACGCGCTTGGCGCGCATATGCGCGATGAGCTGGGCCTGTCAGACCTGCACGCCGCCAATCCGTTGCAGGCGGCATTGGCATCGGGGCTGACCTTCACGGTGGCGGCTGCGGTGCCGCTGGCCGCCGCCGCCATCGCGCCCGAGGCGCAGATCATTCCGGCGGTCGTCGTGGCCACGCTGATCAGCCTTGCCGGGCTTGGCGCGCTGGGGGCCTATGCCGGGGGCGCGCCGAAACTGCGGGCCACGGCGCGGGTGCTGTTCTGGGGCGCGGCGGCGATGGCGATCACCGCGGGTGTGGGCCGGATCTTTGGCGTGTCGGTGTGATGGCCGCGGCGGGGTGCACCCGCCGCGTCACTCGGCCGTTTCAGGCATCAGGAAATGCCCGGTCCCTTGGGCGAACAGGCGGGATCGGTTGTCTTGCCACGCCTCGACATGCACCGAGGCATAGCGGCGGCCAGAGCGGTTGACGCGCGCGCGGGCATAGGCATCGCGCGGCAGGCCCGTGCGCAGATAATCCACTGTGAAATCAATGGTCTTGGGCAGGCGCAGCGGCGTGGCCGCAATCGCGGCAGGGTCAAGTTTACCTGCCTCCATCTCTTCCCACAGGATCGACCAGGACAGTTCGATGATCGCCGCCACCTCAAGGAAAGCCGCCGTCACCCCGCCATGCAGGGCGGGCAGCGCGGGGTTGCCGATCAGCTTTTCGTCAAAGGGCAGGATGGCCGTCAGCTCATCGCCGCGCCGGTCGAACTGGATGCCGAGGTATTGGATATAGGGCACGCCCGACAGCAATGATTTTAGCGCGCCGTCGCGGCGCTGCTTGATCACCTGCACGGGTTCGGGTCTGGCGCGGGTCATGTCATCCCCTTTGGTCGGTCAAGGGTGAAGGCCCCGGTGGCGGCAGCGACGGGGCGGGTGTCATCTTCATCCGTCGCGGTGACGCGGACAAAGGCGACAGAGCGGGTGACGTGATAGCATTCCGCCCGCGCGGTGATGGTCTGGCCCGGCGTGGCGGCGCGGAAATAGTCGATCCGCAGGTCCAGCGTCGCGGTGGTGGTGGGGGCCGCCGGGTGACACATCACCGCCGCCCCGCTGGCCGTATCCATCAGCGCCGAAACCGCGCCGCCATGCAGCACGCCCGTCGCCGGATCGCCCACGAAACGCTGGTCATAGGGCATGGTCATCACCACCCGCCCTTCGCCCAGACTTTCCAGCCGCATTCCCAACGCGCGGGAATGGGGTATCGCCTCGATAAAGCGCCGCGCAAGCGCCACCACATCCGGTGCCGTAAGGTCGCTCATTGCCAAACCCCTTTTGCACCCATTAATCCGCGCCCCGCCCGCGATGTGCAAGACCTGCCCTATGGTCAGTGTCACCCTCAGGCGGCGATTGCGCGATGGCCCCGGTTGGGCCTATGCTGATCCGGTAGGAGTACGCCGATGTCCGAGACCCGCCTCAGCTTCAAGGAGATGTGCGCGAAGTTCGACGTGACGCCGCGCACGCTGCGGTATTACGAATATATCGAACTGTTGCAGCCCGAAAAGGAAGGCCGCGCCCGGTTCTATGGCCCGCGCGAGGTGGCGCGGATGACGCTGATCCTGCGCGGACGGCGGTTCGGCTTCAGCCTTGAGGAAATCCGCCAATGGCTGCTGATCTATCGGCAAAAGGGCACGCGGCCGCAGCTTGAGGCATGGTTGTCGATGGCCGACCGCCAGCTTGCCGCCCTGTCGGCGCAGGTGGAAGAGATGCAGACCTCGATCGCCGATCTGCACGCGCTGCGCGAGACGGCGGTGGATGAGCTGTCAAAGCTGCCAGAAGACTGATCGCGACAGACTGATCTCCACAGACCGAACCCCGCACGTCCCGCGTCACGCCCGACCTCGGGCCACGACATAACGTCATGCGGGACCGTGACGCCACGTTACGTTTACGTTCACGTCAACTCGTCTGGTAAGGTTCCGTAACATCACCAGATTCCGTGCATCATTGGATGCAAGACGAGTGAACAGATGACCGCACCACTGACCGCCAAGGAAGACTTGCTGACGATCCGCGACATGTGCGCCGCCTTTGACGTGACGCCGCGCACCCTGCGGTTCTATGAGGCGAAGGAACTGCTGTCGCCCGTCCGGCGCGGCACCGCGCGCTTTTACACCTATCGCGACCGCGCGCGGCTGAAGTTGATCCTGCGGGGCAAACGCTTCGGCTTTTCGCTGGAGGATATCCGCCAGCTGCTGGACATGTACGACCGCGACGGCCGCCAGCAAGAGGCCCAACTGCGCCGCACCTTCGAGGTGGCACAGGACAGGCTGGCCCAGATGGAACGCCAGCGCGCCGAACTGGATGAGGCGATTGCCGAACTGAAAGACCAGATCGCCTGGGGAGAGGGCATGTTGGCCGCTTTCCAGAAGGCCGCCGAATAGCGCCGCAAGGCCAGAAACAGAACACGACCGCCCGAATTTCGACCGGAGGAGACCGCCGATGCCCAGCTACACCGCGCCCGTCAAGGACATGCAATTCGTGCTCCATGACCTGTTGCAGATCACCACATCTGATATTCCCGGCTATGCCGATCTGGATGCGGGTTTCACCGCCGCCGTGCTGGAGGAAGCGGGCAAGCTGGCATCAGACGTGCTTGCACCCCTGAACGCGGTGGGGGATCGTGAGGGTTGCGTGCTGGAAAACGGCGTGGTCCGCACGCCCACGGGGTTCAAGGCGGCCTTCGATCAGTTGAAAGAAGGCGGCTGGACCGCGCTGGATTGCGATCCTGATTATGGCGGGCAAGGGCTGCCCTACCTCATGGGCACCGCGGTGGGCGAGATTTTCGTGGCCGCCAACATGGCGCTGAACATGTATCAGGGCCTGACCCACGGCGCCTATTCCGCGATCCATGTGCATGGCACGGCCGACCAGAAGGCAACCTATCTGCCCAAGATGGTATCCTGCGACTGGACCGGCACCATGAACCTGACCGAGCCGCATTGCGGCACCGATCTGGGGATGATGCGCACCAAGGCCGAACCGCAGGCGGATGGCAGCTACAAGATCACCGGACAGAAGATCTTCATCTCAGCCGGTGAGCATGACATGGCCGAGAACATCATCCATCTGGTGCTGGCCAAGGCCCCGGGCGGGGGTGAGGGGACGAAGGGCATCTCGCTTTTCATCGTGCCGAAGTTTCTGGTCAATGCCGACGGGTCGCTCGGGCAGCGCAACAGCCTTTCGGTCGGCAAGATCGAAGAAAAGATGGGCATTCACGGCAATGCCACCTGCGTGATGAACTATGACGGGGCGACCGGCTGGCTGCTGGGCGATCTGCACAAGGGCATGCGCGCCATGTTCACCATGATGAACGAAGCCCGCATCGGCGTGGGCGTGCAGGGCTATGCCGTGGCCGAGGCCGCCTATCAGAACGCGGTCGCCTATGCCAAGGACCGGCTTCAGGGCCGCGACGTGACCGGGGTGAAGAACCCCGCCGGTCCGGCCGATCCGCTGATCGTGCATCCCGATATCCGCCGCAACCTGATGGATCAGAAAAGCTTTGTCGAAGGCGCGCGCGCCTTCACCTTCTGGGGCGCCTCGTTGATCGACCGGGCGCACCGCACCGGCGATGACAGCGCCGAGGGGCTGATTTCGCTGCTTACACCCGTCATCAAGGGCTTCCAGACCGACAAGGGGTTCGATGTCGCCGTCGCCGCGCAGCAGGTCTATGGCGGGCATGGCTATATCGAGGAATGGGGCATGTCCCAATTCGCCCGCGATGCCCGGATCGCCATGATCTATGAAGGTGCCAACGGGATTCAGGCGCTGGATCTGGTGGCGCGCAAGCTGGCCGCGGATGGCGGCAAGCATGTGATGGCCTTCTTTGATCTGGTGAAGACCTTCGTGAAGGAAAACGAAGAGGACACCCGGCTGAAAGCAGGCTTCCTTGACCCGCTGAAACAGGCGTCCAAGGCGATGCAGGGCGCGGGGATGTATTTCATGCAGAACGGCATGAAATCGCCCAATGCGGCGCTGTCGGGCAGCTATGATTTCATGCATCTGATGGGCCATGTCTGCCTTGGCCTGATGTGGGCCAAGATGGCCAAGGCCGCCTATGCGGCGCTGGATGCAGGGGCCGCGGATCGCGACTTCTACGAGGCCAAGATCGCCACGGGCCGCTACTACATGGCCCGCCAACTGCCCGCCTGCGCGATGCATCTGGCGCGGATCGAGTCCGGCGCGGAACCGGTGATGGCGCTGACGGCAGAGGCGTTCTAAGGTTCGGGGGCAACATATCCGGGGGCCACGAATTTTCTGCGAAAATTCAGCCCCCGCGCCCCAGATCAAAGGAGGCCTCATGCCAAAACGCTTTCGCCTGACCCGCCGTTTCCCCGTCGCCATGACCGAGGACGGCTATCGCAAGCTGAAGCGCTTTGCGCAGGAGGCAGGGCTGGATGAGGGTGAGGCGCTGTCGTTCCTGTTCGAGAATTTCGACAGCGTGACGCATACGGAAAACCTGACCCACCGCCTGCGCCTGTTCAATTCGGAACTGGAAGACCGAAAGCGGTAGTGCGGGATGGAGAGGGAGGAATTGGGTATTTGGGCCAAGATGAAAGGGCAAGGTCACGCTGCATCCCGAGCCTGGGGTTTGGCTAACCTTCGGGCGGAATGCAGCGCTTCACCTTGGGCGGTCATCGGCTCCCCAGCCTGTACCGCGAGACAGACTCTGACGCTTAAAGATTAAGGAAATGTTGCTTCATCTTGGCGAAAATACCCTGGGGGTCCGGGGGTGAAACCCCCGGGTGCCGGGGCAGGGAGGGACGGATGACGATGAAGCTCTATTGTTTTGGCGAAAGCGGCAATGCGTATAAATGTGCGCTGGCCTTGACGCTGACCGATACGGAATGGACGCCAGTTTTCGTGGACTTCTTCAAGGGCGAGGCGCGCAGCGACGCCTTTCGCGCCATCAACGCGATGGGCGAGGTCCCCGTTCTGGTGGATGGGGATACCACTCTGTCGCAATCGGGCGTGATCCTGGACTACATCAGCTCCAAGACCGGCAAGATGGGCGGCCGGTTGGCGGCGGAACGGCGCGAGGTGTTGCGCTGGCTGTTCTGGGACAATCACAAGCTGTCCACCCAGATCGGGACGACGCGGTTCCTGTCCAACTTCCTGCCTGCCGACAAGCGGCCCGAAGGCGTGATCCCCTTTCTGCAGGGGCGGCTGAAGGCGGCCTACACGGTGCTGAACGATCATCTGGCGGGGCGGACATGGATGGTGGGCGATGCGCCGACGATCGCTGATCTGTCCTGCTGCGGGTATCTTTATTACCCCGAACCCTACGGCTTTGACCGCAAGGACTGGCCCCATATCGACCGTTGGCTGGATGGCATCGCCGCCCTGCCCGGTTGGAAACACCCCTATGACATGATGCCCGGCAACCCCAGCGACCGGGCATAAGGAGACGACGATGATCGACGCATATATCTATGACACCGTCCGCAGCCCGCGCGGCAAGGGCCGCGCAGATGGGGCGCTGCATGAGCTGACCTCGGTCGCGCTGTCGGCCAAGGTTCTGAACGCGATCAAGGATCGCAACGGGCTGGAGGGGCACGCCGTCGAGGATGTGATCTGGGGCAATGTCACCCAGGTGGGCGAACAGGGCGGCTGTCTGGCGCGGTCTGCGGTGCTGGCCTCCGACCTGGATCAATCGATCCCGGGTTTGGCCATCAACCGGTTCTGCGCGTCGGGGATGGAGGCGGTGAACCTTGCCGCCAATCAGATCCGGGGCGGCGCCGGGTCGGCCTATATCGCCGGCGGGGTCGAGATGATGGGCCGCGTTGCAATGGGCAGCGATGGCGCAGCGATTGCCGTGGACCCGAGCCTTGCGATGAAGACCTATTTCGTCCCGCAGGGCATCAGCGCCGATATCATCGCCACCGAATATGGCTTTACCCGCGACATGGCAGATGCACTGGCCGTGGAATCCCAGCGCCGGGCGGCGGCGGCCTGGGCCGATGGGCGGTTTGCGAAATCCGTCATCACCATCCGCGACCAGAACGGTCTGCCGATCCTGTCCACTGACGAATACATGCGCCCCGGCACGGATATGCAGAGCCTGGGCGCGCTGAAGGCCAGCTTCAAGGACATGGGCGAGGTGATGCCCGGCTTCGACAAAATCGCCCTGATGAAATACCCGCATCTGGAGCGGATCGAGCATATCCACCATGCCGGAAATTCCAGCGGCATCGTGGACGGGGCCGCCGCCGTGCTGATCGGCGATGCCGAATTCGGCCGCGCCTATGGGTTGAAGCCGCGGGCGCGCATCCTGTCGACGGCCAAGATCGGCACTGATCCCACGATCATGCTGACCGGGCCGGTGCCGGTGACAGAGAAAATCCTGCGCGACAGTGGCATGGCGATTTCAGACATTGATCTGTTCGAGGTGAACGAGGCTTTTGCGTCGGTCGTGCTGCGCTTCATGCAGGCCTTTGATGTGGACCCGGCGCTGGTGAACCCCAATGGCGGCTCTATCGCCATGGGTCACCCGCTGGGCGCGACCGGGGCGATCATCATCGGCACCCTGCTGGATGAGCTGGAACGTACGGGCAAGGGTGTGGGTCTGGCCACGCTGTGCATCGCATCCGGCATGGGTGCGGCCACGATCATCGAGAGGGTGTGATGCCAAAGCTCGACCTGTCCGCTGTTCCGGTTAAGACCGGATCGATCTACCCCGCGCCCTATGCGGCGATGATGGAGGGGCGGTCCTCGCTGCGTCTGGGGCAGGCGGGCGGGTTGACGCAATTCGGGGTGAACCTTGTGACGCTGGAGCCCGGCGCGCTGTCATCGCTGCGGCACTGGCATCTGCACGAAGACGAGTTCGTGATGGTGACAGAGGGCGAATGCGTGATGGTCACCGATGCGGGGGAAGAGGTGATGCGCCCGGGCGATTGCGCGGCCTTTCCGGCGGGTCTGGCGGACGGGCATCATTTCATCAACCGCAGCGCGGAGGTGGCGCGGTTCCTTGTCGTGGGCAGCAAGGCCCCGCGCGAGGTGGCGACCTATTCGGATGTGGACCTGATGGTCGAGATGGCGGGGGGGAAGGCCACCTTCACCCACAAGGACGGATCGCCCTATGTGCCGGAGGATGCAGGGAAATGACGGGCCGCTGCGCCAGCCTTGCGGGGGGCCGCGGATGAAGGTCGATCCTGCCCGCGCGCCACGGGACGAGGCCGGGGATGGCGGCCTGTTGCTGCGCCTGTCCGATGCGGGCGGGGCGACGCAATTTGGTGCCTATCTGGACCGCCTGATGCCGGGAGGCGTTTCTTCGCAACGGCATTGGCATGATGCCGAGGATGAGATGGCCTTCATCCTGTCCGGACAGGCTGTGCTGATCGACGATGCGGGGGAAAGCCCGGTCGGGCCGGGGGATGCGCTCTGCTGGCCGCATGGCTGCCCGAATGCGCATCATCTGGCCAATCGGGCGGAGGAGCCCTGCACCTATGTGATCGTGGGCACGCGGGTGGCGGCGGATGTCTGCTATTACCCCGACCTTGGCCATCATCTGGTCAACGGGGCGACGGATTGGCGGGTGGAGGATGCGGAAGGGCGTATCCTGCGTTCCGGCACGCTGCCTGCGGAGCTGCTGAACCTGCCGCCGGTCTGGGGCCGCGACTTCGACCCAACCGATCCGGGGCAGCGCGTGCTGCGCGGCGCGGATGCGGTTTGGGAGGAGGTGGCGCTGGACCATCACCCGATCCTCGGCCCCGGCCCCGGCCCCTATCGCTATCGCCTGCTGTCCGATCCCGGCGGGATCACCCAGTTCGGCGCGTTCCTTGAGGAACTGCCGCCCGGTTCCCGTTCCGGCCACCGCCATTGGCATGAGGCCGAGGATGAGATGATCCTGATGCTGTCGGGCGAGGTGGTCCTTGTCGAAGAGACAGAGACGCCGCTGCGCGCGGGCGATGTGGCCTGCTGGCCTGCGGGTGCGCCCGTCGGGCATCGGCTGGACAATCGCGGGTCGGGCCCGGCCCGCTACCTTGTCATCGGGACGCGCGCCCAGCGCGACCGCATTCATTACACCGACCATGACCTGATCACGGAAAAGGACGGCGCCGCGCGCCGCTATCTGCACCGCGACGGCACCCCTTACGGAGGAACACCATGACCGATTTCACCTATGCCGTAGACGCCGATGGCGTGGCCACGCTGACTTGGGACGTGAAGGCCAAGTCGATGAACGTCATGTCGACCGAGGCGTTCGCCCTGCTCGACAGCCTGATCGACAAGGCCTTGGCCGACCCCGCGGTAAAGGGGATCATCCTGACATCCGGCAAAAGGGATTTTGCAGGCGGGATGGATTTGAACGTCATCGCCCAGATGCGGGCGGGCGGGGCCGAGGCGATTTTCGCGGGCGTGATGCAGATGCACAGCGTCCTGCGCAAGATCGAACGCGCCGGGATGGACCCCAAGACGAAAAAGGGCGGCAAGCCCATTGTCGCCGCCCTGCCCGGCACGGCGCTGGGGATCGGGCTGGAACTGCCGCTATCCTGCCACCGGATCATCGCCGCCGATAACCCGAAGGCCAAGATCGGCCTGCCCGAGATCATGGTCGGCATCTTTCCCGGCGCGGGCGGCACCACACGGCTTGTGCGCAAGATGGGGGCGATGATGGCAGCGCCCTTCCTGCTGGAAGGCAAGCTGAGCGATCCGAAATCCGCCAAGGCGGCAGGGCTGATTGATGAGGTTGTTCCGGCCGAGGAGTTGCTGGCGCGGGCCAAGGAATGGGTGCTGACGGCAAAAGAGGCCGATCTGGTGAAGCCCTGGGATGACAAGGGCTACAAGATGCCCGGTGGTGCGCCCTATCATCCGGCGGGGTTCATGACCTTTGTCGGCGCATCGGCCATGGTGATGGGCAAGACGATGGGGGTTTACCCCGCCGCCAAGGCGCTGCTGTCGGCGGTCTATGAAGGCGCGCTGGTGCCCTTTGACACCGCGCTGAAAATCGAGGCGCGGTGGTTCACCTCGGTTCTGATGAACCCATCCTCGACCGCGATGATCCGGTCCTTGTTCATCAACAAGGAGGCGTTGGAAAAGGGCGCGAACCGGCCCAAGGTGGCGGATCAGACGGTGCGGAAGGTGGGCGTCATCGGCGCTGGCATGATGGGGGCGGGAATCGCCTATGTCAGCGCCAATGCCGGCATCGAGGTGGTGCTGATCGACGCCGCGCAGGAGGCGGCGGATCGCGGCAAGGCCTATTCCGAAGGGCTGCTCGACAAGGGTATCGCGCGGCGCAAGGTGACGGTTGAAAAGAAGGCCGAGGTGCTGGCCCGCATCACCGCCACCACCGATTACGCCGCGCTGGCGGGGTGTGATCTGATCGTGGAAGCGGTGTTCGAAGACCCCAAGATCAAGGCCGAGGTGACGGCCAAGGTAGAGGCGGTGGTGGGCGCAGACTGCATCTTTGCGACCAACACCTCCACCTTGCCGATATCTTCGCTGGCCAAGGCCAGCGGGCGGCCTGCGAACTTCATCGGCATCCATTTCTTCAGCCCCGTCGACAAGATGATGCTGGTGGAAATCATCCGGGGGAAAGAGACGGGCGATGTGGCCGTGGCCAAGGCGCTGGATTACGTCCGCCAGATCCGCAAGACGCCCATCGTGGTGAACGACGCGCGGTTCTTCTACGCCAACCGCTGCATCATCCCCTATATCAACGAAGGCATCCGCATGCTGGCCGAAGGGGTGGAGCCGTCGCTGGTTGAGAATGCCGCGAAACTGGTGGGTATGCCCTTGGGGCCGCTGCAATTGGTGGATGAAACCTCGATCGACCTGGGCGTAAAGATCGCCAAGGCCACGAAGGCCGCGATGGGCGACGCCTATCCCGATGGCGCGGTGGATGAAGTGCTGTTCTGGATGGCCGATCAGGGGCGCATGGGCAAGAAATCCAATGCGGGCTTCTATGCCTATGATGCGGCAGGCAAGCGCGAAGGGCTTTGGGACGGGCTGGCCGCCCAATATCCGGTGGCCGACGACCAACCCGATCTGACCACCGTGCAGCACCGCCTGCTGATGGCGCAGGTGCTGGAGGCCGTGCGCGCGCTGGAGGATGGGGTGCTGACCGATATCCGCGAAGGCGATGTCGGCGCGATCCTAGGCTGGGGCTTTGCGCCCTGGTCGGGCGGGCCGTTCGGCTGGCTGGATATCATCGGGGCCGCGCGTGCGGTGGAAATCTGCGACCGGCTCACCGCCAGCGAAGGCGCGCGCTTCACCGCGCCGCAGATGCTGCGCGACATGGCGGCGAAGGGTGAGGCGTTCTACAGCAAGGGCGCAGGCGCAAAGGCCGCCTGAGCGGGCGGCAGGAACCGCGCGCGTTCGCCCTCGGCAATCAGGCCCGCTACAAGTTGGCGGGCCTCTTTCAACCCAAGCGACGTCATGCCGTCGCCGCGAAACATGTTGGCCGCAGCGTTGCCGATGCCGGCACAGCCCAGCATCAGGCAAGGCCCGGCAAAGACGACCTGTGGCGTGTCAAATTGGAGATGCACCATCTCTACCTCGCGCGGGGCGCGGCGGGTGATGCCATTCCAGCCCAGCAGGGCCAGCGCGGGCACCATGACAAAGGGCTCGCCATACATCTCTTCGGCCAGTTCGCTTTCCAGCATCACCATCTGTGCGGGCAACAGCTCCACCGGGTGATCGTTCGCCATCACGCCCTCGGGCAGAAGCAGCGGCCAAAAGGCCGGGGGCACCCAAGCCGCCTGGGCCGAGCGGAAGACAGCGGCCACGGGCATTTCGCCCTGTTCAAAGGTCAGCACCGGATCGCCGGGTTCCAGATCGCCCGCCTCGACCCAACCATCCGGCGTGGCGAGGGATTGCGAAGCCGGCAGCCCGTCCACCAGAATGGCCGGGACTGCCGATCCACCTTTTGCAACTGATGACTGCACCTGACCTGCCTTCACTCAAGGGTCCACAGCCTGCAACCTGCAGGGGAGATTGGGCAAGCGAGGGGCGAAAGACGGGCATTGCTGCGATAGATTGTGTCGGAAACGGGAACAGTCAGCCCGGATCGAAACCGTATCCAAAGCGCGCGATATCCGCCGCGCAGAGGCGGGCCACCAGCGCGGCATCGCCGTCGCTGTAATAGGGCCGCCAATCCCGCGCGCGCGCGCTGTCATTGGCGCGGGGCAGCGGCGTCAGGCGAAAGCCCAGATGCGTCTCGAACGGGATCAGGTCTTCGTCCAGCCGCTCCAGCCGCGCATAAAGCGTGGCGCGGTCCCGCCCCTGCGCATCGCGCAGATAAGCGGCACAGGGCCATGCGGCAAAGGCGGCCTGCGTGTCGGGATGGTTGAGAAAGGCGCTGAAATCGGTGGTCTTGGCCACCCCCACCGCCGGATGGGCAAAGGATTGGCCCCGCAGCCAATGGTAATAGCTGACCATGCGATCCCAAGGGTTGCGGACAAGCGTCAGGATGAAGAACGCGTTCAGGTCTTCAGGCGTAAGCAGCCCGTCAAGATCGGCCAGCGTGGAATGTTTCCACAGCCGCCCCTTGGCGGGCAACCCCGCCAGCCGCCCCCGCCGCGCCCGCGCCTTGGGCGTGTCGCCGATCAGGATGTCATCCTTCATCGCACGGGCCTCCAGCGCCAATGTCAGCGCCGTGCCCCCGGTCTTGGGGATATGGACAAAGACATAGCGCCGCCCGCGTGACAGGATCACGGCTGCCCCCGGCGGAAGCGGAATTTGAACGCAAATTCCGCGCCGGAAAATGCGCGCATTTTCCGATGCGATTTCTGCGTGCAGAAATCGCCCCCCGGCATCAGTTCACGCGATTGGGCAGGTCGCGCCCGTCGAGATGGGCGATCAGGTTCTCCACCGCCATCATCCCCATATTCTCGCGCACCTCCAGTGCCGCCGTGCCCAGATGGGGCAGCAGCGTCACATTCTCCATCGCCATCAGGGCGGCGGGAACCTGTGGTTCGAACTCATAGACATCAAGGCCCGCCCCCGCGATCCGCCCCTCGGCCAGCGCGGCAATCAGCGCCGTCTCATCCACCACATCGCCGCGCGCGATGTTGATGAAAATGCCCGTGGGCTTCATCGCGGCAAAGGCGGCGGCGTTGATCAGGTGATGGGTGGCCTTACCCCCCGGCACGGCGACCACGACGAAATCCTGCGCCATCGCCTCTTCCATCGCCACCTGCCGCGCGGGAACCCCGGTATCCGTTACGGGGGATCGGTTGTGGAACACCACCTCCATCCCAAAGCCCGCCTGACAGCGCCGTGCGATGGCCTTGCCGATACGGCCCATGCCGATGATGCCGACCGATTTGCCGCTGACATGGGTGCCCAGCATCTGCGTCGGCCCCCAACCCACCCAGTTGCCCGCGCGCAAGATCCGCTCGCCCTCGCCCAGCCGCCGCGCCGTCATCAGGATCAGCGACAGCGCGATATCCGCCGTGGCATCCGTCACTGCACCGGGGGTGTTGGTCACCGCCACGCCTGCGGCCTTGGCAGCCTCAACGTCGATATGGTTATAGCCCACCCCGAAATTGGCCAAAAGCTTGCAGCGGGGGCTTGGGACATCGGCAAAGACATCGGCCTGAAACCGGTCGCCCAGCGTGGGCATCACGGCATCATGGTCGCGCAACGCGGCGCGCAGTTCATCGGGCGTCAGAACCCGCGCCTCTTCCTCTCGCAGGGTGACGTCAAAGCGCGCCTTGGCGGCGGCCAGCACCCGCGCGGGCATCCGCCGTGTGATCAAGAGTTTCATCATTCAGAAAAGCCTCCCCCCCAGCGGGACATCCTGCCCCGGACCGATCAGCACCACCTCACCGTCGGCATCCGGCACGCCCAGCACCAGCACCTCAGACATCACCTTGCCGATCTGGCGCGGCGGAAAGTTCACCACGGCCAGCACCTGCCGACCGACCAACCCTTCGGGCGAGTAATGCCGGGTGATCTGGGCCGAGGATCGTTTCTCGCCGATCTCGCCCCCAAAATCGACCCAAAGCTTGATCGCGGGCTTGCGCGCCTCGGGGTAGGGCTCGGCGCGGGTGATGCGGCCCACGCGGATATCGACCTTGGCGAAATCGTCATAGGTGATGGTCATTTGCCAAGCTCCCGCCCGCGATCCGCCGCCGCCTTCACCGCGCGGACCATCAGCCCCGGCAGTTCCGGCATCAGCACGGCCAGCGCCGCCGCCGTGGTGCCACCGGGTGAGGTGACGTTGACACGCAATTGCGCCGCGCTGTCGGGCGAGCGATGCGCCAATTCCCCCGCCCCGCAAACAGTGGCGCGGGCCAGTTGCATCGCCACCTCAGGCGACAACCCCTCGGCCTCGCCCGCTGCCGCCATCGCCTCGATCAGGTGGAACACATAGGCGGGGCCGGACCCGGACACGGCGGTGACGGCATCAATCTGATGCTCGCCGTCCAGAAGGACCGTCTCACCCACCGCCGCCATAAGCGCCACGGCCAGCGCCATATCGGCATCTGACACATGGGCATTGCGGCACAGCGCGGTGATGCCCCGGTTCACCATGGCGGGCGTGTTGGGCATGGTGCGCACGATGGGGGTCCGGTCGCCCAGTGCGGCCTCAAACGCCGCAATCGTGGTGCCTGCGGCGATCGAGACGAAAAGCGTCGTCCCATTGCCCAGCGCCTGCAAGGCGGGCAGCGCCGCCCCCATCATCTGCGGCTTGACCGCCAGCAGCGCCACGGCGGGCGCAGGCGGAACCCCTTCGTTCAGATGCACGCCGCTGCCACGCAGCCAATCCGACGGGTTGGGTTCAATGACCCAGACCGAGGCCGCAGGCACACCAGCGCCCAACCAGCCCGTCAGCAGGGCCGTTCCCATCTTGCCGCATCCCAGAAGAACCAGCCCGTCTTGGGCCACCCGCTCCAACGTCATTCACCGCCCCTGTCTGTCTTCGCAGGGCAGGTTAGGCGCGACCGTAAGCCTCGGCAATGGCGACCTTCATCGCGTCTGCCGGGGCCTTGTCGCCCCATGAGACAAGCTGGAAGGCCGGATAGAACCGCTCTGCCGCGCCCACGGCGGCGGCGATCAGGCGGTCGATCTGATCGGCGGTCACATATTGCCCGCCCGATAGCAGCAGACCATAGCGCCAGACCATCAGCTTCTGGTCTTCCCAATAGGTGAAGGCCCCGGTCCAGACCATGTCATTGCAGCGGTTGAGCACATCATACAGCGCGCCCATCCGCGCGGCGGGGGGCTCCATCTCGAAGGTGCAGATCAACCGCAGCGTTTCATCCTGCGCCGACCAGGCCAGCGTCAGGCTGTAGGTGCGCCATTGCCCCTCGACCGCCATGGCGATCTGGTCATCGGTGACGCGGTCAAATTCCCAATCGTGATGCTCGGCAAGGGTTTCGACAATGTCGATCGGGTGCAGATCGTCGGTGGTCAGAAAGTCTTCAACGAACGACATTACCCGGCCTCATCATGATGCTTCCTGCGGGGGAATACCCACAAGAAGCTGGGCGTCTGGCAAGGATCAGCGTCTGCCCGACGTGACCTATACTAGATATGGTGTGACAGAAGGGGAAGTCTGTAAAGCGATTTCTGGCGAAATCTTCTGTGGACAAATGGTTCTTAACGGGGCTTTCCGGCCCATGATCGGGCAGGTTGAAAACCCAATCGGTGATCGGCAACCTGCGCGTGTAGCGGCAGCTTTCACACGGTCACTTTGGAAGAAGCCAGGAGTTTCTGGCGGCGCGGGTAGCGCATCCGCACCCAACGCAAAAGGCGGCCCGCAGGCCGCCTTGGTCGCCTTACCCTGACAGGTAACGCTTACTCCGGCTTCTTCTTCGCGGCCTTGGGCGCATCGCCGGCCAGCTTGGCCTCCAGCGCGGCCAGACGGGCTTCAAGCGCGGCGTTTTCTTCGCGGGCTTTCACGGCCATGGCGCGTGCGGCGTCGAACTCTTCGCGGGTCACGAAATCACGGTCGGCCATCCAGCGGTCGATCATGCCTTTCATGGCCGTCTCGGCCTCGGTCTTGGCGCCCTGTGCCACGCCCATGGCGTTGGTCATCAGTTGCGACATGTCGTCAAAGAACTTGCTGCGCGTCTGCATGGCCGCACTCCTTTTGCTTGTCCTTCTATATGGCCCTGATCCCCCCGGACACAACCCTGTCAGGCTGCTTCATCTTGGCACAAATACCCAACTTCCACCGTCACCCCCCGCGCATGGCCACAGAAAAGGGCACGCTCCCTCCCCCGCCGGGGGAGGGCCGGGGTGGGGGTCCGCCCGGCAAAGGGCGCAGTGGTTGACTTCCCGCGCCCCAGCCCGGAAAACCACCCCGTCCGCGTGCAAGAGGCATCATGTCCTATATCCCCTTCCCCGACCTCTCGCCCGAGATCTTTCGGATCGACCTTGGCGGCTTCTCCTTCGCCCTGCGCTGGTATGCGCTGGCCTATATCGTGGGGCTGGTGGCGGGGTGGAAGCTGATCGCGCGGATTGTCAGCACCCCACGGCTTTGGCCCGGCCGCGCGCCGATGACGGCAGAGCAGGTGGAACGGCTGCTGACATGGGTCATCGTCGGCGTCGTGCTAGGCGGGCGGCTGGGCTTTGTGCTGTTCTACCAGCCGGGATTTTACCTGCAAAACCCCGGCCATATCCTGCGGGTCTGGGAAGGCGGGATGTCCTTCCATGGCGGGTTCCTTGGCGTGGTCGTCGCGGGCATCCTGTTCTGCCGCCGCGAGGGCATTCCGATGCTGTCCGCCGCCGATCTGATGGCGGTGGTCGCCCCCATCGGCATCGGCCTTGGGCGGCTGGCCAATTTCATCAATGCAGAACTTTGGGGTCGGCCCACCACCCTGCCTTGGGGCGTGGCCTTTCCGGGTGAGGCGGCGCAAACCTGCCCCGGCGTCGTGGGCATCTGCGCCCGCCATCCGTCGCAGCTTTATGAAGCGATGCTGGAAGGATTTCTGCTGTTCCTCGTGCTGCTGTGGGTCGTCTATCGGCGCGGCTGGCTGGCTTGGCCGGGCCGGACGGCAGGGCTGTTCTTCGCGGGCTATGGGCTGGGGCGGTTCGTGGTGGAATTCGTCCGCCAGCCCGATGCGCAATTCGTGACACCCGGCAATCCGCTGGGCCTTGCGCTGCATATGGGCGGCTATGGGCTGACCATGGGGCAGATCCTGTCGCTGCCCATGATCGTGGCGGGGGTCTGGTTCATCGCCCGCGCGCGGCGCAGCGCGCCCTCCCCGGCATGACGGCTCTGGCGGACCTGCTGATCCGCCGGATCGCGGCCACGGGGCCGCTGACGCTGGCCGATTATATGGCCGATTGCCTGCTGCATCCCGATCACGGCTATTACGCGACGCGCGATCCGTTCGGCGCGGGTGGCGATTTCACCACCGCCCCGGAAATCAGCCAGATGTTTGGCGAGTTGCTGGGTCTGTGCCTTGCCCAGACATGGCTCGATCAGGGTGCGCCCGCGCCTTTCACGCTGGCCGAGCTTGGCCCGGGACGCGGCACGCTGATGGCCGATCTTCTCCGCGCCACCCGCACTGTCCCCGGGTTTCATGCCGCCGCCCGCGTGACGCTGATCGAGGCGTCGGCCACCCTGCGCGGCATCCAGCGCCGGACGCTGGGCGATCATCCAGTCACCTGGGCCGATAGCGTTGAGGCGCTGCCCGAAGCGCCGCTGTTCCTGATCGCCAACGAATTCTTCGACGCCCTGCCGATCCGCCAGTTCACCCGCCAGAGGGAGGGTTGGGCAGAAACGGTGGTGGGTCTGGACGGGGATCGCCTGTCCCTTGGCCGCACGCCGCCTGCGCCATTGGCAGCCCTCGATCACCGCCTGCCCGACACCGCGCCGGGGGACATCGTGGAGATCTGCCCCGCCGCCGCGCCGATCATGGCGCGCATCGGCGGCCTGATCGCCCGCCATGGCGGCGCGGCGCTGGTGATCGACTATGGCGGCTGGCAATCGCGCGGCGACACGTTTCAGGCGTTGCAGGATCACCGCCCCACCGATCCGTTGGCCGCCCCCGGCCGGGCCGATCTGACGGCGCATGTGGATTTCGCGGCCCTCGCGCACGCCGCCCCGCCCGCCCGCGCCAGCCGGATGATCGAACAGGGCGCGCTCTTGCAGCGCCTTGGGATTGATCAGCGCGCGGCGCGGCTGGCAACTTCGCTGACCGGCGCGGCGCAAGAGTCGCATCTTGCGGCGCATCGGCGCTTGACCGACCGGGCGGAAATGGGTTCGCTGTTCAAAGCGCTGGCGGTCTATCCGCCGCATCGGATGCCCCCGCCCGGATTTGACGCCTGACATGCTGGAAAAGATCACCTCTGACGCGCTGCCCGTGCATCACGGCTTTTTCACCCGCAAGGGTGGGGCGTCTTCGGGCATCTTTGCAGGGCTGAACTGCGGCCCGGGATCATCGGATCAGGCCGAGGTGGTGGCGATCAACCGCGCCCGCGTGGCCGAGGCGATGGGTGTGCCGCACGATCACCTTGTGTCCATCCATCAGGTGCATTCGGCAAATGTGGTTCATGTCACCGCCCCCTTGGCCGACCGCCCGCTTGCCGATGGCATGGTCACCGCCACCCCCGGCATCGCGCTGGGTGTGCTGACTGCCGATTGTCAGCCGGTGCTGTTCGCCGATGCAGAGGCCGGGGTGATCGGCGCGGCCCATGCCGGGTGGCGCGGCACCCGCGATGGCGTGCTGGAGGCCACGGTCGAGGCGATGGTCGCCCTTGGCGCGCGGCGCGAAAAGATCGCCGCCGTGATCGGCCCCACGATCAGCCAATCCGCCTATGAGGTTGGGCCCGAGTTTTTTGAAACCTTCACCGATGATGACCGCGACTCTGCGCGCTTTTTCATCGCGGGGCAGGATGGGCGCTATCTGTTCGACCTGCCCGCAATGGGCCTGTCGCGCCTGCGGGCGGCCGGTGTGGGCCATGCCGAATGGACGCGGCACTGCACCTATCGCGATTCGGAGCGATTCTTTTCCTATCGCCGCACCACCCATGCCGGTGAGGCCGATTACGGGCGATTGATGTCGACCATCCGCCTGTGATTGCGGCGAGATTCCGGCAGGCCTTCGCCACGGCATTGTCGCATTTTAGGAAACAATCCATGGCGATTGGCGCGTCATTGGAAACGCATAAATGAAATCAATGGCTTACGCCATTTTAGTCATTTTGGCATCGCCGCCACAATCCGCCCGCGCCACAAGGGTTTGATCCACGCATTTCCGGCCCAAACGCCAAAACCCTGCCGCAAAGCACCGTCAGATTTTGTCTCAACAGGGCGCAACGGCCCAAGGGATGAAAGACGGAGACGGAAGATGAAAAAGGAACGCCGCTGGCTGAAATCGGTCCTCGCTGCCAGCCTCGAGCCGCAGCCCGCCCTGCCCTGGCAGCGCGGCACCCGTCGCCGCCCCGAGGCGGTGAAGACCGCCGCCCCCACGATCAAGCCGCGCGCCATCGCCGCCCGCTGATCCGCCACCCATTCACGCAAAAGGCCGGGCATAGCGCCCGGCCTTTTTGCATCCCAACCAGAGGCGCGCGTCAGGCGCTGCGCGCCAGTCGCGCCTCCAGCACATCAAAGGGAACGCCGGGCTGATCCTTGGCGCAGCGGATCACGAGGCTGGTCTTTACCGTCGCCACATTCTCGGCCTTCAACAATTCACCGGTCAGAAAGCCCTGAAAGGTGGAAAGGTCCGGCGCCACGCATTTCAGGATGAAATCAATCTCGCCGTTCAGCATATGGCATTCGCGGACCAGCGGCCATTGGCGGCAGCGTTCCTCGAAGGTGGCAAGGTCGGCCTCGGCCTGCGATTGCAGGCGGACCATCGCAAAGACCTGCACCTCGAACCCCAGTTCGCGCGCGTCGATATCGGCGTGATAGCCCTTGATATACCCCGCCTCTTCCAGCGTGCGCACGCGACGCAGACAGGGCGGCGCGGAAATGCCCACACGTTTGGCCAGTTCCACATTGGTCATGCGGCCATCAGCCTGCAACTCGGCAAGGATATGACGGTCGATCGGGTCGAGCTTCGATCCGGCCATGGTGCGGCTCCCCTTGTTCCGGTTCTTGAAGGCAGTCCGGATATGGGGCCTAGATAGGCGCGTCGGTGGCCCCGCGCAATATTGTTTCAACAACGCGCAAGAAAAATCGCACACCTTTCAACCAAGTGATCAAAATTGCGCCTTCCGCTGCCGGGGAAAGGCGGGCGAAAAACGGGTGGTCCCCGCCCCTTTCCCCCGCCTGCGGCTTTGCCTATATGGAAGGCCCGGATGGGCATGGGGAATGAAATGGGCACGACGCGGCATACCAAGGTTCTGATCATCGGCTCCGGCCCGGCGGGCTACACCGCCGCCGTCTATGCCTCGCGCGCCATGCTGGAACCGATCCTTGTGCAGGGTCTGCAACCCGGCGGGCAGCTGACCATCACGACCGAGGTGGAAAACTGGCCGGGTGACAGCCATGTGCAGGGCCCCGATCTGATGGTGCGGATGGAAGACCATGCCCGCGCCATGGGGGCCGAGATCATCAGCGATTACATCACCTCGCTTGACCTGCAAAAACGCCCCTTCACCGCGCAGGCCGACAGCGGCACCACTTACACGGCGGATGCCGTGATCCTGGCCACCGGGGCGCAGGCGAAATGGCTTGGCCTGCCGTCTGAAGAACGGTTCAAGGGCTTTGGCGTATCCGCCTGCGCCACCTGCGACGGGTTCTTCTATCGCGGCAAAGAGGTGGTGGTGATCGGCGGCGGCAATACGGCCGTGGAAGAGGCGCTGTTCCTGACCAACTTCGCCACCAAGGTGACCCTGATCCACCGCCGCGACAGTTTCCGTGCCGAGAAGATCATGCAGGACCGGCTGTTCAAGAACCCCAAGGTCACGGTCCTGTGGAACCATTCCGTGACCGAGGTGCTGGGCGATGACACGCCGCTGGGCGTGACCGCCGTACGCGCGCAGAACGTACACACGGGCGAGACGACGGATATCCCCTGCGCGGGCTTCTTCGTGGCCATCGGCCATGCCCCGGCCTCCGAACTGGTGAAGGATCAGCTGGAGCTGCACAATGGCGGCTATGTGGTGGTCGAACCCGGCACGACGCGCACCTCGATTCCGGGCGTGTTCGCGGCGGGCGACCTGACCGACCACGTCTATCGTCAGGCAGTGACCAGCGCCGGGATGGGCTGCATGGCCGCGCTGGATGCGGAACGGTTCCTGGCCGGGCACTGACCAAATTTCTTCGAAGAAATTTGCAAAAGTTTTCGAAAACTTTTGCGCCCGGCGGGCCGCCTGTCCCCACGAACCCTGAACCGGGCAAACGCCCTTCGCCGCAGATGCGGGGCGCTGGAACAGCGTTCCGCGTTGCGACAGAAGCGCAGCATTTCCGCCCTTTTCGTTCGGTTTAACCCTTGTTTGCTGGAAATTCATTCGCCAAGGGCGTAAAGCGCCCGGCGACAGGCGGGGTTCGTCCCGCCCAAGAACACCCACCAGAGGCCCGTTTCAGATGACGCTGTCCAACCTTGCCCCGATCCCGGAGCTTTATGTCTCCCACGACTCCGCCCTCAAGCTTAAGCATGAGGCGGCGAATTTGCCGTCCTGGGATCTGACCGCGCGTCAGGTCTGCGATCTGGAGCTTTTGATGAATGGCGGGTTCTTCCCGCTGAAGGGCTTCCAGTCCGAGGCCGATTATAACGGCACGGTCGAAAACATGCGCACCGCCGATGGCACGCTGTGGCCGATCCCGGTGACGCTGGACGTGTCCGAGAAATTCGCCGAAGGCGTCGCGCCGGGGCAGGACATCGCCCTGCGCGATCAGGAAGGCGTCATCCTTGCCATCATGTCGGTGTCCGACAAATGGGTGCCGAACAAGGCCAAGGAAGCCGAGCATGTGTTTGGCGCCGACGATCTGGCCCATCCGGCTGTGAACTATCTGCACAACGTGGCTGGCCCCGTCTATCTGGGCGGCCCGATCACCGGCATCCAACAGCCCGTGCATTACGACTTCCGCGCCCGTCGCGACACGCCCAACGAATTGCGCGCCTTCTTCCGCAAGATGGGCTGGCGCCGCATCGTGGCTTTCCAGACCCGCAACCCCCTGCACCGCGCGCATCAGGAACTGACCTTCCGCGCCGCGAAAGAGGCCGAAGCCAACCTCCTGATCCATCCCGTTGTCGGCATGACGAAGCCGGGCGATGTGGACCATTTCACCCGCGTCCGCTGCTATGAGGCGGTGCTGGACCAATACCCCGCCTCCACCACGCACCTGTCGCTCCTGAATCTTGCCATGCGCATGGGCGGCCCGCGCGAGGCGCTGTGGCACGCCATCATCCGCAAGAACCACGGGTTGACCCATTTCATCGTGGGCCGCGATCATGCCGGTCCGGGCAAGAACAGCCAGGGCAAGGATTTCTACGATCCCTATGCAGCGCAGACGCTGGTGGCGGAACATCAAAAAGAAATCGGCATCGAGATGGTCGATTTCAAACAGATGGTCTATGTGCAGGAAAAGGCACAGTATTACCCCGTGGACGAGGTGCCGGAAGGGTCCACCGTCCTTGATATTTCGGGGACCGAACTGCGCCGCCGTCTGCGCGAAGGGCTGGAGATTCCGGACTGGTTCTCCTTCCCGCAGGTGGTGACGGAACTGCGCCGCACCTCGCCCCCGCGCGCCAAGCAGGGCTTTACGGTGTTCTTCACCGGCCTGTCGGGTTCCGGCAAATCCACCATCGCCAACGCGCTGATGGTCAAGCTGATGGAAATGGGCGGTCGCCCCGTCACGCTTCTGGACGGCGACGTGGTCCGCAAGCACCTGTCGTCGGAACTCGGCTTCTCCAAGGAACACCGCGACATCAACATCCGCCGCATCGGCTATGTGGCAAGCGAGATCACCAAGAACGGCGGCATCGCCATCTGCGCCCCCATCGCGCCCTACACCGCCACGCGGCGGGCGGTGCGCGAGATGGTCGAGGCTTTCGGTGCCTTCATCGAGGTGCATGTCGCAACCTCGATCGAAGAATGCGAACGCCGTGACCGCAAGGGGCTCTACAAGCTGGCGCGCGAAGGCAAGATCAAGGAATTCACCGGGATCTCCGATCCCTATGAAGCGCCGACACAGGCCGAACTGGTGGTCGATACCGAAGGCGCAGACGTGGATTACTGCGCGCAACAGGTGATCCTGAAGCTGGAAAGCATGGGCCTGATCAAAGCCTAAGCTGAAGCGGACCGAAACAACAAAGCCCCGCAGCGATGCGGGGCTTTTTCATTCGCCAAGCTGTGTGTCGGGATCTTGACGGACATGCAGGATGCGGATGACTTCGATCCCGCCCGGCCCTGGTCGATAGAACACGACGTGGGATGCAACGACATAGCGGAGCAGACCGTGACTTGCCCCCACGCTGCGGCCATGCATTTCACCCAAGGCAAGACGGCGGCATGCCGCGCGGATGGCAAGGGTATAGTCTATGGCGCGTCGCTCGCCCCACCGATCAACGGTATAATCCCAGATACCATCCAAATCCCCGACCGCAGCCGGGGTAAACGCAACCGAGGTCACTCTATACTCCGACCCGTCTCTTTACGCTTCCGCGCTATGAACGCGTCAAAATCAAACGGTTCGGCGGGGCCGGACCTTTCGCCTTCGTCCAGCGCCTCATGCAGGGCCTTCAGCCTCGTCTCGTAATCTTCCAGCATCCGCAGGCCTGCGCGCACCACTTCACTGGCTGATCCATAGCGCCCGGATTCGACCTGTTCGCCGATGAATTGCGAGAAATGGTCACCGATCGTGACCGATGTATTGCGCGGCATGTCCTGTCTCCAACCTCGACACCGCGGCAAAATATACCAACAAGTATTACAGGACAAGCGCGTGCTACGGGCCGCCGCCTGCCACATCAGGATTCCCGACGCCCGCTCTACCGCTCCAAGGCGCCCTTCCCGGCGAGGATCTGCGTGCGAAAGCCCGCGATGCGGCGGTGTCGCGTCTCGGCCGTCTTGGCGGTGGACAGGTTCACCACATAGCTGCGCTGCCGCCCTGGCGTCAGGGCATGAAACGCCTCGGCCAGTTCGCCATCAGCATCCAGCGCCTGCACCAGTTCATCGGGCAGATCGGGCGCATCTGCCGCCTTGGGCGCTTTGATGCCCGCCTCGGCATAACCCATCGCCTCGGCCAGATAGGCGCGGATCGTGGCGGCCCGGGCCATGACCTCTGCGCTGTTGGCAAAGCGCATCACATCAGGGTGCGGCGTGTTCGGCCCCTGCCGTTCCAGCACCCCATCCGGATCGCGCATCAGGGCGGCGTTGAAGAAGGACAGCCGGAAATCCCCCCGCAGCGCCCCGATCAGCGCGACATTGCGCCCCGCATGGATATAGCAGGGGTGGCCCCATTTCACCGTCTCGACCAGCCCCGCACCCCGGCACAGATCGCGCAGCGCCAGCAGGCCGGGCAGCCACTGGCGCACCGAACAATCAGCCGTGTCGAACCGCGCGCACCGCCCGCAGCCCTTGGCGAAATAATCTTCGATGTCGGTGATCATTCCAAACCCCCGAACAGCAGCCTATCGCAGCATTCGGGATCGGCCAACAGCGGAAGGCCGGGCGGGGGCGAACCCCGCCCCCCACGCCTTCAGTGCACGTTCACCGGTGCCATGTCGTTCTGGCGGGCCAAGGCAAAGGCCAGTTCGCGATCCTTCACCAGCGCCAGCCGATCCCCATCTTCGCCATGCAGCGCGTAGATCGTCTTCAGACCCCCGGCATGGGCCTGCACCTCGGCGGGCAGGTCGACCACGTTCACCGGGCGGATATAGACGATCCGCGTCGCGCCTTCGGGAAGGCCTTCATATTTCGCATCCATCCTGACACCTCATTTCCGACCGTTGCGCGACGTGATGGCGATGGTCTGCACCACGGTTTCGGGCACGGCCCGTTTCAGATCGATATGCAACAGGCCGTGTTCCATATTGGCCCCCGCCACCTCGACCCCGTCCGCCAGCACGAAGCTGCGCTGAAAGGCGCGGCTGGCGATGCCCCGGTGCAGAAAGACCCGGTCAACCGGCTCCTCGCCCTGACGGCCACGGATCACAAGCTGGCGATCCTCGACCGTGATGGCCAAGTCGTCCTCGCGGAACCCCGCGACGGCCAGCGTGATGCGATAGGCGTTTTCCGAGGTCGCCTCGATATTGAACGGCGGATAGCCTTCGGTGGATTTGGCGGTGCGTTCCACCAGCCGTTCCAGCTGCTCGAACCCCAACAGGAAGGGATGGGTCCCAAAGCTCAGTTTCGTCATCGGTCATGCCCTTGTTGCAAAGCGACATTGCGGCGGGGCCCCGGTATCGGCAGCCCCGTCACCTTGAAATATGGGGCCGCGGGGGCAGCATCGCAAGGGCCACGGCGCAAAGCCGGCCCGGCGGGGCAAGGCTGCGGAATTCCGCGTTTTTCCGACAGAATCCTTCCCGCAAAGCCAGAGAATCACTATATTGTCCTTAGGCAAGAAGAAGCCCCTCTCGTCCAAGGCAAGGCCATGAACGCGCCCAGCGAAATGAATTTTGAAGACATGCTGCGTATCCGGCTTGAGGTGCTTCGTCGTGAGCATCGCGATCTGGATGAGGCGATCCATGCGCTGGAAACCGCAGGGCGGCCCGATCAGCTTACCCTGCGGCGGCTGAAAAAGCAGAAGCTGGCGCTGAAGGATCAGATCGTGAAGCTGGAAGATCAGCTGATCCCCGACATCATCGCCTGATCGCAAGGCGGGGTTCCCCCCGCCGCCATGGGGACCACGTCTGCCACAGCCGCTTGCCCCCACAGCCCAATCCACTATACCCGCGAAATTCGCACAATCCGGGGGCGCTCATGGCCGTTGACGTTGGAATCATCATGGGGTCGCAATCCGACTGGGCCACGATGAAAGAGGCCGCCGCGATCCTTGATGACCTTGGCATCGGCTATGAGGCAAAGATCGTCTCGGCCCATCGCACGCCCGACAGGCTCTGGTCCTATGGCAAGACCGCCGTGGATCGCGGGTTGAAGGTCATCATCGCGGGCGCAGGCGGTGCCGCGCATCTGCCCGGCATGATGGCCTCCAAGACACGCGTCCCGGTGATCGGCGTGCCCGTGCAGACCAAGGCCCTGTCTGGTGTCGACAGCCTTTATTCCATCGTCCAGATGCCCAAGGGCTTTCCCGTCGCCACCATGGCCATCGGCGCGGCGGGTGCGGCCAATGCAGGGCTGATGGCGGCGGGCATCCTTGCGCTGAACGACCCCGCCCTCGCGGCGCGGCTTGACGCATGGCGCGATGCGCTGTCGGCCTCGATCCCCGAGGAGCCTTTGGATGACTGATCCCCTCGCCACACCCCTCGCCACGGGCGCAACCATCGGCATCCTCGGCGGCGGCCAGTTGGGGCGGATGCTGTCGGTCGCGGCGGCGCGGCTTGGCTTTCGCACGCATATCTTTGAGCCTAGCGCAAACCCACCCGCCGCCCATGTGGCGGATAAGGTAACGACCGCAGGCTATGACGATCTGGCCGCGCTCGCGGCCTTCGCGGCCTCGGTCGATGTCATCACCTATGAGTTTGAGAACATCCCCACCGCCGCGCTGGATGTGCTTGAGGCGACGCATCCCATCCGCCCGAACCGCCGCGCACTGGCCGTGTCGCAGGACCGGATCGCCGAGAAAGATTTCCTCACTTCTCTTGGCCTGACCACCGCGCCCTATGCGGCGGTGAGCAGTCTGGATGATCTGCACCACGCCATTGCCCGGATCGGGGTGCCCGCTATCCTGAAAACCACGCGACTGGGCTATGACGGCAAGGGTCAGGCGCGACTGCGCAGCCTGGGCGATACCGAGTCCGCCTTCGCCGCCATGAATGGTGCCCCTGCGGTGCTGGAAGGCTTCATCGATTTCAGCCATGAGGTCAGCGTGATCGCCGCGCGCGGGCTTGACGGATCGGTCGCCTGCTACGACCCCGGCGAGAATGTGCATAAGGACGGCATCCTTGCCACCACCACCATTCCCGCCCGCCTGTCCCCGTCACAGCGGACCGATGCCATCCTGTTGGCCGCGCGCATCCTGAACGCGCTGGACTATGTGGGTGTGATGGGGGTGGAGCTGTTCGTCACCCGCGCCGGGCTGATCGTGAACGAGATCGCGCCCCGCGTGCACAATTCCGGCCATTGGACACAGAATGGCTGCGCGGTGGATCAGTTCGAACAGCACATCCGCGCCGTGGCGGGCTGGCCCTTGGGCGACGGGTCGCGCCATTCCGACGTCGTGATGGAAAACCTGATCGGGGATGACATCCTGCGCGTGCCTGCCATCGCGCGGGAAAAGAACGCCGCCCTCCACCTCTACGGCAAGGCCGAGGCGCGGCCCGGCCGCAAGATGGGCCATGTGAACCGGATCGTCAGTTAAGCCACCACCCCACCAGCCCCGGCACGATCAGCGCCGTCATCACCGCGTTCAACCCGATGGCGATGCCTGCAAAGGTGCCCGCCACCGGGTCTACCTGAAAGGCCCGCGCCGTGCCAATCCCGTGCGAGGCAAGGCCCACCGCAAAGCCCCGCGCACGGTAATCCCGGATGCCAAGCCCGTTCATCAAGGGCGTCACAACCACCGCTCCGATCATACCCGTCAGGATCACCAGCACCGCCGTCAGCGCGGGATCACCGCCCAGCCCTTCGGTGATGGACATGGCCACCCCAGCCGTCACCGATTTCGGCGCAATCGCCACCAGCACCGCATCCGATGCACCAAAGGCCCAGGCCACACCCAAGGCCGACACCGCCGCCGTCACACTGCCCGCCACCAGCGCCGCCAGCATCGGCAAGGCCGACCGCAGGACCGTCGCGCGATGCTCCCAAAGCGGCAGGGCAAGGGCCACCGTGGCAGGCCCAAGCAGGAAATGGATGAACTGCGCGCCTTCGAAATAGGTCGGGTAATCGGTGCCCGATGCCAGCAGCAGTCCACCGACCAGCACCACGGCAATCAGCACCGGATTGGCCATCGGATGCCGCCCCGCCCGTGCGGATGCCCAATCCGCCACCGCATAGGCTGCCAGCGTCACCGTCAGCCACAGAAGCGGCCCTTCCGTCAGATAAACCCAAAGCGCAAAGTCCGTCGCCATCACGTCTGCCCCATCATCCGCGCCACCAGCCGAAAGGTGACAACCGACACGATCAGCGTCAGTACGGTTGACACCACCAGCGCCGCCGCCAGCGCCAGCCACGCCCCGGCCAGCACCTCCAGATTGCCCACCACGCCCACCCCCGCCGGCACGAACAAAAGCGACAGATGCGCCAGCAGGAACCGCCCCGCCGGCTCCACCCCCGCCAGGACGGGCGGCGAAAACCGGTCGCGCAGCCACAGCACCCCCAGCATCGCGGCCATCCCGATCACCGGCCCCGGCACAGGCAGGCCAAGGCCCCGCGCGACAACCTCACCCAGCAACTGACAGCCAAGAATGACCGCAAGACTTCCGATCATGCCAGTCTCTCCCTTTCCCTACCCAATTCCTTGCGCCCCCTGTTCCATCTCCGCTGTCCAAATATCCCACGGGGGGTGCGGGGGGTGTGAAACCCCCCGCTCCGACAGGGGCCACAAGGCATCAGGCCTCCGGTGTATCCGTATCCGTCTCGCCCCGCTCCAGCCGCTGGCGTGCGGCGGCGGCCAGCTTTTCATAGCGCGCGCGGAAGGCCTCGATCTGGCGTTCCTCAAGCTCTTCCAGATCCATCAGCGCGTTATGCGCGCCCTGTGTGGCCCGGATCAATTCATCCAGTTTCAGCTGGATCGCCGCCGTGTCGCGGTTCTGGGTGTTCTGGATCAGGAAGACCATCAGGAAGGTCACGATCGTGGTGCCGGTATTGATCACCAACTGCCATGTGTCGGAAAAGCCGAAGATCGGCCCGGTCACGATCCAGACCGCGATCACCCCCAGCGCCAGCGAAAAGGTCACGGGTCGCCCGGCGAAGCGCGACACCCGCTTGGACCATTCGCCATAGAAATTGCTCATCTCATTCCACCCCCAAGGTTTCCTCGACCGCCGCGCCATAGCCCAGATCGGGATCGAACCGCCCGGTTTCGAGGAAGGTCATCACCTCGGCGATCACCACCGGGTTCATCATCATGAAAGTGTGGGTGACGGGCAGGATAATGTGATCCGTCATCCCCGCCACCCGCGTGCGGGCGACCGATACCTTGCCGTCATCCGGCCCCGGAATCACGGTGGAATAAATCGGGTTCAGCGACCGGTCTCCCGCGATCACGCCCAGTTCGTAATCCGGCAAAGGCAGCGCCAGCGGCACCGATCCCGCCCCCGTGCCCAATTGCAGGCCCGCAGGCCCGTTCATCCATTCAAAGGCCCCGATCTGGCCAAAGGCATCCACCAGTTCCGACCCCCGGTTCGGCGGGGCCAGCATCACCACACGGCCCATCTCGTCGGGGCGGTTCCGCGCCAGCCAGGCCCGCGCCAGAATCCCGCCCATCGAATGCGTCACGAAATGCACCGGCCCTGCGCCGCATTCCGCCACCGCCGCGCCCACGCGCGGCACCAGTTGGGCAATCGGAAATTCGGTCGAGGGATAGCCCTCGTTGACCACCTGATAACCCTTCCCCTCCAGCGCCGCCGCCATCGGGGCCAGCGACACCTCGCTCCGCGCCAGACCGTGCAGCATCACCACGCAATCGGCCAGCGCGGGGGCGGGCAGGATCAGCAACAGGGGGATCATCCACTTCATGCCGCCACCATAGCCATATCCCCGCCGGATGGACAAATCGCATCTCCCGCGCCACGGTAACGGGTATGAGATACCGCCCCCACCGCATCGCCGCCCGCGCGCTGATCCTGCTGGAAGATCGGCTGCTCCTTGTGAACGCCTATCCCGGCGGCAAATCCGATCTGTGGTGCGCGCCGGGTGGCGGGGCCGAACCCGGCCATTCCCTGCCCGACGCCCTGATCCGCGAGGTGATGGAGGAAACCGGCCTGTCCATCACCGTCGGCCCCCCGGCATTGATCAACGAATTCCACGATCCTGACCGGGGCTTTCATCAGGTGGACCTGTTCTTCCGCTGCACCATCATCGGCGGCCAGATTGATACGCGCTGGAAAGACCCGGAAGGGGTGGTCACCGACCGCCGCTTCTTTTCCCGGCAGGAACTGGAACAGGGCCATATCCGGTTCAAACCCGACAGCCTGCCCGCCGTCGCCTGGGGCAACCAGATGCTCTATGATCCGCTGGAAAGGATCGTGCGATGAGCCGCGCCTTCGTGAAGGAAGGCGACGGCTCGCTTGATCCGCTGCCCGATCTGCCGATCAGCCCCCATCCCAACCACGTCACCCCCGCAGGCCTTGCCGCGCTGCAATCGCGCCTGCTGGAAACGCAATCCCGACTTGCTGCGCTGAAAGCCCGGCCTGACCGGCTGGACAAACTGCCCGAAGCGGCGGCCGAGCGGGACATCCGCTATCTTGAGGCGCGTCTGCGCACCGCCATCCCCATCGACCCCGCCACCCTGCCGCTGACCGAGGTGGCCTTTGGCCTGATCGTCACCGTGGCCGATGAAGACGGGGCCGAACACCGCTTTCAGATCACGGGCGAGGATGAGGCCGACGCCGCGCAGGGCAAGATCACCCCGCAATCCCCGCTGGCCCGCGCGATGCTGGGCGCGCAGCCGGGCGATGTGGTGCGCTGGCGCAAACCCAACGGTTCCGTTGATCTTGAAATCCTGCATATCGGCCACCCATGATCCGCGACCTGCACCCCGACACCGACCTTGCCATCGTCGCCGCCTTTCTGGCCGAGGCGGCGGATTACTGGATCATGGCCGAAGGCGCCGCCCCCGGCCCCGATGCCGCGCAGGAGTTCTTTACCGATGGCCCCCCCGGCCGCGACCCGGCGCAATCGCGCCATCTTGGCCTGTTCCATGAAGGCCGCCTGTCCGGCCTTGCCGAGTTGAGCTTCGGCTTTCCCGATGCGGGCGATGCCTATCTGGGCCTGATGATCCTTGCCCCGCGCCTGCGCAGCCACGGGCTGGGCCCCGGCCTGCTGGCGCATGTGGAAACGCTCGCCCGCGCCGCCGCCGCCCCGAACCTTTATCTCGCCGTGCTGGGGGCAAACACCCGCGGCCGCGCCTTCTGGGACCGGCACGGCTTCCGCCCCACCGGCATCAGCCGCGATGACGGGCGGCACATCATCCATCGCCTCGTGAAGCCGCTTTAGGCAAGCTCGCCCGGGCGACACCGCCCAGCACCAGCGCGGCGGCCAGCGCAAAGCGCCATCCCACCGCCTCACCGATCAGGGCTGCGCCCCCCGCCGCCGCGATCAACGGCACGGTCAGTTGCGCCACCGCCGCCCTCCCCGCGCCCAGCGCAGGCAGCACCGCATACCACAGCGCATAGCCCAACCCCGATGTCACCGCGCCCGACAGCACTGCCAGCCCAACCCCGCGCAGGGACGCCGCGCCGAGATCCACCCCGATCAGCAGGGCAATCACCACCCCCGGCACCAAGGCCAGCGCGAAATTCCCCGCCGTCGCGCCCAGCGCATCCTGCGCGCCGCGCCCGGCCAGCGAATAGAGGCCCCATCCCACCCCCGCCGCCGCCATCGCCGCGAACCCGGCCCAGCCGCCGCCCGCGGGTGCGACAAGCACCGCCAACCCGCCCAGCGCCAGCCCCGCGCCCACCCAGCGCCGCGCCGGCACGCCTTCGCCCGCCAACAGCGCGCCAGTAAACATCGTCACTTGCACCACGCCAAACAGAACCAGCGCCCCGGTCCCCGCATCCAGCCGGCCATAGGCCAGCGAAAACCCGAACAGATAAATCACCAGCCCCGCCACGCCCGCCACCGTAGCCCCGCGCAAGCCCCGCCCGCGCCACAGGACCAGCGCCAAAAGCACCCCTGCCCCCGCCGCCAGCCGGATCACCGCAAACTCCACCGCCCCGATATCGCCCCCCGCCACTGCCATCCGGTTCAGCACCGAATTGGCGGCAAAGGCCAGCATCACCAGCGCCGTCAGCAGGAACAGCCTCATCCCTGCGCCGCCGACGGGGGGGAGGAGGTCGCGAACAACACCCCGCCCAGCGCCACGGGAAAGCCGATCAGGTGGAATACCTCCAGCCGTTCATCCAGAAAGATCATCGCCAGCCCCGCGCCAAAGACCGGCATCAGATGCAGGAACATGACCGATCGCGACGGCCCGATCCGCGCCACCGCCGCGTTATAGGCCAGAAGCGCCACGACAGAGGCAAACACCCCGGTATAGGCCACCGACCCGATCCCCGCCGCCGTCAGCGGCACGGTCTGCCCGCGCGACACTTCCCACAGATGCAAAGGCAGGATGAACCCCGCCCCCATCACCGCGATGAAAAACGTCAGCCCCACCGGCGACAACCCGGCCGGCTTGAACTTCAGCAGTACGGAATACAGCCCCCAGACCACCAGCGCCGCCAGAATCCACGCATCCCCCACATTCAGATGCAGGTCCAGCAATCGCCCCGGCTCACCCCGCGCGATGATATAGGCCACGCCGCAAAAGCTGACGCCGATGCCTGCCGCCTGCCGCGCCGTCAACCGCTCGCGCAGCACGATCCAGGCGATGATCACCATGAAGACCGGCATCGTGGCGCTCACCAGCAGCGCGTTCACAGCCTCGGTCGAATGCAGGCCGATATAGGTCATCGATTGGAACATCGCCGCCGACAGCAGCGCCATCCCCGCGATCAGCGGCAGATGCGCCCGCACCACCACCCAATCGCTTTGCAACCGCGCGCGGGCAAAAGGCAGCAGGATCACCGCCGCCAGCGTCCAGCGCCAGAAGGTCAGGCCAAAGGGCGGCACATCCGCCCGGATCGCCCGCCCCAGCACCCAGTTCCCTGCCCAACAGAGCGAGGCAAGGGCGGCCAGCGCCGCCGCGATCATGAAATTCCGGCTCATGCCGCCAACCTAGCGACAGCGCGGTCCTGCCGAAAGCCCTTTCCCCGTCCAAGGGCTTTGGTCAGGCTCAGGCCGCCTGCACTTCCACCGTCACATGCGACAGCTCGGTGATATGGGCCAGCCGGGCGCGATAGGCATCAGGCGTCTGCGGCGTGGCCGAACGCAGCGCGATGATCGCGCCGTGATGCCCCGGCCCCAACTGCCAGATGTGCAGATCGGTGATGCGGTCGCCCCCTGCCTCCAGCGCCGATGCGATTTCGGACGGCAGGTCTTCATCGGCGGGGATGTAATCCACCAGCACCGCGCCTGCCTCTTTCATCAACCCCCAGGACCAGCGCGCAATCACCACCGCGCCCAGAATGCCAATGGCCGGGTCCAGCCAGTTCCAGCCATAAACCCGCCCCGCCAGCAGCGCAGCAATCGCCAGCACCGATGTCAGCGCATCGGCCAGCACATGCAGATAGGCCGCGCGCAGATTGTTGTCTGTCGCTGCATGGTGGTGATGCCCATGTGAATGCCCATGCCCGTGTCCGTGCCCATGTCCGGCACCGTGCGAATGCCCCTGATGCAGCAGCGCCGCGCAGCCCAGATTGACCACCAGCCCCACCACCGCCACCACGGTCGCCTGCCCGAAATCAATGGCAACCGGGTTGCTCAACCGCATCAGGCTTTCCCAGCCGATCAGCAGCGCCACAATCCCCAGCACCACCGCGCTGGCAAACCCCGCCAGATCGCCGATCTTGCCGGTGCCAAAGGTAAAGCGCGGGTTGCGCGCATTGCGCCGGGCATAACCATAGGACAGCGCCGCAATCAGCAGCGCCGCCGCATGGGTGGACATGTGCCAGCCATCCGCCACCAGCGCCATCGACCCATAGATCGTGCCGGCCACAATCTCGACCACCATCATGGCCGAGGTGATGGAGATCACCGCCCAGGTGCGGCGGGCGTTGCGGTCATGGTCCGCGCCCAGAAACACATGGTCATGCGCGCCATCGACACGCGGCAAGGCTCCGGTCGCCGTGGCGGCGTGGGGGTGGTCATGGTCGTGGTCATGGTCGCCATGGTGGTGGGGATGATCGTGCATGGCCTGTCCTATTTCAAATAGCTGCGCAGCGCGCGCGCCAGCGCGTCGCTGCCCGCGATGCGGGCCTCGGGATCAGCTTCATCCCGGATGTGATGGATCAGATGTTCGTCGATCAACTCGGCCGTCAGCCCGGTGACCGATCCGCGTACCGACGCCACCAGATGCAGGATCGTGGCGCAGTCGCGGTCAGCCTCGACTGCGCGCTCCACCGCTTCGATCTGCCCGCGCAGGCGGCGCACCCGCGCCAGCAGCTTGGTCTTGTCATGGCTCAGATGCGACATGCCACCCCCAAAATACCCATAGGGGGTATAGGTATCATCCCGTTCCGGTCGCCGCAACGAAAAAGGGGCGCACCCTGCGGTGCGCCCCCCTTGTCTGCTAAGAAAAGCAGTCTGCCACGGTGGCAGGGATGATTACATCATCCCGTCCATGCCGCCCATTCCGCCCATGCCGCCAGCGCCACCAGCCGATTCCTTGGCCGGACGATCCGCGATCATGGCTTCCGTCGTGATCAGCAGCGACGCGACCGAGGCCGCATCTTCCAGCGCGGTACGGGTCACCTTGGCCGGGTCGATCACGCCGAACGCGAACATGTCACCATATTCTTCGGTCTGCGCGTTGAAGCCAAAGTTCTTGTCGCTGGATTCGCGGATCTTGCCCGCAACCACAGCGCCGTCCACACCGGCGTTTTCGGCGATCTGGCGCAGCGGTGCTTCCAGCGCGCGGCGCACGATGGCGATACCGGCGTTCTGGTCGCTGTTCGCACCGGTCAGGCCGTCAAGCGACTTGCCAGCCTGGATCAGTGCCACGCCGCCGCCGACAACGATGCCTTCCTGCACGGCGGCACGGGTCGCGTTCAGCGCGTCATCAACGCGGTCCTTGCGCTCTTTCACTTCG
Source organism: Fuscovulum sp. (assembly GCA_035192965.1). Lineage (NCBI taxonomy): Bacteria > Pseudomonadati > Pseudomonadota > Alphaproteobacteria > Rhodobacterales > Paracoccaceae > Fuscovulum > Fuscovulum sp. The sequence continues at coordinate 899,303 of CP136571.1, read as the reverse complement.
ACTTCGGTCATCCCGCCGACCTTGATCACCGCAACGCCACCGGCCAGTTTGGCCACGCGCTCTTGCAGCTTTTCACGGTCGTAATCCGAGGTGGTTTCCTCGATCTGGGCGCGGATCTGCGACACGCGGGCCTCGATCTCGGCCTTGTCACCATTGCCGTCGACGATGGTGGTGTTGTCCTTGTTGATCGAGATCTTCTTGGCGCGACCCAGCATGTCGATCGTGACCGACTCCAGCTTCATGCCCAGATCATCGCTGATCACCTGACCACCGGTCAGAATGGCGATGTCCTGCAGCATGGCCTTGCGACGGTCGCCAAAGCCCGGCGCCTTGACGGCGGCGATCTTCAGGCCACCGCGCAGCTTGTTCACCACCAGCGTGGCAAGGGCTTCGCCTTCCACGTCTTCGGCGATGATCAGCAGCGGACGCTGCGACTGGATCACGGCTTCCAGCAGCGGAACCATCGGCTGCAGCGACGACAGTTTCTTTTCGTGCAGCAGGATGAACGCGTCGTCCAGATCGGCGATCATCTTGTCGGCATTGGTCACAAAGTAGGGCGACAGGTAGCCGCGGTCGAACTGCATGCCTTCGACGACGGTGGTTTCCGTCTCAAGGCCCTTGTTCTCTTCGACGGTGATCACGCCTTCATTGCCGACCTTCTGCATCGCATCAGCGATCTGGCGGCCGATTTCAGCCTCGCCATTGGCCGAGATAGTGCCGACCTGTGCGACTTCGGCGCTGTCCTTGACGGGGCGCGAAGCGGCCTTGATGGCAGCGACCACCTTGGTCACGGCCAGATCGATCCCGCGCTTCAGGTCCATCGGGTTCATGCCGGCGGCAACGGCCTTCAGGCCGTCCTTGATGATTGCCTGCGCCAGAACGGTGGCGGTGGTGGTGCCGTCGCCGGCTTCGTCATTGGTGCGGGAAGCAACTTCCTTCACCATCTGCGCGCCCATGTTCTCGAACTTGTCGGCCAGTTCGATTTCCTTGGCAACGGTCACGCCGTCCTTGGTGATGCGGGGCGAACCGAAGGATTTGTCGATCACCACGTTGCGGCCTTTCGGGCCCAGCGTCACCTTCACCGCATCGGCGAGGATGCTGACGCCGCGCAGCATGCGGTCACGGGCATCGGTATCGAAACGTACGTCTTTAGCAGCCATGTGAAAGCTCCTTTGAATGGGTTGGGGAAAGCGGGCGGCGGGGGCTACCCCGCCACATCCATCAGGCGATGATGCCGAGGATGTCGCTTTCCTTCATGATCAGCAGGTCTTCGCCATCGAGTTTGACTTCGGTGCCCGACCACTTGCCGAACAGGATGCGGTCGCCAGCTTTTACCGACGGTGCGATCAGCTCGCCCGAATCCTTGCGTGCGCCTTCACCGACCGAGACGATTTCGCCCTCAGCCGGTTTTTCCTTGGCGGAATCGGGGATGATCAGGCCGCCCTTGGTCTTGTCTTCGCCTTCGATGCGGCGGACCAGCACACGGTCATGCAGCGGTTTGAATGCCATCTGAGAACACTCCCTAGGTTCCAGGTTGAATGAAGATTAGCACTCATAACGGGTGAGTGCTAATGACCGGACAGGTAGGCACAGCCGCGCCGTATGTCAACACCCGGCCCTTCGGGGTGCTGATGAAAATTTGATGACATCTGCCCCGCCTTTGCGCCATGGCCCTTGGCAGGGGAGCGTGGCGGTGCCACCTTTACAGGCCACATCCCTTGCCGGTTTTTCCCATGCCCCGCCCCGTCCTTGCCACCCTTGCCGCCGCGCTGATTTCCGCCTGCCTCGTCGGCAGCGCCTCGGCGCAGGCCGAGGCGGTTGCTGTCGGGGCGCGTTGTGACGGGATCAACCTTCTCGACACCATGGCCGAGGCTGACCGTCGCGCGCTGATCGCGGCCACCGATTCCGTGCCCTATCCGCGCGGGCATCTGTGGCGGGCCACGCGGGGCGATGCGGTGATCCATCTGGTGGGCACCTATCACCTTGATGATCCCCGCCACACGGCCACCATGGCCCGCATCACCCCCCTGCTGGATGCCGCCACGACGGTGATGGTCGAGGCGGGCCCGCTGGAAGAAGCCGCGCTGATGGCCGATCTGGCGCGCGACCCGTCGCTGATGGTGAACACCGATGGCCCCACCTTGCGTGAGGCACTGACCGATCCGGAATGGCAACTGCTGGCCGATGCAATGCGGGCGCGCGGGATGCCGCCCTTCATGGTGTCAAAGTTCCGGCCCTGGTATGTGTCGATGCTGCTGGCCCTGCCCGCCTGCGATATCGGCAGCATGGCGCAGGGCAAGGGCGGGCTGGACGGCATGGTCATCGACTATGCCCAGACACAGGGAAAACCGCTTCAGGCACTGGAATCGCATGACACCGTCTTTCGCCTGTTCGAAGGCATGCCGATGGACGAACAGCTTGGCATGATCCGGTCATCGCTGGCGCTGGAACCCTATGCCGCCGATTACGCGGTGACGCTGGCCGATGCCTATTTCGCGGGGGAATCGCGGCTGATCTGGGAATTGACGCGACAGATGACGCTGCGGATGCCGGGGCAGGATATCGCGCAGGTCGAGGCAGACTTCGCCCAGATGGAACAGGTCCTGATGACCGATCGCAACCGCGCCTGGATCCCGGTGATCGAGGCCGCCGCCAAGGATGGCCCCGTCGTCGCCGCCTTCGGCGCGCTGCACCTGCCCGGCGAAACTGGCGTGCTGCGCCTGATGGAACAGGCGGGCTTCACGCTGGAAGAACTGCCGATGTAGCGGGCACCATCCGTGGGGCGCGGCATCTTGCTGCGTTGCAGCAATACGCCACCGCAGCACGTGACAAGCCAAGCCAGCTTGCCTATAAGCGCGCCAAACCCATCCCCTAGCGTTCAAGGCGTATCCCATGACCACCCTCGTTTTCGGCCACAAATCCCCCGACACCGATTCAACCGGGTCGCCCATCATCTGGGCCTGGTATCTGACCGAAGTGAAAACCACCCCCGCCACACCCGTGCTGCTGGGCGAACCCAACACCGAAGCGGCCTTCGTGCTGCGGCACTGGGGCCTCGACAAGCCCGCGATCATCGCGGACGTGACGGCTGAAGATAAGGTCGTGATCGTCGACACGAACAACCCTGCCGAACTGCCCCCCTCGATCAACGAGGCAAAGATTCAGGGCATCATCGACCACCACCTTCTGGTCGGCGGCATCAAGACCAAGAACCCGATCGACATCACCATCCGCCCGCTGGCATGCACCGCCACCATCATGCACGATCTGATGGGCGATGCCGTCGTGGCCGCTGCGCCCCGGTCGATCAAGGGCGCGATGCTGTCTTGCATCCTGTCCGACACGCTGGAATTCCGCTCGCCCACCACCACCCCGCATGACCGCGCAGTTGCGGAAAAGCTGGCCATTGATCTGGGCGTCGACATGGCCGATCTGGCCACCCGCATGTTCGAAGCGAAATCCGACGTCTCGGCCTTCTCGGATGCCGAACTGCTGCGTATGGATTCCAAGGAATACACCGTCGCGGGCAAGGAACTGCGCGTCTCGGTGCTGGAAACCACCGCGCCCAAGATCGTGCTGGACCGCAAGGACAGCCTGATGGCGTCGATGGTGGGCGTGGCCAAGGAAGACGGTGCCGATCAGGTGCTCCTTTTCGTGGTCGACATCCTGAAGGAAGAGGCCACGCTGCTGGTGCCCAACGATCTGGTCAAGCAACTGGCCGAAGCCTCGTTCGGCTGCACCGTCACCGGCGATACCGTGGTTCTGCCCGGCATCATGTCGCGCAAGAAGCAGATCATCCCGGCGCTGAAACTCTGATCTGACAGCCCTTCCCCGACCCTTTCCCGCTGCCGGGCAAGGGTCGGCGTGGGCGTCACCGCCAAAAGCACAGCCGGAAAGGCCAAAGCATGACCGACCTCATCGCCAGCCTTGCCACCGTCTCCGGCCGATATGACGCGGTGTTCTGCGATCTCTGGGGCTGCCTGCACAATGGCAAGACCCCCTTCCCCGCCGCCGTCGCCGCGCTGCGCGCGTTTCGCGCCAACGGTGGTTACGTCGTCCTGCTGACCAATTCCCCGCGCCCCCGCGCCAGCGTCGCAGCCCAGATCGCCACCATCGGCGTGCCGGAAGATTGCTGGGATGACATCGTCTCCTCCGGCGATGCGTCGCAATATGCCATGCTCTCTGGTGCCGTCGGCCCCCGCGTCCACCACATCGGCGCAGACAAGGACGACACCTTCTTCACCGACCTGCCCACGGATGCCCATGACCCGATCAAGATCACCCGCGTCCCCCTGAAGGATGCGACAGGTGTGGTCGTCACCGGCCTGCGCGACGATCTGACCGAAACCCCCGACGATTACCGCGCCACGCTTTTGATGATGAAGGCCAACGACCTGCCCATGCTCTGCGCCAACCCCGATCTGATCGTCGATCTGGGCGAGCGGCGGCTTTATTGCGCGGGCGCGCTGGCCCAGGCCTATGAGGCGATGGGCGGCACCGCGCTCTATTACGGCAAGCCGCACCCCCCGATCTATGACCTCGCCCGCCGCCGCATGGCCGAACGGACCGGGCGCGAAGATGCCGCGATTCTGGCCATTGGTGACGGGATCAACACCGATATTCAGGGCGGCATCGGCGAAGGGATCGACACGCTGTTTGTCACCGGCGGCATCGCCGCCGCCGCCTTCGGCCCCGATCACGCCCAGCCGGACCCGGCCCTTCTGACGGCATGGCTAGAAGAGCAGCAACTGTCTCCCACCCATGCCATCGCCTTCCTCGGCTGACCGCTCCGCAACAATCTTGCGTGAAAAGTCACGGTTGAGATAAAAAGTTACCCAACGGAATTGCGCCGCACTGCGGCGCAGGCTATGGTCGCGCCAGATCAAAGGGGATTCGGCCATGTTCGCCAGAGCCATCGACAATCAGCCGCGCGGCACGATCTGCATCGAGGATCTCGAAATCGGGATGACTCGTCACCTGATGAAAACCGTGACCGACCGCGACATCGAAATGTTCGCCGAGGTGTCGACAGACCGCAATCCCGTGCATCTGGACGAATCCTATGCCCAAGACACCATCTTTCAGGGCCGCATCGCCCATGGGATGCTGACCGCGGGGCTGATTTCCGCCGTGATCGGCGAACAGCTTCCCGGCCATGGCACCGTCTATCTGGGCCAAAGCCTGAAGTTCATGGCCCCCGTCCGCCCCGGCGATACCGTCCGGGCCGAGGTGAAGGTCGTGGCGATCGATCACGCCAAGCGCCGCGTCACCCTTGAAACCCACTGCGCAGTGGGTAATACGGTCGTGCTGAAGGGCGAGGCGCTGGTTCTTGCGCCCAGCCGCAAGTTCGACTGACGGCCAGGACGACGGGGCAGGCCCCCGCCTCGGGGGAAGATGCGCGTTCACCATCATTGGCAGAACATCGACCACGCCGCCCGCGGTGCCTCTGTCGCCATGGGCAATTTCGACGGCCTGCATCTGGGCCATCAATCGGTGATCGACCTTGCCCGCCGCCCCGGCGCGCCCCTTGGCATTGTCACCTTTGAACCCCATCCCCGTCAGGTCTTTGCCCCCGATGCCCCGCCTTTCCGGCTGATGAATGCCGAGGCGCGGGCCAACCGGCTGGCCAAGATCGGGGTGGATCAGCTGTATCAACTGCCGTTCGACCGCGCCCTCGCCGGCCTCACGCCCGAGGCCTTTGCCCGCGACGTTCTGGCCGATGGCCTTGGCATCTCGCATGTCGTCGTCGGGTCGGATTTCTGCTTTGGCAAAGGCCGCGCCGGCACTGCCGCCGATCTGCGCATCCTTGGCGCGACGCTGGGCTTTGACGTCACCATCGCCCCGCTCGTTGCCATTGCGGGGATCGAGGTCTCCTCCACCGCCATCCGTCAGGCTCTGACCGATGGCCGCCCGCGCGATGCCGCCGCCATGCTGGGGCATTGGCACCGGATCGAGGGCGAGGTGATCCACGGCGAAAAGCGCGGCCGGGAACTGGGCTATCCCACCGCCAACATGTCGGTCGACGGGCTGCACCTGCCCCGCTTCGGCGTCTATGCGGTCAAGGTCGACATCCTGACCGGCCCACAGGCGGGCAGCCATATGGGCGCGGCCAGCCTGGGCGTGCGGCCTATGTTCGGGGAGAACCGGCCCAACCTTGAAACCTTCCTCTTCGATTTCAAAGGCGACCTCTATGGTCAGCACCTGTCGATCGCCTTTGTCGATTTCCTGCGCCCCGAATTGAAATTCGACGGGCTTGAGGCGCTGATCACCCAGATGGACGCCGATTGCACCCGCGCCCGCGCGATCCTCTCGGCACTGTAGGTGAGCGGCGAAACTTTTCCCCGAAAAGTTTCGCCGACTCTCTGCCCAAAATTTTTCCAGAAAAATTTCGGGCCTGCCGCGCCAAAATTTTGCTCGCAAAATTTTGGCGCTCCCCCGCTTCCCTTTCCCCGGCCAAAAGCGCACCTTCGCGGCCATGACAACGAAACTCCGCCCCCGCTTCTGGGAGACTGTCCCCCTCACCAAGATGACCGCCCCGGAATGGGAGGCGCTCTGTGATGGCTGCGGCAAGTGCTGCCTGAACAAGATCGAATATGAAGACACGGGCGAGGTGGATTACACCCGCGTCGCCTGCCGCCTGCTGGATGGCGAAACGTGCCGTTGCAGCCAATATGCGATCCGCCATCAATTCGTGCCCGATTGCGTGCGCCTCACGCCCAAGACCCTGCCCAAGGTCGCCTATTGGATGCCCCGCACCTGCGCCTATCGCTTGCTCCATCAGGGCGGCACCTTGCCCGACTGGCACCCGCTGCGCACCGGTGATCCCGAAAGCACCCATACCTCCGGCAATTCGGTGCGCGGCATGACCGTGCCGGAATTCGAAGTCCCTGAAGAAGAATGGGACGACTATATCATCGACGAGAAGCCCTGACATGTTCTTCGCCTCAGACAATACCTCCGGCGCGCCGCCCGAAGTCATGCAGGCGCTCTTGCGCGCCAACGAAGGCTTCGCCCGCAGCTATGGCGGCGATGACATCATGGCCCGCGTCACCGCGCAGATGCGCGCCCTGTTCGATGCACCCGAAGCCTCGGTCCATCTGGTCGCCACCGGCACCGCCGCCAATGCGCTGGCGCTGGCCACGCTGACCGATCCCTGGGGCGCCGTCTTCTGCCACCGTCACGCCCATATAGCCGAAGATGAGTGCGGCGCACCCGAATTCTATACAAACGGCGCGAAACTGGTGCTGATCGACGGCGCGCATGGGCGCATCACGCCCGACGCGCTGACCGAGGCGCTGGCCACCACCGGAGCATCCGGCGTACATGGCGTACAGCGCGGTTGCCTGTCGCTGACCAATGTCACAGAGGCAGGCACCGTCTACACCCCGGCCGAGATTGCCGCCCTGACCGCCATCGCCAAATCCCACGGCCTGCCTTGCCATCTGGACGGCGCGCGCTTTGCCAATGCGCTTGTGGCCACCGGGGCCAGCCCGGCCGACATGACATGGCGCGCCGGCATTGATGTGCTGTCCTTTGGCGGCACCAAGAACGGCTTGCTTGGGGTCGAGGCGGTGGTGCTGTTCGATCCCACAAAGTCCTGGGAACTGGAACTGCGCCGCAAACGCGGCGGGCATCTCTTCTCAAAGCACCGCTTCCTGTCGGTACAGATGGAGGCCTATCTGACCGATGGCTTGTGGATGCGCCTTGCCGCGCAGGCCAATGCCATGGGGCAGCGGCTGGCGCAGGGCATCGCGGGCCTCAACCACGCCGCGCTGACACATCCGTCGCAGGCGAACATGATCTTTGCCAACTGGGAACCGGGCGGCCACGCACATCTGCAAGCGGCGGGTGCGGTTTATTACGACCTGCGCCCCCTGGCCGATGGCCGCGAAACCGCGCGGATGGTCGCGTCATGGAACACGACCGAGGATCACGTCGACCACTTCCTCGGGCATCTCAAGGCCTGACCCTGCCGTTTCATCTTGGCCCAAATACCCAACTGCGACGGCACCACCACCACAGCGTTTGTCTGATGGCGCCCTACCGCCCCGCCAGATGATCCTCCAACAGGTCCAGCCTGTCCTGCCCCCAGAAACGCTCTTCGCCCACGATATAAAAGGGCAAGCCGAACACCCCGCGCGACACGGCCTCGTCCAGATTGCGGACATAGGTATCGGCGGCCATGAACATGCCTCGGTCGGCAATGGCGGGATCAAAGCCGTTCTCTGCCATGATCTCTTTCACCACCGCATCATCCGCGATATTGCGCCCCTCGGACCAGACCGCGCGGGGAAAGGCCCGCACCAGCCCGGCCAGATCGCCACCCCCCGCCGCAGCCGCCGCGATGATGGCATAGGATGCCGGCGCCGGGTTCACCGGAAAATACGCGGGCTGCAGGTCCAGCTTCATCCCCAACCGCCGCGACCACCGCGCCAACTCCTGCAAGCGATAGGCTTTGCGGCTTTCATGCCGCTCCGCCAGCACCTGCCCACCCGTGCGCGGAAACAGCGCCGGCCCGTCGATCGGGATATAGCGGATCGTCGCCCCCTGCCGTTCCGCGATCTGTTCCAGCCGGTCGCCCGCCAGATAGACAAAGGGCGAAATCACCGCGAAAAAGTAGTCGATCTGCACCATTTGCCCACCCCCGGTTCAGCCTTGGTTTGCAAGACCGTAACGCAGTGATAAGGCGTGTCCAGCGCCGAATCCGTGTCGCATCCGCCCTTGCGTCCCCTCAGAATCCGAAGGCCCCGGAGTCCCAAATGCCCGCCATCACCGAACCGAAGCTGATCTCCGGCAATGCCAACCTGCCGCTTGCCAAGGCCATCGCCCGACGCATGTCGATGCACCGCGGCATGTCGGTCAATCTGGTGGATGCCCGCATCGAACGCTTCAACGATCAGGAGATTTTCGTCGAGGTGTTCGAGAATGTCCGGGGCGAGGATATGTACATCATCCAGTCCACCTCGAACCCGGCCAATGACAACCTGATGGAACTCTTGATCATGACCGATGCGTTGCGCCGGTCGTCGGCGGCGCGCATCACCGCCGTGATCCCCTATTTCGGCTATGCCCGTCAGGACCGCCGCGCCAAGGCGCGCACGCCCATCAGCGCCAAGCTGGTCGCCAATCTGATCACCCGCGCGGGCGTTGACCGCGTGCTGACGCTCGACCTGCACGCGGCGCAGATTCAGGGGTTCTTCGACATTCCGGTGGACAACCTCTATGCCAGCCCGGTCTTTGCACTGGACATCGAACACCACTTCAAGGGCCAGCTGGAAGACCTGATGATCGTCTCGCCCGATGTGGGTGGCGTGGCCCGCGCCCGCGAACTGGCCAAGCGGATCAATGCCCCCCTTGCCATCGTGGACAAGCGCCGCGAAAAGGCGGGCGAAGTGGCCGGGATGACCGTGATCGGTGATGTGCGTGGCCGCAAATGCATCATCGTGGACGATATCTGCGACACCGCCGGAACGCTGTGCAAGGCGGCAGAGGTGCTGATGGAAAACGGCGCGACCGAGGTTCACAGCTACATCACCCACGGCGTCCTTTCCGGCCCGGCGGTGGAGCGAGTGCAGAATTCGGTGATGAAATCGCTGGTGATCACCGATTCCATCGCCCCCACGGATGAGGTCCGCGCGGCATCGAACATCCGCATCGTCCCCACCGCCCCGGTCTTTGCCCAGGCGATCCTGAACATCTGGAACGGCACCAGCGTGTCATCGCTGTTCGAAACCGATACGCTCGTCCCGATCTACGAAGGCATGTATGTGCGCGGGTGATCGGCGCCGATACGGCCCTGTCTGACCACTACAGCAAAGCTGCGTTCAGTTGGCGACGGTGACAGCGGGCGGCCAGGCCCCTGTCACGCGATGTCCCAGTCGTCCTCGTCCCGCACCGGGCCGATGGCTGTCCAATCCGCGCGAATGCGGGCGATGCGCGTGTCGCCCCATGTGCGGAACACCAGCTGAAACCCCTTTTCCGATACATTCTCGGCGGTCAGGTCGGCGCGCATGTTGGTCTTGTGGTCCATGTCCCACAGGGAAATGCCCACCATCACGGCGGGGGGCGCGCGAAAGGCTTCGTTGAAGGTCACATGGAACCGGCTTTCGCGGTCGCCGCTGCCCGTCCACATCACGCCATCCGACGCAAAATCCGAAAACAGGATGCGGCTGCCCTGCAATATCCCGATCCTGCTGGCTGACATGCGCTTCATCTTTGGCTGTTTCATCCGGACTCCGGTCACCCCTTACTTGGTCATGCAACACGCAGGACCACCATAAGAAAAGGCCCCGCCATGACAACGGGGCCTTCACGATTGCATCAGACCTGCGCGCCTATTGGCCCACCGCCGCGCGCATGGCCAGAATGTCGGCGACCAGTTTGTCGGCGCTATCCTTGTCGGCTGACGTGGCGGCGGCTTCGCGCGCCTCGGCCAGCAGACCGTCAAACAGGGCGGCATTGGCCTCTTCCACCGGCACCGCACGTTCGGCCAGAACCGAAACGCTGCTGGCGGTGATGTCGGCAAAACCGCCGGTCACTACATAGGACTTCGCCCCTTCGGCCGAAACCGCCTTCAGAATGCCGGGGCGCAGCGTGGTGATGGTGGGCGAATGCCCCTCCATCGCCGTCAGGTCGCCATCGGCCCCCGGGATCTGAACCTCGCTCGCGGCAACAGAGGCAAGCCTCCGCTCCGGCGAGACAAGGTCGAATTGCAGCGTGCCTGCCATTGGCTTGCCCCCTTATGCCGCTGCCGCAGCAAGACGCTGGGCTTTGGCCACGGCCTCATCAATGTCGCCAACCATGTAGAAGGCGGCTTCCGGCAGGTGATCGTATTCACCGGCGACCACGGCCTTGAACGACGCGATGGTCTTTTCCAGCGGAACCTGCACGCCATCCGAACCGGTGAAGACCTTCGCCACGTCGAACGGCTGCGACAGGAAACGCTGGATCTTGCGCGCCCGTGCCACGGTCAGCTTGTCGTCTTCGCTCAGTTCGTCCATCCCCAGAATGGCGATGATGTCCTGCAGCGATTTGTAGCGCTGCAGGATGCCCTGCACCGAACGCGCCACGTTGTAATGCTCTTCGCCCAGAACCGCCGGGTCCATCAGACGCGAGGTGGAGTCGAGAGGGTCCACCGCCGGATAGATGCCCAGTTCCGAAATCGCACGCGACAGAACGGTCGTGGCGTCAAGGTGCGCGAAGGAGGTCGCAGGTGCCGGGTCGGTAAGGTCGTCGGCCGGAACGTAGATGGCCTGAACCGAGGTGATCGATCCTGCCTTGGTCGAGGTGATGCGTTCCTGCAGCGCGCCCATGTCGGTGGCCAGCGTCGGCTGATAACCCACGGCAGAGGGGATACGGCCCAGCAGAGCCGACACTTCCGAACCGGCTTGGGTAAAGCGGAAGATGTTGTCGACGAAGAACAGAACGTCCGTGCCGGACTGGTCGCGGAACTGTTCGGCCAGCGTAAGGCCGGTCAGCGCCACACGGGCACGCGCGCCCGGCGGTTCGTTCATCTGGCCGTAGACAAGGGCCACTTTCGATTCCGCCAGATTGTCGATCTTGATAACGCCGGATTCCATCATCTCGTGATAGAGGTCGTTGCCTTCACGCGTCCGTTCACCCACGCCCGCGAACACGGAATAGCCCGAATGCACCTTGGCGATGTTGTTGATCAGTTCCATGATCAGAACCGTCTTGCCCACACCGGCGCCGCCGAACAGGCCAATCTTGCCGCCCTTGGAATAGGGGGCCAGCAGGTCGATCACCTTGATCCCGGTCACCAGGATGTTGGACGAGGTCGCCTGTTCCGCAAAGGACGGGGCAGGCTGGTGGATCGCACGCATCGTGGTCGATGCGATGGGGCCCTTTTCGTCGATCGGCTCACCGATCACGTTCAGGATGCGGCCCAGCGTGGCATCGCCCACCGGAACCGAAATCGGCGCGCCCAGATCGCGCACAACCGCACCACGGACCAGACCTTCGGTCGCGTCCATGGCGATGGTGCGCACGGTGCTTTCGCCCAGATGCTGCGCCACTTCCAGAACCAGACGCTTGCCGTTGTTTTCGGTTTCGAGTGCGTTCAGAATCGCCGGCAGCGCGCCGTCGAACTGAACGTCCACCACGGCGCCGATCACCTGCGTGACTTTGCCTTGTGCCATGTTGTCTCTCCGCTAACTCAGAGCGCCTCGGCGCCCGAAATGATTTCGATAAGCTCTTTGGTGATCGCCGCCTGCCGCGAACGGTTGTACTGGATCGTCAGCTTGTTGATCATGTCGCCCGCATTGCGCGTGGCGTTGTCCATCGCCGACATCCGCGCACCCTGTTCGGATGCCCCGTTCTCCAGCAGCGCAGTGAACACCTGCGTTGCAACACCGCGCGGAAGCAGGTCCGCAAGGATGGCTTCTTCGCTCGGCTCATAGTCATACAGCGACGACACGCCGCCGCCTTCGAACTTGGCCGGGATCACCTGCTGCGCGGTCGGGATCTGGCTGATCACCGACTGGAACCGGTTGTAGAACAGCGTCGCCACGTCGAACTCGCCCGCTTCAAAGCGCGCCAGCACTTCACGCGCGATGGACTGCGCATTGACATAGCCCACACGCTTGACCTCGCTCAGGTCAACATGGCCCACGAAATGCGCGGCCAAATCACGCTTGAGCTGTTCCCGCCCCTTCTTGCCGACGGTCAGGATCTTCACCGTCTTGCCCTGCGCCAGCAATTCCTGCGCCCGCACTCGCGCCAGACGCGCGATGGACGAGTTGAAACCGCCGCACAGGCCACGTTCGGCGGTCATCACCACCAGAAGATGCACCTTGTCCGCCCCCGTCCCCGACAAAAGCCGGGGGGCCGATGGGGACTGGCCGACCGATGCCGCCAGCCCCGCCACAACGGCATTCATCCGTTCGGCATAGGGGCGCGCGGCTTCCGCAGCCTCTTGGGCGCGGCGAAGTTTCGCCGCCGCGACCATCTGCATCGCCTTCGTGATCTTGCGCGTGTTCTTGACGCTGCCGATCCGGTTTTTCAGGTCCTTAAGGCTGGGCATCTGCCTACTCCCTCAGGGCCAAAATCAAGCGAAGTCTTTGGCGAACGCATCAAGCTCCGCACGGATGGCCTTTTCCAGGTCGCCCGAAACCTTGCGGTCGTTCTTGGTGATGTCTTCCAGCAGCGCCGCGCCCTTGGTGCGCAGGTGCTTCAGAAGGCCCGCCTCGAAACGGCCCACATCCTTGACGCCGATCTTGTCCAGATAGCCGTTGGTACCGGCAAAGATCACGCAAACGATTTCCGCATTGGTCAGCGGCGAATACTGCGGCTGCTTCATCAGCTCCGTCAGACGCGCGCCACGGTTCAGCAACTGCTGGGTGGATGCGTCAAGATCAGACCCGAACTGCGCAAAGGCCGCCATTTCGCGATACTGCGCCAGTTCCAGCTTCACCTTGCCCGCGACCGACTTCATCGCGTTGGTCTGGGCGCTGGAGCCCACACGCGACACCGACAGACCGGTGTTCACAGCCGGGCGGATGCCCTGATAGAACAGTTCCGTTTCCAGGAAGATCTGGCCATCGGTGATCGAGATCACGTTCGTCGGAATAAAGGCCGACACGTCGCCGCCCTGCGTTTCGATGATCGGCAGCGCGGTCAGCGAGCCGGCCCCGAAATCCTCGTTCAGCTTGGCCGAACGCTCCAGCAGGCGCGAGTGCAGATAGAACACGTCGCCCGGATAGGCTTCACGTCCCGGCGGACGGCGCAGCAAGAGCGACATCTGGCGATAGGCAACGGCCTGCTTGGACAGGTCATCATAGATGATCAGCGCATGACGGCCATTGTCGCGGAAGAACTCTGCCATCGCGGTGGCCGAATAGGGCGCCAGGAACTGCATCGGCGCCGGGTCGGATGCGGTGGCTGCCACGACGATCGTGTAGTCGATCGCCCCGGTTTCCTCCAGCTTCTTCACCAGCTGTGCCACGGTCGAACGCTTCTGCCCGATGGCCACATAGATGCAGTACAGCTTCTTGGATTCGTCGTCGCCAGCGGCCTCGTTATAGACCTTCTGGTTCAGGATGGTGTCCAGCGCCACGGCAGTCTTGCCGGTCTGGCGGTCACCGATGATCAGTTCGCGCTGGCCACGGCCAACGGGGATCATCGCGTCCACGGCCTTCAGGCCGGTCGCCATCGGCTCATGCACCGATTTGCGCGGGATGATGCCGGGGGCCTTCACATCGGCCACGCGACGCTCGGTCGCCGCAATCGGGCCCTTGCCATCGATCGGGTTGCCAAGGCCGTCCACGACGCGGCCCAGCAGGCCGTTGCCCGCGGGCACGTCCACGATGGACTTGGTCCGCTTGACGATATCGCCTTCCTTGATGTCCTGGTCGGACCCGAAGATCACGATACCGACGTTGTCGACTTCCAGGTTCAGCGCCATCCCGCGGATACCGCCGGGGAATTCCACCATCTCGCCGGCCTGGACATTGTCCAGCCCGTGCACACGGGCGATCCCGTCACCTACGGAAAGAACACGGCCCACTTCGGCCACTTCGGCATCCTTGCCGAAATTCTTGATCTGCTCTTTCAGGATCGCAGAGATCTCAGCAGCCTGAATTCCCATCACCCAACCTCTTTCATTGCATTCTGGAGAGCCGCGAGCTTTGCCTTGACCGACGTGTCGATCATGGTCGAGCCCAGCTTGACGACAAGACCACCGATGAGCGTTTCATCGACAGCCACTTTCAGTTTCACATCCTTGCCGACACGCGTCTTCAGCGTCGCGGCCAGTGCCTTGGTCTGCGCGTCCGACAGCGCAGCAGCCGAGGTGACCTCGGCCGTCACTTCGCCCCGGTCCGCCGCGATGCGCGCCAGCACATCAGCCACCAACTGCGGCAGCACGAACAGCCGCCGCTTGCTGGCCATCAGCGCCAGCGTGTTGGCGGTCAGCGCCGACAATTTCATCTTCTTGGCAATCGCGGCAATCGCCGCCGCCTGATCCTCGCGCGATACGACGGGCGAGGCGATCATCGCGCTCAGGTCCGGGCTTACCGCAAGGGCTGCCGCCAGCGCTTCGGCATCTGCCTCAAGCGCCTTCAGTCCCTTGTCTTCCTTCGCCAACTCGAAAAGAGCGGTGGCGTAGCGTGCGGCAATGCCGGAGGAGATCGAAGCTGGTTCGGACACGTCAACCCTTCCGCTGTCTTGGCCCCCGCGCCCGCGCAAAGCTTGCACAGGCCAAGGGCATCCCAGGGCGCAGGGAAGCCCCTGCGTCTGTCAATTCGCGCGGTCTGTAGCAGAGGTCCACCAAGCCCGCAACCGGGAAGGTCGCGCCAACGTGATTGTTCCACGCAGCTTTTACAAAGCCCCGCACCACCCCCGCCCCGCCTGCGGCTTTTTGCATCAGGCAAAGGCGCCGTCCGGCCGCCCCATCCCCATGCCGCAGCGCAGAATCGGCCCCCACTCTGCGGCAAGATGCGATGCGGGACATGGGCGCCCCGCGACAGTGTCACCCGCCCCCACCTTACCCCTTCATCTTGGCCCCAAATACCCCGGGGGGAGGGCGCGGCACGCGACCGGGGGGCTGGCCCCCCTCACGCCCGCAGCGCGCGGCACGCGCGATGCGGGGAAAATGTCTCATGCCGTCCCCGCCTGCGGGGGCGGCATTCCTTTGGATTTCGGGCATCAACATATCGGCCCGCAAGATCACTCGCGCTCGCGCGTCACCCCCGGCATCTGGTTCATCGCGGGTTCAGGCACGCCCTTGCCCACGCCTTCCAGCACCTTCAAAGGCCGCCGCGCCAGTGCACTCAACCCCCCGCGTGTGGGGGCATAGACCTGCTTCGTCGCCTCCACCATCAGCACGCCGCCTGCCAGCCACGGCCCAAAGCGCCGCCCCAGCCCTTCCCAGAAATCCGCCGTCCGCAGCCAGAACCGGCTTTGCGATGGCGGGGTGAACAAGGCCGCGCAGGTGCGTTCCGGCGTGAAGCCGTGCCGCTTCAACTGCGCCTCCAGCTGCGTCATCGAATAGGGGCGGCCAAAACCGAACGGCGTGATATCCCGCCGCGACCACAGCCCAGATCGGTTCGGCACCACGATCAGCGCCTTCCCCCCCGGCCCCAGAACGCGATGCGCTTCTTCCAGCACGGCACTGGGATGTTCCGATGTCTCCAGCCCATGCATCAGCACCAGCCGGTCCACCATACCCGTCGGTACCGGCCAATAGGTTTCCTCACAAAGGACGCTGACATTCTCCATCCCCGCAGGCCAGGGCATCACCCCCTGCGGGCCGGGCATCAGCCCGATCACCCTGCGGCTCTCGGTCAGATAGGGGCGCAAGAGCGGCACCGCAAAGCCGAAGCCCGCCACCGTATGTCCCTGCTGCACCGGCCACAGCCGCAGCACCTGATCGCGGATCGCCCGCTGCGCCACGCGGCCAAGCTGCGTGCGATAATAGAAGTTCCGCAGATCGAGCACATCAAGGTGCATTGCGCTTGGCTTCCCCGCCGGTCCAGTCTGGGCGCAGCATAGCGAAACACGGATCAAAGACCATGCCGCTCGAACTCGTCACCATCCCCTGCCTGTCGGACAACTACGCCTATCTGATCCACGATCCCGAAACCGGCGCAACGGCGGTGGTCGATGTCCCCGATGCCGCGCCGATCCTCGCTGCCCTGGGGGAACGCGGCTGGGCCCTCACCGACATCTGGCTCACCCATCACCATTCCGATCACATCCAGGGCGTGGCCGACCTGCGCGCCGCCACGGGCGCGCGCGTCACCGGGGCGGCTGCGGATTCCCACCGCCTGCCCCCGCTTGATCACGCCCTGCCGGATGAGGCGAGCTTCCCCTTCGGCGGCCATCCCGTCCACGCCTTCCCCGTTCCCGGCCACACCATTGGCCACATCGCCTTTCACATCCCCGCTGCCGCCCTTGCCTTCACCGGCGACAGCCTGATGTCCGCCGGCTGCGGCCGCCTGTTTGAAGGCACGCCCGCCCAGATGCACGCCTCGCTGACCCGCCTCGCCGCGCTGCCACCACAAACGCTCATCTGCTCGGGCCACGAATACACCGCCTCCAACATCCGTTTCGCCCTGACCCTTGAACCCGGCAACGCCGCGCTTATCTCCAGAAGCAATCGGGTGTCAGTGGCGCGCGGAGAAGACCGTCCCACCGTCCCCGTCGCTCTTTCCGAAGAACTGGAAACCAACCCCTTCCTGCGTGCGCATCTGCCCGACCTGAAAGCCGCGATTGGCCAGCCAAATGCCAGCGCTGAAGCCGCTTTCGCCGAAATCCGCGCCCGCAAGGACAGGTTCTGACCAAACTCTGCATCTTGCCGGTCACTTTTTGCGGCAAGCCTGCAGCAAACCGCAACGGAACCCAAAAAACCCTTGAAGTGCGGCGAAATAAGCCGAACTCTGAGGGGCATGAGGCCGCGGTTCGGCGGGCAATCCCCGCGAACCCTGATGAACAGGAGCACCAGAACGTGCCATCGTTTTCAACGACTCTCGAGCAGGCCATCCACGGCGCCCTGGCCCTTGCCAATGCCCGCCGCCACGAACTCGCCACGCTGGAACATCTTCTGCTGGCGCTGATCGACGAACCCGACGCCGCCCGCGTGATGAAGGCGTGTTCGGTCAATCTCGATGACCTGCGCAAGACGCTTGTCGATTTCATCGACGACGATCTGTCGACGCTGGTCACCGATGTCGAAGGGTCCGAGGCTGTGCCAACAGCCGCCTTCCAGCGCGTCATCCAGCGCGCGGCGATCCACGTCCAATCCTCCGGCCGGACCGAAGTGACAGGGGCCAATGTCCTCGTCGCCATCTTCGCCGAACGCGAAAGCAACGCGGCCTACTTCCTGCAAGAACAGGACATGACGCGCTATGACGCGGTCAACTTCATCGCGCATGGCGTGGCGAAAGACCCGTCCTATGGCGAAAGCCGCCCTGTTTCCGGCGCCGATGAAGAACGCCACGAAACCCCCAAGGCCGAAGCCGGCGAGGCGAAGGAATCCGCCCTCTCCAAATATTGCGTCGACCTGAACGTGAAGGCCCTCAAGGGCGACGTCGACCCCCTGATCGGGCGTGAGGCCGAGGTGGAGCGCGCCATTCAGGTGCTCTGCCGCCGCCGCAAGAACAACCCGCTTCTGGTGGGCGATCCCGGCGTGGGCAAGACGGCCATCGCCGAAGGTCTGGCGTGGAAGATCGTCAAGAAAGAAGTGCCCGAGGTTCTGGCCCATGCCACGATCTACAGCCTCGATATGGGCGCGCTGCTGGCAGGCACCCGCTATCGCGGTGATTTCGAAGAACGCCTGAAGGCCGTGGTCAAAGAGATGGAGGATCACCCCGACGGCATCCTCTTCATCGACGAGATTCACACCGTGATCGGTGCAGGTGCCACCTCCGGCGGCGCAATGGATGCCTCCAACCTGCTGAAGCCCGCGCTTCAGGGCGGCAAACTGCGCACCATGGGTTCGACCACCTATAAGGAATTCCGTCAGCACTTCGAAAAGGACCGCGCCCTGTCGCGCCGGTTCCAGAAGATTGACGTGAACGAACCTTCGGTGCCGGACGCCATCAAGATCCTGATGGGCCTCAAGCCGCATTTCGAAGAACACCACGACCTGCGCTACACCGCCGATGCCATCAAGGCGGCGGTGGAACTTGCCGCACGCTACATCAATGACCGCAAGCTTCCCGACAGCGCCATTGACGTGATCGACGAAGCCGGTGCCGCACAGCACCTGCTCCCCGAAGGCAAAAAGCGCAAGACGCTGGGCACCAAAGAGATTGAGGCCGTGGTCGCCAAGATCGCCCGCATCCCGCCGAAAAACGTGTCCAAGGACGATGCCGAAACCCTGCGCGACCTTGAGAAAACCCTCAAGCGCGTGGTCTTCGGCCAGGACAAGGCCGTCGAGGCCCTGTGTTCCTCGATCAAGCTCGCCCGCGCGGGCCTGCGCGAACCGGAAAAGCCCATCGGCAACTACCTGTTCGCTGGCCCCACCGGCGTCGGCAAAACCGAGGTGGCCAAGCAACTGGCATCCTCGCTGGGCGTGGAACTGCTGCGTTTCGACATGTCGGAATACATGGAGAAGCACGCGGTTTCCCGCCTGATCGGCGCACCTCCGGGCTATGTCGGCTTCGATCAGGGCGGCATGCTCACCGATGGCGTCGACCAGCACCCGCATTGCGTGCTGCTGCTCGACGAAATGGAAAAGGCCCACCCGGATGTCTACAACATCCTGTTGCAGGTCATGGATCACGGCAAACTGACCGATCACAACGGCCGGTCCGTCGATTTCCGCAACGTGATCCTGATCATGACCTCCAACGCAGGCGCGTCGGACATGGCAAAGGCCGCCATCGGCTTTGGCCGCGAACGCCGCACGGGCGAAGACACCGCCGCACTGGAACGGATCTTCACCCCCGAATTCCGCAACCGTCTGGATGCGGTGATCAGCTTTGCCCCGCTGGGCAAGGAAGTCATCCTTCAGGTGGTCGAGAAATTCGTGTTGCAGCTTGAGGCACAGCTTCTGGATCGGAACGTTCACATCGAACTTACCCCCGAAGCCGCGCTTTGGCTGGGCGACAAGGGCTATGATGACAAGATGGGTGCGCGCCCGCTGGGCCGCGTGATCCAGGAATACATCAAAAAGCCGCTGGCCGAAGAACTGCTGTTCGGCAAGCTGACCAAGGGCGGTGTCGTCCGCGTGGCGGTCAAGGATGATGCGATCGACCTGCAGGTGCAGGAACCGCAGAAGCCCCGCCTCACGGGCCAGAAACCGCCGCTGCTCACGGCGGAATGATCCGCCACGCGGCAATCGTGACATTGGCCCTCGCCGTTCCGGCGGGGGCCTTTGACTTTGGCCAACCCATCGCCTGCACCCTTGGGGTGGATTGCCATATCCAGAACCATTTCGACCGCGATCCCGGCCCCGGCATGGCGGATGTGGCTTGCGGCCACCTTACCTATAATGGCCATGACGGCACCGATTTCGCCCTGCCCACATTGGCCGCCATGCAGGCGGGCGTGGCGGTGCTGGCCGCCGCCCCCGGCACCGTGCGCGGCATCCGCGACGGGATGCCCGATATCGCCATCTCCGACCCCGCCGCCCCCGCCTTGCAGGGCCGCGATTGCGGCAATGGCATCGCTATCGACCATGGCGATGGCTGGGAAACCCAGTATTGCCACCTGAAACAGGGCAGCCTGCGCCTGCAACCCGGCGATAGGGTGGAAGCAGGGCAGGAAATCGGCCTTGTCGGCCTGTCGGGCAACACGGAATTTCCCCATGTCCATCTGGCGATCCGCAAGGATGGGGTGGAACTTGATCCCTTTGCCCCCGACGCCGCCGCCACCTGCGGCGCACCTGCCGATGATCCGCTCTGGGCAGACCCCATCGCCTATGATCCTTTCGGCTTTACCGCCACTGGCTTCGCCACCGCCATCCCCGAGTTTTCAGCGATCAAGGCAGGCCTCCCCTCCCCCGCCGCCCTGCCCACCGACGCCCCCGCTCTGGTGATCTGGGCCGCCTATTTCGGCCCCCACGCGGGCGACCAACTCACGCTTTCGATAACCGGCCCGCAAGGCGAGGTGATAAGCCAGACCATCGCCATAGACCGCACCCAGGCCCTCGCCTTCCGCGCCATCGGCAAACGCCTGCCCCCCGGCGGCTGGCCTGCGGGGGATTACAGCGGCGCGGTGGTGATGATGCGCGGTGCCGATGAACTGGGCCGTGAAGCGATCACGATCACCCTCACACCCTGACCGCGCGCCCCAAAATTCTTCGAAGAATTTTGCAAATTCCTTCCAAGGAATTTGGCCCCATTCGGCACCAGCGCACGCTTAACCATGAATCGGCCCCGCGCCCTGCCCATATTTGTATGCACAGCCGTCTGCACCACCATCTGCACCGGGCGCTGCACGGCCAAAACCCCGCAAGCCCCTGTCAGAAAAACAGAATTAACGCTCGGTCAGCTTCAATTCGATCCGCCGGTTCTGCGCCCGCGCCGCCGCATCGTCGCCCGCCGCCACGGGCCGGTATTCGCCAAACCCCGTCGCCGCCAGACGCTCGGGCGGGAAGCCAAGGCTTTCCTGCATGTAGCGCACAACCGACAGCGCGCGCCCTTGCGACAGTTCCCAGTTGTCGCTGAACTCCCCCGCACCCGACAGCGGCACATCGTCGGTATGGCCGTCCACGCGGATGATCCAGTCGATCTCGGGCGGGATATCCCCCCTGATTTCATTCAGGATTTCCACCACCCCGGCAATCTGTGCCTGCCCTTCGGGGGCCAGTTCCGCCGCGCCGGGCTGGAACAGCACCTCGCTAGAGAACAGGAAGCGGTCGCCCACCACCCGCACGCCTTCGCGCCCGTCCAGCAGTTCCGACAGCTTGCCAAAGAACTCTGACCGATACCGCGCCAGATCGGCATTTTCCGCCGCCAGCCGCGCCGCCTCGGCCGCTTCCAGCTCTGCCCGCCGCCGCTGCTCTGCCGCCACCTGCGCCAAGGCCGCGTTCAATTGCGTGCCCAGCGATTCCATCTGCACCTGCGCCGCCTCATCCCGCGCCGCGCTCTCGTCCAGGATGGATTGCAACTGTGCCAGTTGCGACCGCAGCGCCCCGATCTGTTCGTTCAGCAGTGCCACTTTCCGCTCTGCTTCCAATGACTTGGATTGCTCCTCGGTCAGCGCGCGCTCTGCCGCCACCAGCGCCGCATCGCGCGAATCCTGCCCTTCGACCGCCCGCGCCGCATCGGTCTGCGCGGCGGCCAACAGCGTCAGTGTCTCCTCCGCGCGCTTCCTCTGTTCTTCCAGCGCCAGCGTCATCGCCGCCAATTCGTCATCCGCGCCGTTCAGCCGATCGCGCAATTCCTCCAACGCCGCCGCATCTACCAGACGCGCGGCTTCCGCCTCGGACAGTTGCGCCTCGGCCCCCTGCGCCCGGCTTTGCAGGCTGGCGATCAGTGCCTCGACCGCCGCCCGCCGCGCCGCCATCAGACGGGCCGCTTCGGCATTGGCATCCACCTCATCGCGCGCCTTGGCCAGCGCAAGCTGCATCGCCTCTTGCTCGGAAATCAGCCTTTTCTGCGCATCTTCAAGCTCTTGGACAGAGGCGGTCAGGTCCGTCACCTGCCCCCGCGCCGCATCGCGTTCGGCCAGCAGCGATGCCACCTGCGCCTCGAAACTCGCGATCCGCCCCTGCGCATCGGCCAGTGCACCCTGCGCGGTGGACAACTGCCCCGTCAGGGTGGTGATCAGCGTTGCCTGCCGCTCCCCCTCTGCCTCGGCGGCGGTGAGCGAGGCGGTCAACTGCCCCACCTGCGTTTCCAACCCCGCCGCGCGCTGGCGTTCCAGCCCCAGCTGATCGGCCAGTTGCGCGATCTGGTCTGTCAGGCTGTCCAGCTCATTCGATTGCGTGGTGATCGTATCGCGCAACACCACCTGCATCACGGTAAAGATGGTCAGCACGAACATCATCACCATCAGCAGCGTCGTCACCGCATCCACAAAGCCCGGCCAGATGATGGATGAATCGCGGCGGCTGCGCAGGGCCATGCCTTACCCCCGCCCGACCGTGCCGCGCGACAATTGCCGGATCGCCGCCGTCAACGCCCCGATATCCCCGCGCAGATCGGCCAGAGATTCCTGCCGCCCGGCCGACATTTCCTCAAGGATTTTCAACAGTTGCACATCAATCGACCGCAAGCGCATCCGGCTTTCGGCATCCGCCCCCATCGCGCCCGATGCGGCATCGCCCGATACTGCCGCGATCAACCGTTCCTGCCCTTCGGCAATCCGCGCCAAGGCGGCGGCCATATCTCCACCCCCGCCCCCTTCGCGCCGTTCGGCCAGCTTGGTGATGGCGCGGGCCAGATCGTCGATCTTGTCCTCGACCATCACCCGCGTGATATCGGATTGGGTATAAAGCGATTGCAGCGCATCCATTTGCGCCTGCACCTGATCCAGCACCGCCGCCATCGCTGCCGTATCGCCACCCTCGCCATCACCCGATGACAGGCTGACCCGCGTGATGGATGACAGCCATTCCTCCAGTTCGCGGAAGAACCGGTTCTGCCCGTGGCCTGCAAACAGTTCCAGAAGGCCGATCACCAGCGATCCCGCCAGCCCCAGAAGCGAGGATGAAAACGCCGTCCCCATCCCGCCCAACTGGCTTTCAAGCCCCGACATCAGCTTTTCAAAAACCTGCAACCCCGTTTCGCCATCCTGGGGGGCGAGCGAGCGGATGGTTTCCACCACCGCCGGAACCGTGGTCGCCAGACCATAGAACGTGCCCAGAAGACCAAGGAAAACCAGCAGGTTGCCCATATAGCGCGTGATATCCCGCGCCTCATCTATCCGCGTCGACACCGATTCCAGAATGGACCGTGACGATGACGCCGATATCTGCATCTTTGCCCCGCGCGAACGCAGAAGCGAAGCCAGCGGCGCCAGCAGGCGCGGCGGCTTGGTCGCATCATGGCCCGGAACGTGGCGAACGAAATCCTCGATCCAGCTGACCGATTGCGCAAGGATCAACACCTGCCAGAAACAGGTCAGCACCCCGAACAGGAACACCGCCGCGATGAACCCGTTCAGCAGCACATTGGCCTGCAGAATTTCGGCCACCTGCGTGTGGATCAGCCATGCCCCGCTGCCCACCAGCACCAGCACGATCAGCATCGACACGATCTGCCGGATCGGTTGGCTGAAGGTTGGTGACGCCTCTGCGCGTGTCTTGTCCATCCGTCCTGCCCGTACCCAGTCTATGTCTTGCCCGCGTTCACCATAACAGGCCAATTGCCCCTGCCAAGCCAGCGCAGATCAGCCTTCCGTCATCAACACGATGGCGCGCACCCTGTCTGCCAGCCAATCCAGATCGGCATCGGCAATGCCAAGCTCGGCCAGATGCGCGGCGGTGGACCACAGGTAATCGCGGTTTGGTCCCCGCCCGCCGATGGCGCGGGCGATGATCTGCGCCTGTTCCTCCAGCGCCAACCCGCCGCAATACTGCACATGGACCGGGTCGATCACATAGGCCAGCGCCCGCACCCCGCGCCCATCCGCCAGCCGCAGGGGCAGCCATTCCTCGACATAGGCCGATGAGATCAACTCCCGTTCGCGCAGCGCGGCAAGGGTGGCGTCCTCTTCCCCCGGTTCCACGCGAAAGGCCACGCCGTCGCAATGCGCACCCCCGGCCCGGTCCAACGCCAGCACCAATCCGGGCGTTTCAACCGTGCCGCGATGGTGGATCGACCGCATGCAAAAGGACCGGTGCCACCCATCCAGCCGCGCCACAGCGCGTTCGGCCACGGCAAAGCCAGGA
Source organism: Fuscovulum sp. (assembly GCA_035192965.1). Taxonomy (NCBI): domain Bacteria; kingdom Pseudomonadati; phylum Pseudomonadota; class Alphaproteobacteria; order Rhodobacterales; family Paracoccaceae; genus Fuscovulum; species Fuscovulum sp. Next base: position 875,002 of record CP136571.1, on the reverse strand, counting down.
TGCCAGATCAGCGACCCATAGCCGAAGACCCATAACGGTTCCGTCATCCACTGGCCCTCCCTTCACCCCCCCTGTAAACAGCAGGGAAGACGCGAAGAAAAGGGTGCAAGATGCGTGCAGTTTTGGTGATTGTCCTTGTTTTGGCCGGCCTTTGGGGCGGCTACTGGTTCGTGGGATCGCGGGCGATGGATCAGGCGGCGACCGGCTGGTTCGCCGCGCAGCAGGGCCGCCCGCTTCTGGCCGAACAGCAGGGCATCACTGTCTCCGGCTTTCCCAACCGCTTTGACCTGACGGTGACCGCACCCCGGCTGACCGATACCGAAACCGGCATCACCTGGGCCGCGCCTTTCGCGCAGGTCTTCATGATGAGCTGGAAACCCTGGCACGTCATCGCCACCCTGCCGCAGGAACAGACTGTCACCCTGCCGGGGCAGGATGTGACGCTGACCTCCACCCTTATTCAGGGCAGCGTGATCGTCACCCCCGGCACCGCGCTGACGCTGGACCGCACCGCCATAACGGGTGATGGCCTTGCCCTGCGCTCCACCGCCGGGTGGGAGGTGGCGGCCACCTCGGCCCGCTTTGGCACCAGACAGGCCACTGGCCGCGCCCTCGCGCATGAGGTGGGGCTGGAACTGACCACGCTCACCCCCGATGCCGGTTTCCGCATGGCGCTGGCGCAGCGGTCCGATCTGCCTGAACAGATTGATCTGGTCCGTCTGGACACGGTGCTGGGCCTGTCGGCCCCGCTCGACCGCCACGCCGCCACCACCCGCCCAAGGCTGACCGACATCACCCTGCGCGAAGGTCTGATGCGCTGGGGCGATCTGGTCCTGTCGGCGGAGGGCAGCCTGACCCCGGCCAGCGATGGCACGCCCGAAGGCCGGATCGAGATCCGCGTTGAGAACTGGCGTGAACTGGTCCCGGTGCTCATTGCATCCGGGCTGGTGACTGAAGAGTCGTCGCAAACCGTCACCCGCGCGCTGGAGCTTTATGCCCAGCAGGGCAGCGATCCCACGGTGTTGACGCTTCCGCTCAGCTTTCAGCAGGGCCGCATGAGCCTTGGCCCCCTGCCGCTTGGTCCCGCGCCGCGCATCTTCTAGCGGCAGTAAGACCCGTTGCGATGGGTTGCCGTGTCGAAATGCAGGTGATCTTCGTGATAGCCGTCCGATCCCGGCCCCAGCGTGGTGCCGAAAATCCCGCAGGCCGCGCGATAGGCCTGCCGCATCTGGCGGTTATAATTCCCCGCCACCGACAGTTCACGCCCGTCGGATAGGATGAATCCTGAAATATCAATCGCCTTGCCGCGCCCATGTTCGCTGATCTTGGCCCCGCGCACATTGTTGCGGGGGCGACAGATATAGCTTGCCGCAACGCGCAACTCGACAACCTCTTGCCGCCCAAAGGCCGGGCGGACGCCCGCGTTGATCCAATCCTTCAACGCCGATGCCGTGGCGCAATCAATCGTCGCGGGCGTGGTCAGGCGGATGCCATCCACCTGCGTCACCCGCACCGGTTCCGCGATCCCGCAGCCTTGCACCTTTGACGAAATCCGCGCCAGTTCCTCACCCCGGATGGCGCGGTCACCACAGACAAAGCCATCGACCGGCGCAGCGCGTTCGGATTGTTCTTCGCGATCACGGCGCTGGAACAGCCCGCCGAACAGGCCGCCCCGCCGTTCGCGCTGTGCCGCCGGGGGCGGGTTCGCCGCCGCCGCTTCGGTCACCGGGGCCGCCGCTTGCGGGGCCGCGTTGGCCCAGCTTTCCGGGCGCGCCCTTGGCCGCAGCACGGGCAGCGACAGCATCATCCCCGGCTGGGGCGGCAGCGCCTGCGTCTGCGGCAGCGCCTCTGCCGCCAGACGGGGGCGCGGTTTGGGGGCAATGGTGGGGACTGCTGCTGCCGCAACGGACGGGGCCGCCGCTTCTGGCGCCGGATCAATCTGCACGCCGGGGCGCGGCATGGGGCGGGGTGACGTCGTCACCTCTTGCGCGATGGACGCGCCCGCCAGAAGGGAAACCACAACACACAGGAACCCGGCACCGAAGCGCATTCAGCCGCCCTTCGGCGCGACCTGCGCCGCGCGGCCGAAATCGGGCGCGGCCGTATCCTGCCCCGCCTCGATGATCCCGCGCCGGATGGCCCGCGTGCGGGTGAAATAGGCATGCAGATGGTCGCCATCGCCCAGCCGGATGGCCCGTTGCAGGGCGAACAGTTCTTCGGTGAACCGGCCCAGAATATCCAGCGTTGCTTCCTTGTTGGTCAGAAACACATCGCGCCACATGGTTGGGTCCGACGCCGCGATCCGGGTGAAATCCCGAAACCCCGCCGCCGAATAGTTGATCACTTCGCTGTCCGTCACCCGTCGCAGGTCATCGGCCACGCCCACCATCGTATAGGCAATCAGGTGCGGGGTGTGAGAGGTGACCGCCAGCACAAGGTCGTGATGGGCGGCATCCATCTCATCGACGCGTGCCCCCATCCCCTCGCACAGCGCGCGCAGCCGCGCCACGGCCCCTGCATCCGCGCCTTCCGGCGTCAGCAGCCACCAGCGGTTTTCAAACAGCGTGGCAAAACCGGAACGCGGCCCGGAATGTTCGGTCCCCGCAATCGGGTGGCCTGCGATGAAATGCACACCGTCCGGCATATGCGGGGCCACGGCGGCAATCACCGCCTGCTTCACCGATCCCACATCCGTGACCGTGGCACCCTTTGCCAGATGCGGCCCGATCTCTTCGGCAATCGCGCCCATGGCACCCACGGGCACTGCCAGTACCACCAGATCGGCACCCTGCACCGCCTCGGCCGCCGTCGCTGTCACCCGGTCGCAGAACCCGATTTCCAGCGCCGCCGCGCGCGTTTCCGCGCTGCGGGCATAACCCACGATCTCGCCCGCCAGACCCTTGGCCTTCATCGCATGCGCCATGGAGGATGCGATCAGACCCAGCCCGATCAGCGCTACGCGATCATAGATCACGGCCATCACTTCACGCCCTTGAACTGCGCCACCGCATGCGCCACCCGCCGGCAGGACGATTCATCCCCCACCGTGATCCGCAGGCAATGCGGCAGTTTGTATCCCGCCACCCGCCGCACGATCAGCCCCTGCTGCTGAAGAAAGGCATCACAGGCAATCGCCTCATCCTCGGAGGCAAACCGCGCCAGAACGAAATTCGCCATCGATGTGTCCGACGGCACGCCCAGTTCGGCCAGCGCCTCGGACAGCCAGTGCCGCATCCGGGCGTTGTCGGTCCGGCAGCGGTTGACGAAATCCTGATCCCGCACCGCCGCCTCGGCCGCCTCAAGCTGCGTCGACGACAGGTTGAACGGCCCCCGGATACGGTTGAGCACGTCAATGATCGCCTTCGGGCCATAGCCCCAGCCGATCCGCAGCCCGCCCAGACCGTAAATCTTGGAAAACGTCCGGGTCATCACCACGTTGCTGCGCGCCTCAAGGATCGCCAGCCCGCCATCATAGCCTTCGACATATTCCGCATAGGCCCCGTCCAGCACGAGGATCGCCTGACGCGGCATCCCGTCGGCCAGACGCGCGATTTCGGCCAGCGAAATCATCGTGCCGGTGGGGTTGTTGGGGTTGGCGATGAACACCAGCTTTGTCCGCCGGTTGCAGGCCGCCAGAATGGCATCCACATCCGTCGTCCGCTCGCGCTCGGCCACTTCAATCGGGGTCGCCCCCACGGCCAGCGCGCTGATGCGATACATAAGGAAGCCGTGTTCGGTGAACACGACCTCATCCTTCGGCCCGGCATAGGCCTGGCACAGGAAGGTGATGATCTCATCCGATCCCACGCCACAGATCACCCGGTCGGCATCCAGACCATGCACCTCGGCAATCGCGTCGCGCAGGCTGCGGTGATCGGTCGACGGATAGCGGTGCAGCGTGTGAACGCTGCGCTGAAACGCCTCTTTCGCACGATCCGACGGCCCGAACGGATTCTCGTTCGACGACAGCTTGACCACATTGGTCATGCCCGCGACATGCGCCTTCCCGCCTTCGTAAAGCGCGATGTCAAGGATACCGGGCTGCGGTCGGATGGCGTCAGTCATGATTGCGAATGTCCCCTCATGCTGCGGGGTTCTAGCGGCGGGCGGGCGGCATTGCCAGACGGATTATTGCCGCCCCGCACACAAGCCCGCATCACTTTGACGACCGCGCCTGAAGCCAATCCATCAGCGCCAGCAGCACCCCCGACAGAACGAATGTCATGTGAATCACCGTCAGCCACATCAGCGTGCGGTCATCCATCGCAGGCGTCTTGGGATCGCCGATCTCCATGAACCGCTTCAGAAGATGAATGCCCGATATCGCCACGATCGAAGCGATCAGCTTCATCTTCAACCCGCCGAAATCCACCTTGCCCATCCAGCCCGGCCGATCATCGCCCGCGTCGAAATCGAACTTCGACACGAAACTCTCATATCCCGAAAACATCACGATCAGCAGCAGGTTCGCGGCCAGCGTCAGATCAATCAGCGTCAGCGCGACAAGGATCACGGATTCAGCCGACAGCGTCATCATCTGCGGCACATAATAGGCCAACTCGCGGAAAAAGATCACCACCAGCATCAGCAGCGCCACCACCAGCCCCAGATACATCGGTGCCAGCAACCAGCGCGAGGCGAACAGCCCCCGTTCCAGAATGTCTTCCGCAGTTCGCTTCCTGTCCATGATCGCCAACCTGTAACATCCACCACCAAAAGCAAGAGGCCCGCATCGCTGCGGGCCTCCAAAATTCCAGCGCAAAGGCCGAAATCAGTTCTTTGCGTAGTATTCGACGACCAGGTTCGGTTCCATCTGCACCGGATAGGGCACATCGCCCAGGCCCGGGGTGCGAACGAACTTCACCGTCATCTTGGAATGGTCGACTTCCAGATAATCCGGAACGTCCCGCTCAGTCAGGGCGATGGCTTCCAGAACCAGCGCCATCTGCTTGGACTTCTGGCGCACCTCGATCAGATCGCCTTCCTTCACGCGGTAGGACGCGATGTTCACGCGGGTACCGTTCACGGTCACGTGGCCATGGTTCACGAACTGGCGCGCGGCGAACACGGTCGGCACCAGCTTGGCGCGGTACACGACGGCATCCAGGCGGCGCTCCAGCAGACCAACCAGCATCTCGCCGGTGTCACCCTTCACACGCTCGGCTTCGGCAAAAATCTTGCGGAACTGCTTTTCCGTCAGATCGCCGTAGTAGCCCTTCAGCTTCTGCTTGGCGCGCAGCTGCGTGCCGAAATCCGACAGCTTGTTCTTGCGGCGCTGGCCGTGCTGGCCGGGGCCGTATTCACGCTTGTTCACCGGGGACTTCGGACGGCCCCAGATGTTTTCGCCCATGCGGCGGTCAATCTTGTACTTGGCAGAGGTGCGTTTGGTCACCGCTGATCTCCTTCGTAGTTTATGAAGGGCGTTGTCCTTTCCGGGTCTCCCCGGCGACAGGCATCCCCTTGCGAGGGCCACCAACACCAATGAAAAACCCCGGCCTTTCAGCCGGGATCGGTGGCTTATACAGCCAGTCGTCGCAGAGTCAACGCCCCTTGCGCCGCCCCTTACACCACCCCTTACGCGGCGATGTCATGGCGCAGCAACGCGGCCTCACTGGCCGAAAGGTTGCGCCGTGCATAATCGCCATAGGCTTCGGGGTTGATCGCCACCTGCGGCATCACCGCCATCAGCACGTCACGCTGCGCGGGGTCGATCATCTCCAGCGCGGTGTTGGACGGGTGAAAACTTTCCGTCTCTACCCCGTTGGCAAAGACGATGTTGTGCCGCTCCAGCAGGATATGAATATAGGTCACTTCGCGCAGCACATGGTCCACGGTGATCGTGGTGTCATTCAGTAGATCCTCGGCCCGCACCAGCACCTCGGTCGTGCCGAACAGTGTCTGCGCCGCAGCGCCCTTGATCAGCATCCGATGCGCGGGCGACACGATCAGATCGGGATCGGGGCGGTCATTGCCAAAGGCACCGGCCCGGAACCGGATCGGCCGCAGATGGGGCATCGCATAAAGCCGCGCGCCCGACATGCGGCGGCTGCCGGTCCACAACACCTCTTGCGCGCCATCATCCTTGGTCAGCACCCGGTCACCCGGGCGCAGCGACTGAATGAGCTTTGGCCCGTCGGGCGTGGCGATGCGCGTGCCGGGGGTGAAACAGATCACGCCCCCGCCTTCGCGCCCGCCTGCCGCCACCCGCGCCCGGTCGATGGATGTACGCACCACCCACAGGTCGCGATTGGCCGGCGGCACATCGCCCATCATCATGACCAGCCGCGCGCCGCTGTCGGGCACGGGGATGATGGTCAGCGCAAAGCTCTGCACCCCATCGGTGACAATAAATCCCTGATCCGGCAGATCGTCGAATTCCTCGGCCTTTTCTTCGGGCCGATCCTCCGCCGCCTTGCCAACCGCTGATCCGATAAGTCGGCGCACCATGCGCGCCGCACGTTTCTGCATCTCCGCCTTGCCCTCGGCACCTTCCAGAAGCAGCAGGTCTGTCTGGCCATCCACCCGCACCAGTTCCCCGGTCCAGCGCCACGCGGCACCAACCGAAAGAAGGTCAAGCGACGCCCCTTTCACCCCATCAACTTCTGTCTGTGTCCAAGAGATGACGAACGTGCCACGAGAGCCCGTTATCATTGCCTGTTTGCCTGCTCGTTTAGTCTTTTTATGTCTGCAAATGCTAGCATCAGACCCGTGGTCTGACTATGGCATCAGCGCAACAGATGCAAATTCGCATAGGGTCAGAACTGCAACCGCAGATTGATAGACCCAAGCACCTGTTCATCCGGCTGTTCTTCGAATTCTTTGCCCAGCCAGGTCAGGCCGTAAAAGACTTCGCTTTGCGCGCCCTGCCAATGCATCCCGGCCCGCAACCTCCGGCGCGTGTCGGTTGGCGTGATGGCATCCGTGGCAAGGAAGTATTCGCTGTCGTAGACCTTGGCGATATCACCGCCCAGCATCACGCTCAGGCCTTCCACCCGGTCGCCCGCCGCCGCGCGATAGCGCTGTCCGGTCGCGCTGTCGCGCAGCATCAGCGCCTCGGTCGCGAAACCGCCAAAGGTCATGTCGCCGCCCACGCGCACCAGCGTTTCGGCACCCGCTTGCGCCTCGATAAAGGGGCGGACCTGTGCATTCGCGCCCAGCGGCAGCGTCCGCCCGAATTCCGCCGTCAGCGTCAGGAACACGTCATCCGCGATCTGCCCGCCAAACACGGTGGGGTCCGGCAGGCCCAGCAGATCATGCAGGTCACCATGCAGCGAGCTGATCCCCGTCTGCGGCCCCACGATCACCGCATCCATACCGATGCTGGATTCCACCCCCGCCGTTTCAAAATGCGTGTGCATCCCCAACGACAGCGCGCCGACATAGCGGCGGTCCAGCGGGTTTGCGACCACCAGATCCGCCGGGGCGATCGTTTCCAGCCGCATCCGGAATTCCAGAATCTCGCCCGGCCGGCCCGGCAGGCTGCCCGACCAGTTCGGCCCGCGCACCCGGCTCAGGACATAGGAACCCGTGCGCCAGCGGTCCTTGCCATCGCCGATGGCATCATTCGTCAGCAACCGCCCCCAACCCAACGTGACGCGCTCCTGCGCGACAGCGGGCACAGCGACCATAGCGGCGCTGGCAAGTGCGAAAACAAAAGCGGGAACCGCCATAGGGGGCTTGGCCATTATGCATATCCAATCATCAGCCCCCCCAGGCTTGGAAAAAGATTAACCTTTCCGAACGGTCAATTCTAGTGCCATCGGGCAACACCTCCCGCCAGAGTTCGATTCGTCGCGTTCGGGGCGGGTTCGGGGCCGAAATTGCCAGTTTTGGCACGAACCGCCGTTCCCGACAGCAAAGCGCGGCGTTTTGGCGGGAAAATTCGATGATGAAGCCAACAATTTCATATAACGAAATGATGAATTCGTCCTGTCAGAATGACGAATTCGTCATGTTCATCAGTTTCGAACGGCTTTCGTCATCTGCCGCCTTCACGATCCGGAACGCTGTGATAAACGTTTCCGTGATCGCCGCCAGCATGTGTAGTTGGTGACCTCAGTATGTAGCCAAAAGCGCCTGCAGCGCGAAAGGTTCATGTGGGCTGGCGGCGATCATGTTCCCGCTTTTTCAGCCCCGTCCCGCCGCCGCAGCGCCCAGAATGCTGCGCCTGCGGCCATCGTGGCCACGGCCACCGGCCACAACACCGCGCCCGGCACCGCCACCACGCAGCACAACATCACCCCAAAGACCAACCCCGCCACAGGCGGCGTCGCCACCCGCAGCACAGGCCCCGCATTGGCCACCGCTGCCACCGCCACCAGCGCCCGCAATTCCGCCATCGCCGGGGTCAGCCATATAAACAGCGCCCAAAAGGCGATTCCCATCGCGACAATCCCGGCAACCTGGCGCACCCCATCCGCCCCGCGCCCCCAAGGCAGGCCCCGCCGCACCAACGGCAGCGCCAGCAACAGCGCCGCCACCGCCCACAGCACCCAATTGCCCAGAACTCCGGTCACCGCGCCCGCAACCTCGGTCTGCGCGCGGTTCACCGCGCCAAAGGCGAACATGAACAGGATCACCCGCCCCGCCCGCACCAGCCCCGCCACCCGGCTGGGCGATGGCCCCTCCACCGCGCCGCGCAGCAGCATCAGCGCCCCCAGCAGCAGGATCAGCGCATCCCAATCCGCCCCCGGATAGCCCCGGACAGACAGGCCCAACCCCACGGCAACACACAGGATGCCGAACACCCGCGCCCAATCCCGTTGCCGCATCGCCCTTAACCGATCCATCGCCGCCCCGCCTTGGCCATCATCACGCTCAGCACAATCCGCGCCACATGATGCACGGTCACATAGACCACGCTCATCTGCAGGCTCAGCGCAATCAGGCTCATTTCGGCCAACCCGCCGGGCGCAAAGGCAAGAAAGACCGCCGTCAACGGCTCGCCCACCCAAGGCGCCAAGGCCCAGGCAAAGCCAAAGGCCATCGCCAGCGCCACCCCGGCATTGATCACCGCCAGCCGCGCCGCGCGGATCAGCATGCGCCGTTCGATCCCGGCAAAGCGCGCGCCCAGACCGCAGCCCACCACCACCTGCGTCACCCCCACCAGCCAGCCGGGCGGCACCCCATGCACCAGCCCCGCCGCATGGGCCACGGCGGAAAACAGGATCGGCCCGGTCATGATCGCCGCAGGCAGGCGCAGCAACCGCCCCACCCAAACCCCCAATCCGCCCACCGCCAGCAGCACCACCACCTCATAGGCGCTCAGCGGCACCGCCGCCGCAGGCAGCACCGCGCCACTGGCCGACCCAACCGCCACCCCGGTCACGGCAGTAAAGATCAGCGGCACCGCCACGATGGTCAGGATCAGGCGCAGGAATTGCAGCACCGTCATCAGACGGACATCGCCGCCCGCTTCTTCGCCCATCTGCACCGTTTCAATCAGCCCGCCGGGAACCCCGCCAAAAAAGCTCTCCAGTCGGGGCAATCCCCCGCGCGTATAGATGAAATAGGCCACCGCATGGGTCAGCGGCAGAAATAGCAGCAGCGCCAGCAGCGACGGCCACCAGGCCCCCGCCTCGGAAATCACCGCCGGGGTAAAGGCCCCGCCGATAGATACCCCGATCACCGGCACAAAGGCCGACCGCAGCTTCATCGGCAACAAAACGGCCCGGCCAAAAGGCCGCCACCCCGCCGCCGCCACCACCCCCGTCACCAGAAGCGATCCCAGCAGCAACGCCAGCGGCAGATGCAGCAGGCTCGCCGCCAACCCGCCCGCCGCGCCCAGCATCAAGGTCAGCAGCAGCGCCGGATAATCGACGCCCCTCAATCGAGAGAAAAACCTATCCATAAGGTCAGTTGGTGCCGCGCGCGGATCAGGGATGCAACCCCCCTCACCAATGCGGCGGCCTCACATTCGCGGCAGGCCCGTCCCCGGCCATCGCCTCGCGCTCGGCCTCGCGCTCCACCAGCAGCGTCACCAGCCGTGTCAGCCGCTCGATCTCTTTCGCGTGGCTGGCCACCACATCCGACAGATCGTCGACCGCCCGCATCAGATGCGCCACCTTTTCTTCCAGCGCCTTACCGTCTGCCATACCACCCTCCGCCGCTTGCCGACCTTGGCCCCATCCGATACACGGGCCGCGACAAAAAGCGAAGGTCCGACCATGGCACAGCCTGACGCGAAAACCCGCCGCCCCCGCGCCGAAACCCCCAAAGGGTTCCGCGACTATTTCGGTGCCGAAGTCACGGAACGCAAGGCGATGCTGGACAAGGTGGCCGAGGTCTATCACCGCTACGGCTTTGACCCGCTGGAAACCAGCGCCGTGGAAACGGTTGAGGCATTGGGAAAATTCCTCCCCGATGTCGACCGCCCGAACGAAGGCGTCTTTGCCTGGCAAGAGGATGATCAGGACTGGCTCGCCCTGCGCTATGACCTGACTGCCCCCTTGGCCCGCGTCGCCGCGCAGTTCCGCAACGACCTGCCCTCGCCCTATCGCCGCTATGCGATGGGCCCGGTCTGGCGCAACGAAAAGCCGGGGCCGGGCCGCTTCCGGCAGTTCTATCAATGCGACGCCGATACCGTCGGCGCGCCCAGCGTCGCAGCGGATGCCGAGATTTGCGCCATGCTGTCGGACGCGCTGGAAACCGTCGGCATCCCGCGCGGTGACTATGTGGTGCGCGTCAACAACCGCAAGGTTCTGAACGGCGTGATGGAAGTGGCGGGCGTGCTTGATCCGTCAGATCCCGACCGCTTCGCCAATGAGCGCGGCATCGTCCTGCGCGCCATCGACAAGATCGACCGTCTGGGTGATGCAGGCGTCCGCGCCCTGCTGGGCGAAGGCCGCAAGGATGAGTCCGGCGATTTCACCAAGGGTGCAGGGCTGGGTGCCGAACAGGCCGAGGTTGTCATGTCCTTCATGGCCGCCCGCCGCGCCACGGGGCTTGAGACCACCGCGCGCCTGCGCGAACTCGTCGGCCCCTCCGTCATCGGGCAGGAAGGCGTGCAAGAACTCGAAACCATCGCCGACCTCCTCGACCGTCAGGGTTACGGCCCCGACCGCATCCTCATCGACCCCGGCGTCGTGCGCGGCCTCGGCTACTACACCGGCCCCGTGTTCGAGGCCGAACTGACCTTCGAAATCCTTGATGAAAAGGGCCGCAAGCGCAGCTTCGGCTCTGTCGCGGGTGGCGGGCGCTATGACGATCTGGTCAAACGCTTCACCGGCCAATCCGTCCCCGCCACCGGGGTTTCCATCGGCGTGGACCGCCTGCTTGCCGCGCTGCACGCCAAGGGCCGCAGCACCGCCAACACCACCGGCCCCGTCGTCGTCACCGTGATGGACCGTGACCGCATGGCCGATTACATGGCGATGGTGTCCGACCTGCGCAACGCGGGCATCCGGGCCGAGGTCTATCTGGGCAACCCAAAGAACTTCGGCAACCAGCTCAAATACGCCGACAAACGCCAATCCCCCGTCGCCGTGATCCAGGGGGTCGATGAAGTGGGCAAGGGCACCGTCATCCTCAAAGACCTTATCCTTGGAGCGCAAATCGCGCAGAATGCGACGCTTGCAGAATGGAAGGATCGCCCCGCACAGATCGAGATTCCCCGCGCCAAAATGGTGTCCGAGGTAAAGAACATGCTGTTCAGCTTGGAAAAGTTTAAGTGACCGCAAAAGCCGCGATCCGGGCCGAGGCCGAAACCCTCTTCGCCGCATTCCGCGCCGAAGGGGCGGTTCCGGTCGAGGCTGACATCCTGCAACCTTCGGAAACCCTGCTGGACCTGTACGGCGAAGACATCCGCGCCCGCGCCTATGTCACGACCGATCCCCTGCGCGGCGAAATGATGCTGCGCCCCGATTTCACCCTGCCCGTCGTGCAGGCCCATATGGCCCATGGCGCAGACCCGGCCCGCTATTGTTATATGGGCGAAGTGTTCCGCAAACAGGACGTGGCCGGTCCCCGCGCCAATGAATACCTGCAAGTGGGCTTTGAACTGTTCGACCGCGCCGCCCCGGAACAGGCCGATGCGCAGGTCTTCGCGCTCTTCTCCCGCTTGCTTGCGCCCCTGAACCTGCGCGCCGCCACGGGCGATATCGGCATCCTTATGGCTGCCGTGCGCGGCCTGTCCACCACCGACCGGCGCAAGGCCGCGCTCCTGCGCCACATCTGGCGCCCCAACCGCTTCCGCGCCCTGCTCGACCGCTTCTCAGGCCGCGCCCCCCTACCCGCCGCCCGCGCCGCCCTGCTGCAACGCCTTCAACAAGACAGCCCCGAAGCGCTCATCGACGCTGCCGGAACCCTTGTCGGCCTGCGCAGCGCCGAAGACATCGCCGCCCGCGCCCGCGCCCTGATCGACGATGCCGCCACCGCCCCCATCGCCGCGCCGGAAGCCGCGCTTCTTTACGACCTCCTGTCGCTTCAGGCCCCCGCCCGCGCCGCGCTGAACCACCTGCGCGGCATCACGCCCATGCTGCCTGCCATCGCCACCGCCGTGGACCGTTTCGCCACACGGCTCGACGCGCTGGATGCCCTTGGCACAAACACCGAAACCCTCCCGTTCGAGGCAAGCCACGGCCGCACCAGCCTCGAATACTACGATGGCTTCGTCTTCTCCTTCCACGCGGCAGACCCGGCCCTGCCCCCCGTCGCCTCGGGCGGGCGCTATGACGCGCTCACCGCCGTGCTGGGCGCTGGCCGCTCCATCCCCGCTGTCGGCGGTGTCATCCGCCCCGGCCTAGTCGCGCGCCTGAAAGGGGTGATCTGATGCTGAAAATCGGCGTCCCCTCCAAAGGCCGGTTGATGGAGAAAACCTTTGACTGGTTCGGCACGCGCGGCATCACCATGCGCCAAACCGGGAATGACCGCGAATATTCCGGCGCTGTCGAAGGGATCGACGGGATCGAACTCGTCCTCCTGTCCGCGGGCGAAATCCCGCGTGAACTGTCGGCAGGCCGCATCCACCTTGGCGTGACCGGGTCCGACCTCGTGCGCGACAAGCTGGCCGACTGGCCCGCACAGGTGGCGGAACTGGCGCCGCTCGGCTTTGGCCATGCCGATCTGATCATCGCCGTTCCCGTGGCCTGGATCGACGTCGACACGCTGGATGATCTTGATGCTGCCGCCTCTGCCTTTCGCGCCGCGCATGGCCACCGCCTGCGCATCGCCACGAAATACCACCGTCTGGTGCGCGATTTCCTCACCACCCACGGCGTCGCAGATTACCAACTGGTCGATAGCCAGGGCGCAACAGAGGGCACCGTCAAGAACCTGACGGCCGAGGCGATTGCCGACATCACCTCAACCGGGGAAACGCTGCGCGCCAACCACCTCAAGGTGCTGTCCGATGCGCTGATCCACCAGTCGCAGGCGGTGCTTTACCTTGCCCGCGCGGCCGATTGGCCGCAGGCCACGCGCGCCACGCTGGAAACCTTGGCCGCCCGTCTGGGCGTGCCGCTGCCTGCCGATCTCTAGGGCATCTTGACGCAGGCCGTTCGGCACTACCTTCCCCGTGGGTTAACAAAAGGGAAATCCCACATGTATCTTCGTGCCGCTTTTGCCTCGCTCTTCCTCGCCCTTCCCGCCTTCGCCCAAGACCTCGCCACCGGCGATGCCATCAAGGCCGCCATTGCCGACAAGACGGTGCAGGGCTCCATGGTCGAATCCGGGGCCTATACCGAGTTTTACGCCGCCGACGGCACCATCAAGGGCGACGGCTATACCGGCACCTGGACGGTCGAAGGCGATCAGATGTGCTTCAACTATGGCGAAGGGGCCAGCTGCTGGTCGGCCCGCCTGTCGGGTGAAACCGTCACCTGGGTCAAGGATGGCAAGGATGATGGCACCGGCACGCTGATCGCGGGCAACGTCAACAACTACTGACCGCAGATCAGAACCAAGATTTTCTGATCAATCGCGTCCGAAAATTCGTGGTTAACGCGCGCAGCGGATGGTTAATGGGCCACAAAACCCCCGTTCGCTGCGTGCATACCATGTGCTGCACAGCCGTCTGCACCGGCTGCTGCCAGGGCAAAGCCCAAGGTTAATTCAATAATCCGCTTACCTTAACGCCGCTGACGTTAACCTTAACGCAGGCCGATCTCGGCCAGCGCCTGCGCCAGATCAGGCGGCAGCGCCTCTTCACGTTCCCGCCCTTTTGGCAGGTCGCGCGGGCTTTCCGCCGGGTCCAGATAGCGCCAGCCCTGGAACGGGCGGCGCTGCGCGCCCTCGGTTCGGATCACCTCTGCGTCCAGCACCAGCGCGCAGCGCAGAATGCCATCCGCGCCTTCCACTTTCTCAAGCCCCACAATGCGTTGGCGGGCCAGGATCACGCCCTTAATCACCCAATACAGCGATCCACCCGACAGGATTTCCGCCTCGCGCTTGGGCCACATCCGCGTCACATGCACGGCCCGCCCCGCAGGCCAGCGATGCCTCTGGCTCTCCTGCCAGTCGGTCAGATCCTCAACGCTGTCCGCGCCGACACAGAGCTTCAAGATGTTAATATGCGCCACGATTCCCCCGAACCAACCCGCGTGGACTCTAGTCTTAACAAAGCCACCCGCAAGGTTTGACGCACCGCCCCAATAGGCCTATCTTGTGCGCTTCTCCGCAAAGACCGCAAAACCAAGGAAAATCGCATGTCCCGATTCGCTGCACCCATCGCCGAGCAGATCTGGGACATGAAGTACCGTCTTAAGGAAGCGGACGGCACTCCGATCGACGGTTCGGTCGAAGATACGTGGCGCCGCATCGCCCGCGCTTTGGCCGAGGTAGAGGCCGATCCCGCCCATTGGGAACAGGAATTTTTTGCCGCGCTTGAGGATTTCAAGTTCCTCCCCGCAGGCCGCATCACAGCTGGCGCAGGCACGGGCCGCAGCGTCACGCTCTTCAACTGCTTTGTCATGGGCACCATCCCCGACAACATGGGCGGCATCTTTGACGGGCTGAAAGAAGCGGCCCTGACCATGCAGCAGGGCGGCGGAATCGGCTATGATTTCAGCACCATCCGCCCCCGCGGGGCCGAAGTGAAGGGCGTCGCCGCAGATGCCTCCGGTCCCCTGTCCTTTATGGATGTCTGGGATGCGATGTGCCGCACCATCATGTCGGCGGGCAGCCGCCGGGGCGCGATGATGGCCACCATGCGCTGCGATCACCCCGATATCGAACAGTTCATCGAGGCGAAGAAAGACCCCGCCCGTTTACGCATGTTCAACCTTTCGGTGCTAATCACCGATCCCTTCATGGCGGCGGTCAAGGCCGATGGTCCGTGGGAACTTGTCTTTGATGGCAAGGTCTACAAAACACTTCAGGCGCGCGATCTGTGGAACCGGATCATGCGCAACACGTTCGATTTTGCCGAACCGGGCGTGATCTTCATCGACCGCATCAACGCGATGAACAACCTCGCCTATTGCGAAACCATTGCCGCCACCAACCCCTGCGGCGAACAACCCCTGCCCCCTTATGGGGCCTGTCTGCTGGGCTCTATCAACCTGGCGAAACTGGTTAACGGCGCGTTTACCAAAGACGCCACGCTGGACCTGCCCGCGCTCGATCACCTCGTCCGCACTGCCGTCCGGATGATGGATAACGTGGTTGATGCCAGCCGCTTCCCGCTGCCGCAACAGGCACAGGAAGCGCAGGCAAAACGGCGCATCGGTCTTGGCGTCACGGGTCTGGCGGATGCGCTTTTGATGGTGGGCCTGCGCTATGGCTCTGAAAAAGCGGCAGAAATCACCGATGAATGGATGCAGGCCATCGCCCGTGCGGCCTATCTCGCCTCGGCCGATCTGGCGGCTGAAAAGGGGGCCTTCCCCCTGTTCGACGCCGACAAGTTCCTCTCCTCCGGCGCGCTGGCCCATATGCCGGATGATGTGAAATCCGCGATCCGCAAGAAGGGCATCCGCAACGCGCTCCTCACCTCCATCGCCCCCACCGGCACCATAAGCCTTTATGCTGGCAACGTTTCTTCCGGCATCGAACCGGTCTTCGCCTATGCCTATACCCGCAAGGTGCTGCAAAAAGACGGATCGCGCACGGAAGAAGAGGTCGTCGATTACGCCGTCCGCCTGTGGCGCGAAACCCATGGCGACGCGCCCCTGCCCGACTATTTCGTCAACGCCCAGACCCTGCCCCCGCTGGACCATGTCCGCATGCAGGCGGCGGCGCAGAAATGGGTGGACAGTTCAATCTCCAAAACCATCAACTGCCCGGAAGATATCAGTTTTGAAGATTTCCAAGAGGTCTACATGGCAGCTTGGGACCAAGGCTGCAAAGGCTGCACCACCTACCGCCCCAACGATGTGACAGGCTCGGTCCTGACCGTATCCGAGTCGTCGGAAAAGACCCCGGCCGAGGCCCCCGCCGCCCTGCACCAGTCCGGCGACGGGGCCGAAGTTGTGTACCTGTCCGAACCGCTCGACCGCCCCGCCGCGCTGGAAGGGGCGACGTACAAGCTGAAATGGCCGGGATCAGAGCACGCGCTTTACATCACCATCAACGACATCGTCATCGCAGGCCACCGCCGCCCGTTCGAGGTGTTCATCAACTCGAAGAATATGGAACACTTCGCCTGGACCGTGGCCCTGACCCGCATGATCAGCGCCGTCTTCCGGCGCGGCGGCGACATCTCCTTCGTGGTCGAGGAACTCAAGGCCGTGTTCGACCCCCGCGGCGGCGCCTGGATGGAAGGCCGCTACATCCCGTCGATCCTCGCCGCCATCGGCGGTGTGATCGAACGCCACCTGATCGACATCGGCTTCATCGCGGGCGAAGGCCTCGGCCTGAAATCCGACCCCAAGGCCGAAGTGGTTGCCCTCGGCACCCCGCGTGGCAAGTCCTGTTCATCCTGCGGCAGCTTTGAGATGCGGATGGTCGAAGGCTGTATGACCTGCGCCTCCTGCGGCTATTCCAAATGCGGCTGATGGGCGGCTGATCGGCAAGCAGAACTTGCCGATTGCCCGCCGAACTTGGTTTTCCTTGGCCCCCAGAGCGGGCATGCTTGTCACGACAGACTCACGCGTCGTGAAAGGAATGCCCGATGCAGAATGGCGGCCAGCTTCTGGTGCAATCGCTTGTGGCGCTTGGCGCGACCCGCGCCTTTGGCGTGCCCGGGGAAAGCTATCTTGCCGTTCTGGATGCCCTGCACGATACGGGCGGTCAGCTGGATTTCACGCTCTGCCGGAATGAGGGCGGCGCCGCTTTCATGGCCGCCGCCTGGGGCAAGCTGACAGGAAGCCCCGGCATCTGCATGGTCACGCGCGGGCCGGGGGTGACCAATGCCTCGATCGGCATTCACACCGCGATGCAGGATTCCGCCCCCATGATCATCTTCGTGGGTCAGGTCGGAACTGACATGCTGGGACGTGAGGCGTTTCAGGAAATCGACTACCGCGCCGTCTTTGGCACCATGGCGAAATGGGCGACAGAGATCACCCATGTCGACCGGATTCCCGAAGTGCTTTCAAGGGCAAGGATCACCGCCCTGTCCGGCCGCCCCGGCCCTGTGGTGATCGCACTGCCCGAAGATATGCTGACCACCCTTACCGACACCGCGCCGCTGGCCCACGCCGCCACGATCCGTGAACCGGCCCCCGATGCCGCCACGATGGCGGATACGCTGGCCCTGCTGCGCGCATCGCAACGCCCCCTGATCCTGCTGGGCGGCTGCAACTGGACGGATACCGGGCGGCAAGCAATGCAGGCCTTTGCCGAGGCGTCCGATATCCCCACCATCGCCGCCTTTCGCTTTCAGGACCGCTTCGACAACCATTCCCCGGTCTATGCGGGCGAGGCTGGGGTGGGCATGCCGCCCCATGTGAGCAAGCTTATCCTTGAGGCCGACACGATCCTCGCGATCAACGTCCGTTTCGGCGAGATGACAACCGATGCCTATACCCTTCTGGACGTGCCGGTTCCCAAACAGCGGCTGATCCATGTCCACCCATCAGACCGCGAGATTGGCAAGATCTATCAACCCATCCTTGGCATTCAGGCCGGGCCCAACGCCTTTGCAGCCGCGCTTTCCCCGGTTTCCGGGTCCTGGGCCGCGTGGCGCGAAACCGCGCGCGCGGGCTATGAGGCCAGCTTTGACGCCCCCGCGCAGCCGTCGCCGGTCGACATGGTCGCCGTTACCGCCCATCTGCGCGCGATCCTGCCCGATGACGTGATCCTGACGAATGGCGCGGGCAATTTCACCGTCTGGCCCAACAAATTCTTCAAGTTCGGGCGCAAGGCCCGGCTGCTGGCGCCGCAATCCGGCGCAATGGGCTATGGCCTGCCTGCCGCCATCGCGGCCAAGGTTGCCTATCCGGAACGGACCGTGGTCTGTTTTGCGGGCGACGGGGATTTTCAGATGAACTGCCAAGAGCTTGGCACCGCCATGCAGGCGGGCGCGCAGCCCATCGTGTTGATCCTGAACAACGGCACCTACGGCACCATCCGCGCCCATCAGGAACGCAACTACCCGGCCCGCGTCTCCGGCACCGATCTGGAAAACCCGGATTTCAGCGCACTCGCCCGCGCCTATGGGTTCCATGCCGAACGGGTGGACACGACCGCCGATTTCCCCGCCGCCTTTGCCCGCGCGCTGGCGTCGAAAACCGGGGCGGTGCTGGACCTGAACATTTCGGCCGAGGCAATCACCCCGCGGGTGACCCTGTCGCAGATGCGCGCCAACGCCCTTGCGGCAAAGGAAAAATCCTGATGTCCCCCGCTCGCCCCCCCGTCCGGCTTGGTGCCGATATCGGCGGCACATTCACCGATATCGTGCTGGAGGTGGGCGAAACGCTGCATTCCACCAAGATCCTGACCGATTACACCGCCCCCGAACAACCCATCCTTGACGGCATCACCCTGCTATTGGGCGAGGCCGGGCTTACCCCGGCCGATCTGGAAATCGTGATCCACGGCACCACGCTGGCCACCAACGCCCTGATCGAACGGCGCGGCGCGCGCACGGCCTTTGTCACGACTGAGGGCTTTCGCGATGTGGTGGAAATGCGGACGGAAAACCGCTTTGACCAGTACGATCTGAATATCCGCCTGCCCGCGCCGCTTGTCCCGCGTGAGGATCGCTTCACCGTCTCAGGCCGCATCGGGGCCGAAGGGCAGGAACTGGCCCCGCTGGACGAGGCCGCGTTGGCAACGCTGGCCGACCGCATCGCCAAAGGCGGTTATGGGGCGGTGGCCATCGGTTTCATCCATTCCTACATGAACCCCGCCCATGAACGCCGCGCGCGGGATATCATCGCCGCCAAGGTGGGGGTGCCGATCTCCATCTCTTCCGAAGTCTCGCCCCAGATGCGGGAATTCGAACGCTTCAACACCGTCTGCGCCAATGCCTATGTCCGCCCGCAAATGGCCGATTACCTGAAGCGGTTGCAAATCCGGCTGGCAGACATGGGGGCGGGCTGCCCGGTCTACATGATCCATTCCGGCGGCGGGTTGATCGATGTGGACACCGCCGCCGAATTTCCGGTGCGTCTGGTGGAAAGCGGCCCCGCCGGCGGGGCCATCTTCGCCGCCGACGTCGCGCGGCGCTTTGGGCTGGACCGGGTGGTCAGCTACGATATGGGCGGCACCACCGCCAAGATCTGCCTGATCGAAGATTTCGCCCCGAAAACCGCCCGCAGTTTTGAGGTCGCGCGCACCACCCGTTTTGCCAAGGGATCGGGGATGCCCATCTCTATCCCGGTGATCGAGATGATCGAGATCGGCGCAGGCGGCGGCTCCATCGCCTGGGTCGACAGCATGGGCCGCATCCAGACCGGCCCGGAATCCGCCGCATCGGAACCCGGCCCTGCCTGTTATCAGCGCGGCGGTGATCGGCCTGCCATCACCGATGCCGATCTGGTGCTGGGCAAGATCGACCCTGAAAATTTCGCAGGCGGGGCGATCCGCCTGTCGCCCGCTGCAGCCAAAGCCGCCATCACCCGCGATGTGGGCGACCGCCTGTCCTTGCCGGTCGAGGCTGCGGCCTTTGGCATCTGCGAGGTGGTGGATGAAAACATGGCCAATGCCGCCCGCGTCCATGCGGTCGAGAACGGCAAGAATATCGCCGACAACATGATGATCGCTTTCGGCGGGGCCGCCCCCCTGCACGCCGCGCGGCTGTGCGAAAAGCTGGGCATCGACCGCTGCCTTGTGCCGCCCGGCGCGGGGGTGGGCTCTGCCATCGGCTTTCTGCGCGCGCCCTTCGGGTATGAGGCGCTGATGTCCAAGGTGACCCGCCTGTCGCGTTTTGATATCGCGGGGGTCAATGCCATGCTGGCCGACCTCACCGCCACTGCCGAAGGCTTTGTCCGCGCCGGCAGCGCGGGCGTGGTGCATCGCGAGATCACCGCTTTCATGCGCTATGTCGGTCAGGGCTGGGAAATCCCGGTTCCTCTGCCAGACCGACCTTTCACCGCCGATGACATCCCCACCCTGCGAACGGCCTTCCGCGAAAACTATGCCCGCTTCTTCGGTCGCGCCATCGACGGGTTGGACGGGCTGGAGATCGAGGTCGTCACCTGGTCGGTCAAGGCGCAGGATGAACGCCCCGCGCCGCCGCGCCAGACCCTGACCATGGGCAACGGCACCGTTGCCCCGTCGCAAACCCGCGCGGTCTTTGACCCGACCGCTGGCCGTGCCCTGCCCTCCGCGATCCATGACCGCGGCGCCCTTTCACCCGGCGCCCGCATCATTGGCCCCGCCGTGATCGTCGAACGCGAAACCGCCACCGTTGTCACCGCGCCCTTTGATGCGGTGATGCAGGATGACGGCTCCCTCCTCCTCCTCCGCAAGGACGTGACGCCATGAGCGACTCTACGATGGAAATCCGGATGCAGGTCATGTGGAACCGCCTGATCTCGGTCGTGGAAGAACAGGCGATGACCCTGCTTCGCACTGCCTTTTCCACCAGCGTGCGCGAGGCGGGCGATCTTTCGGCGGGCGTGTTTGATCCGCAGGGGCGGATGCTGGCGCAGGCGGTGACCGGCACGCCGGGCCATGTGAACACGATGGCCGAGGCGGTGGGTCATTTCATCGAAGAAATCGGCCGCGCCAACATGTTCCCCGGCGATACCTATGTGACCAATGACCCGTGGAAGGGCACCGGCCACCTGCATGACATCACGATGGTCTCACCCTCATTCCTTGGGGAAACTCTGGTGGGGTTCTTTGCCTGCACCGCCCATGTGGTGGATGTGGGCGGGCGCGGGTTCGGGGCGGATGGCAAGTCGGTCTATGAGGAAGGCATCCAGATCCCCATCATGAAATTTGCCGAACGGGGCGTCGTGAATGCCGATCTGGTGCGCCTGATCCGCGCCAATGTGCGCGAACCCAATCAGGTGGTGGGGGATTTCTATTCGCTGGCCGCCTGCAATGATGTGGGCCATCGCCGCCTTACGGGCATGATGCAGGAAATCGGCCTGCCTTCGCTGGATGCGCTGGGGGAATTCATCTTTGCCCGCACGCGCGCCGCCACGCTGGACCGCATCCGCGCCCTGCCGCAGGGGGCATGGGACAATGTGCTGGATACGGATGGCTATGATGAACCCGTCCGCCTTGTGGCGCGGGTGTCGGTGGCGGGCGATGCGGTGAATGTCGATTTTACCGGCAGCGCCCCGGTCAGCCGCTGGGGCATCAACGTGCCTGTGATCTATACCAAGGCCTATGCCTCCTATGCGCTGAAATGTGTGATCGCGCCGGATATTCCCAACAACTGGGCGTCTTTGCAGGCCTTCACCATCTCGTCCCCCGAAAACATCCTGAACGCGCCGCGCCCTGCGCCCGTGTCCGTACGCCATGTCATCGGCCATCTGGTGCCCGACCTTGTGCTGGGCGCGCTGGCCAAGGCCCTGCCGGGGCAGGTGCTGGCCGAAGGGGCGGCGTCGCTGTGGAACATCCACATGTCGGTGCGCCCGGTGGCCGGGCAGGCCGGGCGGCGGGCCGAGATTTTGATGTTCAACTCGGGCGGCATGGGCGCGCGGCCTGGGCTGGATGGCCTGTCGGCCACGGCCTTCCCGTCCGGCGTGATGACCATGCCGATCGAGGCGACGGAACATACCGGCCCCATCACCATCTGGCGCAAGGAGTTGCGCCCCGACAGCGGCGGCGATGGCGCGCATCGCGGCGGGCTTGGCCAGATCATCGAGATTGAACCCGCACCGGGCCATGAGTTCGACTTTTCCGCCATGTTCGACCGTGTGAACCATCCCGCCAAGGGCCGCGATGGCGGCGGGCCGGGGGCGGCGGGCCGCGTCGCGCTGGATGATGGGACGGTTCTGAAACCCAAGGGCTGGCAGCATGTTCCGGCGGGGAGAAAGCTGATTTTGCATCTGCCAGGCGGCGGCGGCTTTGGCGACCCCGCCCAGCGCAGCGCGGAGGACCGGCAGGCCGACCGCATCAAGGGCTATGTGACGGCACCCGCCACCGGAGAGACCAAATGACCACCCCGCCCTTTGACACGATCCTCATCACCGGTGCCGCAGGCCGCCTTGGCACCCAGCTGCGCCGTGGCCTTGCGCCCCTTGCCCGCCATCTGCGCCTGACAGACCGGGTCGCCATCAACGATCTGCAACCCAACGAATCCGCCTTCCTCGCCGAACTGGCCGATGAGGCTGCGGTTCATGCCATGTGCGAAGGGGTGGATGCCATCGTCCATTTTGGCGGCGCACCGATGGAACGCCCTTGGGAAGAGGTGCTGAATTCCAGCATCCGGGGCAGCTATCACATCTATGAAGGCGCGCGGAAGGCTGGGGTGGGGCGCATCGTCTATGCATCCTCCGTCCACGCCATCGGTTACCATCGGCTGGAAGATCAGATTGATGCAGAAAGCCCCCATCGCCCGGATAGCCTCTATGGCCTGTCAAAATGCTTTGTCGAAGATCTGGGCCGACTATACTGGGACAAGTTCGGGGTTGAGACCGCCGCCCTGCGCATCTTTTCAAGCTTTCCCGAACCGGCGGATCGGCGAATGCTGTGGTCGTGGCTATCCTACGAGGATTGCATCCGTCTGGTGACTGCCGCCCTGACCGCGCCACGCGTGGGGTTTACGGTGTCTTTCGGCATGTCGGACAACGCGGTGAAACCGGTCGATAACCGGCTGGCGGATCACCTTGGCTATTTCCCGCAAGACAATACCGAACCCTATCGCGCTGGGGTCGAGGCGAAGACGCCAATCCCTGATCCCAAAGCCCCCGCCGTGCAACATCTGGGGGGCTGGTTCGTCGATCTGGGCCACCCGGATGATGAGGCCGCAAAATGAAGCCGCATTACGATGTGGTCATCGTGGGCGGGGCCGTCATCGGATCATCGGTCGCCTATTTCCTGACCGCCAACCCCGATTTCCGCGGCTCCGTTCTGGTGGTGGAGCGCGATCCTACCTATCGCTTTGCCTCCACCTCGCTGTCCTCTTCGTCAATTCGCACGCAGTTTTCCAACCCGATCAACGTGAAGATCAGCCAGTTCGGCTCTGCCTTCATCCGTGATTTCGCGCGAACGATGCAGGTGGCAGGCGAGGCACCGCCCGATCTGAACTTTCATCAGGGCGGCTATCTGTTCCTTGCTGCCACGGAAACGCAGGAACAGACCCTGCGCGAAAACCACGATGTGCAGATCGAATGCGGTGCGGATGTGGTGCTGTGGGATCAGGCAGAACTGCATCGCGCCTTTCCGCATCTGAACGTGGATGACATCCGCCTCGCGTCCTATGGCCGGTCGGGCGAGGGGTGGTTTTCCAACACCGGACTGATGAACGGCTTCAAAGCCAAGGCCCGCGCGCAGGGCGCTGAGTACGTGACGGATGAGGTGGTGGGGATCGACCGCACAGGCGACCGGGTGACGGGTGTTCGCCTGAAATCCGGCGCGGTCATCGGCGCTGGCACCATCGTCAACGCCTCTGGCCCGCGTGCGGCGCTGACGGCGCGGATGGCGGGGCTGGATGTGCCGGTGGAACCGCGCAAGCGTACGTCTTTCGTGTTCGACTGCGCGCAAACCCCCGAAGGCAGCGCCGCCGTGAACCATGGCCGCCTGCCCCTGATGATTGATCCGACCGGGGTGTTCTGCCGCCCGGAAGGCCGGTTCTTCCTGACGGGTGCCTCACCCCCCCATGACCCGGCGGTGGATTGGGATGATTTCGAACCCCGCTATGAGGAATTCGAGGAAATCATCTGGCCCGCCCTTGCCGCCCGCTCCCCTGCGTTCGAGGCGATCAAGGTCGTCAACCAATGGGCGGGCCATTACGATTTCAACAGCCTTGACCACAACCTGATCGTGGGCCGCCACCCCGAGGTGCGAAATTTCATCTTTGCCAACGGCTATTCCGGCCACGGCTTGCAGCAATCCCCCGCCGCCGGGCGGGGCGTGGCGGAACTGATCATCCATAACGGCTATCGCACGCTGGACCTGTCCGAAGTCGGGTATGAGCGTATTGTCGAAGGCCGCCCCTTCCTTGAAAAGGCTGTGATCTGAACCCGCCATGACCGATCGCCCGCTCCGCCTGCCCTCGCTCAACGCGCTGCGCGTCTTTCAGGCGGTGATGCAGCATCGCAGCTTTCGCGCGGCAGCGGATGAATTGCTGGTCTCACCTCAGGCCGTCAGCCTGCAGATCAGGGGGCTGGAAGATGCGCTTGGCGTGACCCTGTTCGAACGCAAAGGGCGCAGCATCGAACCGGGCGAGCAGGCGATCCTGCTGGCGCATTTCGTGAATGCGGGGTTTGATGAAATCGGCGAAGGCATTCGCCGCGTCACCCGCAGCACCCAGCGCAACCGCATCAATGTGAATGCCAGCCCCTATTTCGCCACCCGCCATCTGCTGGATCGTCTGGCACGGTTCCGCGATATCCTTCCTGACGCCGATCTGCGCCTTACCACGATGGTCGATCTGCCGGATTTCGCCCGGGATGATGTGGATGTGGCCATTCAATGGGGCTTTGGCGGGTGGAAACCGCATGACTCCAGCCTGCTGTTGCGCGACCTGAAGGTGATCTGCTGCACGCCGGAAATTGCGGGCAGGCTGCACCGCCCTGCTGACCTTTTGGCAGAAACGCTGCTGCACCCGATCCTGCATCACGGGCTTTGGTCCGATGTGCTGGCGCATCTGGGTGTGGCGCTGGCGGTGGAAACCCGCGCGATCCGGTTTCAGGATGCCGCCACGATGCGCCGTGCCACGCTGGCGGGTCTGGGCGTCGGCCTGATCTCCAGCATTGATGCGGGCGAAGACCTTGCCTCGGGACGACTTGTCGCGCCCTTTGGCACCGGGGTCATGGCCGGGATGCCCGCCGAACAGGTGCCGGGCTTCTATCTGGTGGTGCCGAAATCGCACCGCCGCGTGAAACAGATCGCCGCTTTCTGTGACTGGGTCGAAGCCGAGGATTGGGCGACAGAGGGGGTGACACCATGAAACAGGCGCTTGTCACCGGGGCGACGGGCGGCATTGGCCGCGCCATCACCCTTGCCCTGCGCGATGCGGGCTATCAGGTGGCTGCCCTTGGCCGCGATCCTGCGGCGCTTCAGGCGCTGTCGCGCGAAGAAGGCGTCACGGCGGTGCAGGTTGATCTGACCGACCGCGCCGCCCTGCGCGCTGCATTACAGGGGTTAACCCCCGATGTGCTGGTGAACAATGCCGGGATGATGCCGCCGCTCGTGCCCTTCCCGGATATGACCGAGGCCGACATCGACCGCACCATCGCCACCAACCTGACCGCCGTTCTGGCGCTGACGCGGATGATCACGCCGGGGATGCGCGACCGGGGCCGGGGGCATGTCTTCTTTACCGGCTCAACAGCCGGACACGCGCCCTTTGCCAACCTCGCCGTCTATTCCGCGACCAAGGCCGCCATTGGCGGCTTTGCCGGGTCGCTGCGGCTGGACATGGCCCCCTCTGGCGTGCGGGTGACGGAAATCGTGGCAGGCCGCGTGGAAACCGGGCTCTACCGCGACATCCTCCCCAAAGGTCAACGCGCGGCGATGTATGCGGGCGGCGGCGCGGTGCAGCCGCAGGATGTGGCCGCCATGGTCATGGCCGTGCTGGCCCTGCCGCCCCATGTGGATGTCGCCCGGTTCGACATTCTTCCCACGCATCAGGCCACCGCCACAGGGGCCAAGGTAAAGGACCGCTAGCATGAAGGACCTGAGGATTGTCATCGTCGGCGGTGGGGCGGGCCTTGGCGCATTGCTGGCCGATATGGCCGTGACAGAGGGCGCAGCGGGCATCGGGATCATCGACCTGAACGGCGAAGCCGCCGAGGCCGCCCTTGCCCCCGCCCGCGCGGCAGGCATCGCCACCGCCTTTGCCACATGCGACATCCGCACCGCGCCAGCCGCCCATGCCGCCTTTGCCGAAGTGGCGGCCAAGCTGGGCCGCGTTGACACGCTGATCAATTCCGCCGCGATCTACCCGCGCAAACCGATCCTTGAGATCACGGATGCCGATTGGGATGCCTCCAACGCCATCAACGTGAAAGGCAGCTATCACATGATGGTCGCCGCGATCCGCCAGATGCGGGGGCAAGACCTGCGCGGTCCGGTGCGCGGGCGGATCGTCAACATCACCTCGGTCGATGCGTTCAAGGCCCACCCGCAGAACGCCCATTACGCCGCGACCAAGGCCGCCGTCGTCAGCCTCACGCGCAGCATGGCGCAAGAGGTGGCCCCGGATGGCATATTGGTGAACTCTGTCGCCCCCGCCGGGATGGCCACAGACAAGGCCCGCGCGGCAGGGTTCCTGCCGGAACTGGCCAAGGCCAGCCCGCTGGGCCGTGGGGGCGAGCCGCGCGAGATGGCGGAATGGGTGTTGATGGCGGGCGGGCCGCGCAACACCTACATGACAGGCGAAAACATCATCGTGTCAGGCGGCTACATTTACGCCTGATCAGATTTCCTCGACCATTAACACGCCGGGCATGGCCTTGATCGCCCCCTTGATCTGGGGCGTCACGGGATAGGGTTGCGGCAGGATCACGTCGATCTCACAGCCCGTGTCATCCGGCACGCAAATCGTGATCTGCGCCTTGGCCCGCCCTTCCAGCTTGGACAGCAGCGCCGCCACCGACCCCGCCGCCTCGGCCCGGTTCAGGTGGATGCGCAGATCCGATGCCCCCGCTTCGGCGGCCATGGAATCGATGGGCTGCACCGCATTGGCCAGCAACTTGACCGAATCCCCGTCCGGGTCTGCCCGCACCGTCAGCACGATGTTGCGCCCCGGTTCCAGATGATCGCGCGATGCCTCCAGCACGTCCGAGAACACCGTCACCTCATACAGCCCCGTCGGATCGGACAGGGCGACAAAGGCAAACCGGTTGCCCTTGGCCGATTTGCGTTCCTGCCTAGCCGAGACGGACCCCGCCATTTTTACCACGCAAGTGCCGCGCTGTTCAGCCATGCGCGTGACCTCGGCCAGCGTCTTCACATCCATACGCCGCAGGGCACCCATGTAATCATCCAGCGGATGGCCTGACAGGTAGAAGCCAATCGCCTGATGCTCTTGCGCCAGCCGTTCTGTCGCCAGCCAATCGCCGCGCCCGGCCAGACGGGGCTCGGGGATATCCGCGCCCGCCTCGCCAAACAGCGACACCTGCGATGATCCCTTCGCCTCATGGATCGCGGCGGAATAGGCCACCAGCGCATCCAGAGCCTCGAACACCCGCGCGCGGTTGGCATCCAGCGCGTCAAAGGCCCCGGCCCGCGCCAGCATCTCCAGCGGCCGCTTGCCCACGCGTTTCAGGTCGACCCGCCGCGCAAAATCGAACAGGGTGGCAAAGGGGCGTTCGCCCGTATCGGTTCGCCGCGCCTCGACGATCATCTTCATCGCCTCGACGCCCACATTCTTCAATGCGCCCAAAGCATAGACGATCTGGCCGTTCACCACCGTAAAGGTCGCCAGCGACCGGTTCACGCAAGGCGGCACCGTGGTCAGGCCAAGCTTGTCCACCTCGCGCTTATAGACGGCCAGCTTGTCGGTCAGATGGATATCGCAGTTCATCACGGCGGCCATGAACTCGACCGGGTAGTTCGCCTTGAGGTAAGCCGTCTGATAGCTGACCACCGCATAGGCGGCGGCGTGGGATTTGTTGAAGCCGTAATTGGCGAACTTCTCCAGCAGGTCGAACACCTCGCCCGCCTTCTTGACGTCGATATTGTGGGTGGCCTTCGCGCCTTCGATGAACTTGGGCCGTTCCTTGGCCATCTCTTCGGCGATCTTCTTGCCCATCGCGCGGCGCAGCAAGTCGGCCCCGCCAAGGCTATAGCCCGCCATGACCTGCGCGATCTGCATCACCTGTTCCTGATAGACGATGATGCCCTGCGTTTCGGCCAGGATATGGTCGATGGTGGGATGGATGGATTCCAGATCCTTGAGGCCGTTCTTCACCTCGCAATAAGTGGGAATATTCTCCATCGGGCCGGGGCGATACAGCGCCACCAGCGCCACGATATCCTCGATACAGGTGGGCTTCATGCGCCGCAGCGCATCCATCATCCCCGAACTTTCCACCTGAAACACCGCAACCGTCTTGGCAGCCGCGTAAAGCTCATAGGTCGGCGTGTCATCCAGTGGGATCAGGCTGATATCCAGCGTCACCCCGCGCAGGGCCAGCAGGTCCAGCGCGTTCTGGATCACGGTCAGCGTCTTCAGACCCAGAAAGTCGAACTTCACCAACCCCGCCGCCTCGACCCATTTCATGTTGAACTGGGTGGCGGGCATATCCGACCGCGGGTCCTGATAAAGCGGGACCAGCTCATCCAGCGGTCTGTCCCCGATCACCACACCGGCGGCATGGGTGGATGCGTTGCGATAGAGCCCCTCGATCTGTTCGGCATAGGTCAGCAGGCGACCCACCACCTCTTCCTTTGCCGCCTCGCGCAAGCGCGGCTCATCGGCCAGCGCCTTGGTGATCGAGACGGGCTTCACCCCCTCCAGCGGGATCATCTTCGACAGCCGGTCCACCTGCCCATAGGGCAGTTGCAGAACGCGCCCCACATCGCGCACGGCGGCCTTGGACAGCAGCGCGCCGAAGGTGATGATCTGCCCCACCTTGTCGCGGCCATAGCGATCCTGAACGTAAGAAATCACCTCTTCCCGGCGGTCCATGCAGAAGTCGATGTCGAAGTCGGGCATCGACACGCGTTCGGGGTTCAGGAACCGTTCAAACAGCAGCGCATAGCGCAGGGGATCAAGGTCCGTGATAGTCAGCGCATAGGCCACAAGGCTGCCCGCCCCCGACCCGCGGCCCGGCCCCACGGGAATACCATGGTCTTTGGCCCATTTAATGAAGTCGGCCACGATCAGGAAGTAACCGGGGAACCCCATCTTTTCGATGATGCCCAGCTCGAAATCCAGCCGTGCCTGATACTCTTCCACCGTCGCGGCATGGGGGATGATCGCCAGCCGCGCCTGCAACCCCTCATTGGCCTGACGGCGCAATTCCTGCACCTCATCATCGGCAAAGCGCGGCAGGATCGGCGCGCGCTTATGCGCCATAAAGGCGCAGCGCCGCGCAATCTCGACCGTGTTCTCCAACGCTTCCGGCAGATCGGCGAACAGCGCGCACATCTCTGCTTCGGTTTTCAGGTAATGCTGTGGCGTCAGGCGGCGGCGAGGGTGCTGCTGATCGACATAGGCCCCTTCGGCGATACAGATCAGCGCGTCATGCGCCTCGTACATAGACGCCTTGGGGAAATAGACATCATTGGTCGCCACCAGCGGCAAGCCCATCGCATAGGCCATTTCCACGAAACCGCGCTCGGTTGCGGCCTCGGCCTCTGTCAGGCGCCCGCCCTCACCCGGATGGCGCTGCAATTCCACATAAAGCCGGTCCCCGAAACAGGCAGCCAACCGGTCCATCAAGGCCTGCGCCTTGGCGCCCTGCCCCTGTTGAAGGAACCGCCCCACCGGACCATCCGCCCCGCCCGTCAGGCAGATCAGCCCAGACGAATACCGCTCCAACTCCTCGACTGTGACCTGATTCAGCTGCCCGCCCTTGTCCAGATACAGGCAGGAGTTCAGCTTCATCA
Organism: Fuscovulum sp.; assembly: GCA_035192965.1. Lineage (NCBI taxonomy): Bacteria > Pseudomonadati > Pseudomonadota > Alphaproteobacteria > Rhodobacterales > Paracoccaceae > Fuscovulum > Fuscovulum sp. The sequence continues at coordinate 845,002 of CP136571.1, read as the reverse complement.
GGTTCATATAGCCCGCTTCGGACTGTGCCAGCAGCACCACCGGTGCGGGCATCCGCAGCTTTTCCCCCGGCTGGGCCGGATCATGGGCCACCGCCACCTGACACCCCACGATGGGCTGCAGCCCGGCATCCTTGGCCAAAACCGAAAACTCCAGCGCGCAGAACATGTTGTTGGTATCGGTCACCGCCACGGCGGGCATCTCTGCCGCGGCGCAGAGCTTGACCAGTTTCTTGACCGGGATCGCCCCTTCCAGAAGCGAATGTTCGGTATGGACGCGCAGATGAATGAATCGGGGAATGCTGGACATGGTCACAGCCTAGCGAAGCGTCAGGCGCAGGGAAAGGCCGCCCCTTCTTTCGGCAAAAGACGAAACTGCTTCCGCGATATGCAAAAAGGTTCTTCTTGCCATGTGGCAAGGCGGCGGGCTTCACTGATAGAAAGGATACAGGCCCGAACCGGATAACGGGGGGCATGGGGCGCGTGGCCCGCTTTACGCCGCATCGGGCGGCCACGCAAAACGCCTCGAACGGGGAGAAGGCGGCGGGTTGAGACATGGCCGGGATCGCGTTTCTGCTGAACGGAACGCCGGTTTGCGTCACGGGGGAACCCCCGACGCGGACACTTCTCGATTGGCTGCGCGACGGGCGCGGCCTGTGCGGCACCAAAGAGGGCTGCAATGAAGGCGATTGCGGTGCCTGCACCGTGATGGTGACGGATGAGGATGGCAGCCGCGCGCTGAATGCCTGCATTCTGTTCCTGCCGCAACTGGCGGGCAAGGCCGTCCGCACCGTCGAAGGCATCGCCGCGCCGGATGGCACGCAGCACCCGGTGCAAGCGGCCATGGTCACTCATCACGGGTCACAATGCGGCTTCTGCACGCCGGGCTTTGTGGTGTCGATGGCGGTGGCCCATCTGAACGGCCAGACCGACCATGACGATGCGCTGGCGGGCAACCTGTGCCGCTGCACCGGCTATGCCCCGATCATCCGCGCGGCGCAGGCCGCCGAATCCGCCCCCGTGCCGGATTGGATGAAAGACGACAGCCGCTTCATCTTGGCCCAAATACCCAAAGACAACGCCTCCGCAGCCTCCACCCTTCAGGAGAAAACGCCCGGCGGGTCCGGGGGGACGGATGTCCCCTCGGCCTTCCAACCCCAATCCTCGGACGAACTGGCAGATTGGTACCTCGCCCATCCCGATGCCACGCTCATTGCCGGGGCCACCGATGTTGGCCTGTGGGTCACCAAACAGCTGCGCGACCTGAAACCTGTCGCCTTCCTCAACGGGATGCGCGACCTGCAACAGATCGAGGTTCAGGGCGGCATGCTGCATGTCGGCGCAGGCGTGACCATCGCCGCGCTGCGCGCGGCGGTGGCCGCACGCCTGCCCTCTTTCGCGGAACTGCTGCGCCGCTACGCCAGCGAACAGGTCCGCAATGCCGCCACCATCGGCGGCAATATCGCCAACGGCTCGCCCATCGGCGATGGCCCGCCCGCGCTGATCGCGCTGGGGGCGACGCTCCACCTGCGCCGCGGCGATGACATGCGGTCCATCCCGCTGGAGGATTTCTTCCTCGACTACCGCAAGCAGGACCGCCACCCCGGTGAATTCGTGGCCGGGATCAGCTTCCCCGAAACGGCCCCCGCCCTGCGCTGTTACAAGATCTCCAAACGCTTTGATCAGGACATCTCGGCCGTCTGTGGCTGCTTCAACATCACCGTCACCGATGGCCGCGTCACCTCTGCCCGCATTGCCTTTGGTGGCATGGCGGGCATCCCGAAACGCGCCGCCCATGTCGAACAGGCCCTGATTGGCCAACCCTGGACAGAGGCGACAGTTACCGCCGCCCTGCCCGTCTTTGCGCAGGATTTCACCCCGCTCTCCGATATGCGCGCCAGCGCGGGCTATCGGTTGGAAACGGCGACGAACCTGCTGATCCGCTATTTCCACGATCTGAACGGCGCCCCAGTGTCGGTGCTGGAGGTCGCGCCATGACCATGGGAAAATCCCTCCCGCATGACGCGGCCCCGCTGCATGTCACCGGACAGGCGCGCTATGTGGATGACATCCCGCTTCCATCCAACGCCCTGCATCTGGCCTTTGGCCTGTCCAGCATTGCGCATGGCGATATCACGGCGATAGACCTTTCCGCCGTGCGCGCCGCTCCCGGTGTCGTTGCAGTCTGGTCATCGGCGGATTTCGACGAGATGCCGGATTGCAGCCCCTCGGTCCATGACGAACCGCTTCTGGCCACGGGCCGGGTCCATTACCTTGGACAGCCCATCTTCATGGTCGTGGCCGACAGCCACCTAGCCGCTCGCCGCGCGGCCCGTCTGGCCAAGGTCACCTATGCGGAACTCCCTGCCCTGCTCACGGTCGATGACGCGCTGGCGGCCAACAGCCGGTTCGAACAAGGCCCCGTCGTCTGGACAAAGGGCGATCCCGCCGCTGCGCTGGCCTCCGCGCCCCACATGGTCGAAGGCCAGTTCGAGGTGGGTGGTCAGGAACATTTCTACCTCGAAGGTCAGGTCGCCGCCTGCCTGCCGCTGGAAGGCGGTGATGTGCTGATCCATTCCTCCACCCAGCACCCGACCGAGATTCAGCACAAGGTCGCCCACGCCCTGCATATTCCGATGAATGCGGTCCGGGTTGAGGTGCGGCGCATGGGCGGCGGCTTTGGCGGCAAGGAAAGCCAGGGCAACGCGCTGGCCATTGCCTGCGCCATCGCGGCCACCCGGCTGAACCGCCCGGCCAAGATGCGCTATGACCGCGACGATGACATGATGATCACCGGCAAGCGGCACGATCTGCGCATCCTCTACCGCGCCGGGTTTGATGATCAGGGGCGTGTGACGGGGCTGGAATTCACCCACCTGTTCCGCTGTGGCTGGGCGCAGGATCTGTCACTGCCCGTGGCCGACCGCGCCATGCTGCATGCCGACAACTGCTATCACCTGCCGGACATCCGTATCGAAAGCCACCGCCTGAAAACCAACACCCAAAGCGCCACCGCCTTTCGCGGTTTCGGTGGCCCGCAGGGGATGGTGGGCGTGGAACGGGTGATGGATCACATCGCCCACGCCCTTGGCCGTGATCCGCTGGTCGTCCGGCGCGCGAATTTCTATCGCCCGATGGGCCAGCCGGGGCCAGAGTCACACCGGGTGCAATCCACCCCCTATCATATGCCGGTCGAGGATTTCGCCGGCCATGACCTTGTGGCCGAACTGGAAAAGACCAGCGATTACCAGAAGCGCCGGGCCGATATCGCCGCTTGGAACGCCACCAGCCCGATCCTGAAACGTGGGCTGGCGCTGACGCCGGTGAAATTCGGCATCTCCTTCACGCTGACCCATCTCAATCAGGCGGGGGCGTTGGTGCATGTCTATCAAGACGGGTCGATCCACCTGAACCATGGCGGCACCGAAATGGGGCAGGGTTTGTTCCAAAAGGTTGCGCAGGTAGTGGCGGCCGTGTTCGGCGTGGGAACGGACCTCGTCAAGATCACTGCCACGGATACGGCCAAGGTGCCCAACACCTCGGCCACTGCCGCCTCGTCAGGGTCTGATCTCAATGGCATGGCGGCGCAGGCGGCGGCGGAAACGATCCGTACGCGGTTGGCCGATTTCATCGGTGAAAAACATCAGGTCCCCGCTGCCAAGGTTCGCTTTGCCGATGGCGCGGTGCATGTGGCCGGGGAAAGCTATGATTTCGCCCGCGTGGTGATGTGGGCCTATCAGGCGCGGGTGTCGCTGTCGGCCACAGGCTTTTACGCCACGCCCAAGATTGTGTGGGATAGGATGCGCGGCACAGGCCGCCCCTTCTTTTACTTCGCCTATGGCGCGGCGGTGACCGAAGTGGTGATCGACACGCTGACAGGCGAAAACCGCATCCTGCGCGCCGATCTGCTGCATGATACCGGCAACAGCCTGAACCCCGCGCTGGATATCGGGCAGGTCGAAGGCGCCTATGTCCAGGGCGCAGGCTGGCTGACGACCGAGGAACTGGTGTGGGACGGCAAGGGTCGCCTCGCGACCCATGCCCCCAGCACCTACAAAATCCCCGCCTGTTCCGACCGCCCCCGCGTGTTCAACGTGGCCCTCTGGGGCCGCCCCAACCCCGAAAACTCCGTCGGCAAATCCAAGGCCGTGGGAGAGCCGCCCTTCATGCTGGGCATTTCCGCGCTTTATGCCCTGTCTGATGCCGTGGCCGCCTGCGGGGATGGGTCAGTCTACCCCGCACTCGACGCGCCTGCCACGGCAGAGCGGGTGCTGGCCGCCGTGAAACGGGTGCGCGGGCATGTTTGACCTCTCCGCCCTGCAATCCGCCATCGCGGCCCATGGGCCTGTCGCCCGCGTGGTGATTGCCGCCCATGATGGCAGCAGCCCGCGCGAGGTGGGGGCGGCGATGCTGGTCTGGCAGGGCGGGCAATCCGGCACCATCGGTGGCGGCGCGCTGGAATGGGATGCCACGACCCGCGCCCGCGCCATGCTGGCCGCAGGCGGCACGCGGCTGGACCGTGAGGCATTGGGGCCAAAGCTGGGCCAATGTTGCGGCGGCGCGGTTACCGTGCTGACCGAGGTTTTCGATACCGCCAACCTGCCGCAACCAGAGGCAGGCGTCATCGCCCGCAGGGCCGACGGCCGCGCGATGCCCCTATCCGTCAAGCGCCTGCTGGCGCGGGCGCGGGGCGAAGGCGTGGCCCCACGGGCGGTGCTGGTCCAAGGCTGGATGGTGGAACCCCTCGCCCGGGCCGAGCGTGAGGTCTGGATCTGGGGCGCAGGTCATGTCGGCCGCGCACTGGTGGATGTGCTGGCCCCCCTGCCCGGCGTGGCGATCACCTGGCTGGATATCGCCGCCGAGCGTTTTCCCGCAACGCTGCCACCGAATGTGACAGCACGCTCCGCGCCCGATCCGGCAGCGCTGGTGGCAGATGCCCCGGCGCGGGCGGAACACTTGATCCTTACCTTTTCACATGCGATGGACCTGGAACTCTGCCACCGTCTGCTGGGTCACGGGTTCGCCACCTGCGGGTTGATCGGTTCGGCAACAAAATGGGCGCGGTTCCGGTCGCGACTGGCGGGGCTGGGCCACAGCCCGCAATCCATCGCGCGCATCGATTGCCCCATCGGCGACCCCGGCCTTGGCAAACATCCGCAGGCCATCGCTGTGGGCGTCGCAATGGCCTTTCTTCGACACGGAAAAAACAACGCGTCACGACAGGAGAACGCGGGATGACAGGGACAAAGACGGGGACAGAGACGGTTACGAATAAGGAACTTCTGGCCGTCATCGGCGTGACGAAGGCCTATCCCGGCGTGGTGGCCAACAGCGACGTGTCCTTCAGCATCGCCGAGGGCGAGGTTCACGCCCTGCTGGGCGAAAACGGTGCGGGCAAATCCACGCTGGTCAAGATGATCTATGGCCTTGTGAAACCCGACAGCGGCCAGATGCGCTTTCGCGGCCAGCCCTACCAACCGTCGGAGCCAAAGGCCGCAAGGGCCGCTGGCGTGGCGATGGTGTTTCAGCATTTCAGCCTGTTCGAGGCGCTGAGCGTCGCCGAAAACGTGGCGCTGGGCATGGAGAACCCGCCCCCCATGCGCGAACTCGCCGGCCGCATCAAATCGGTGAGCGAGGCTTATGGCCTGCCGCTCGATCCCGGCCGGATGGTGGGCGATCTATCGGCGGGCGAACGCCAGCGCGTGGAAATCATCCGCTGCCTTTTGCAGAACCCCAAGCTGCTGATCATGGACGAACCCACCAGCGTGCTGACTCCGCAAGAGGTGGACATCCTGTTCACCACCCTGCGCAAGCTGGCATCTGAGGGCACAGCGATCCTCTATATCAGCCATAAGCTGGAAGAGATCCGCGCGCTATGTGATGAGGCCACGATCCTGCGGCGCGGCAAGGTGGTGGCAACCTGCACCCCGCGCGACCGGTCGGCGCGCGAAATGGCCGAACTCATGGTCGGTGCGACGCTGACCCCACCCGCCCGCGCCGCCCTGCCCAAGGGCGATACCGCGCTGGAGGTGACAGGGCTTTCCGTGAACTCCCCCATCCCCTTTGGCATGAGCCTGAAGGACGTCAATTTCCGCGTGGCGCGGGGCGAGGTGCTGGGCATCGCGGGCGTGGCAGGCAACGGGCAGGATGAATTGCTGCTGGCGTTGTCGGGGGAACTGCGCACCGACCCGGGCGCCGTGAAGATCGACGGCAAGCCGATGGGGGCCACGGGGCCAAACGCGCGGCGCGCGGCGGGGCTTGTTGCCGCGCCCGAAGAACGGCTGGGCCATGCCGCTGCACCCGACATGAGCCTTGTGGAAAATGCGCTGCTATCGGGCGTGGTGCGCAAGGCGCTGGTGAAGAACGGCTTCATCGACTGGGCCGCCACCGGGCGCTTTGCCGCCGAAATCGTGAAAGATTTCGACGTCCGCACCCCCGGCACCCATGTCGCGGCGCGGGCGCTGTCGGGGGGGAACCTGCAAAAATTCGTGGTCGGGCGGGAACTGTCGCAATCGCCCAGCGTCATTGTCATCAACCAACCCACCTGGGGCGTCGATGCGGCGGCGGCGGCGTCGATCCGGCAGGCGATCCTTGACCGCGCGGCAGAAGGCGCGGCCGTGGTGGTGATCAGTCAGGATCTGGATGAACTGCTGGAAATCGCCGACAACTTCGCCGCCCTGAACACCGGGCGGCTGACAAAGCCGCGCCCTGTCGAGGGGCTGACGATTGATGAGATCGGCCTGATGATGGGCGGCGCGCATGGGATGGAGGTGGCACATGTGGGCCAGTGATCCCCCATCCTTTGCCCGCGCAGGGGGCGGTCGCTGCCTGCGGCAGGTCGACCACCCAAGCCAGAACGTCACCGGGAGAGTGCAATGGTAAGACTGGAAAAACGTCCCTCTCCCAGCGCCTTCTGGCAATGGGCGACCCCGGTTCTGGCCGTGGTGCTGACGATGATCGCAGGCGGCATCATGTTCGCCATCCTTGGCAAGAACCCGTTTGAGGCGATCCGGACCATCTTCTGGGACCCTTTGTTCAACGAACAATTCGCCTCTTATTCACGGCCACAGCTTCTGGTGAAGGCAGGGCCGCTGATCCTGATCGCAGTGGGCCTGTCGCTGGGGTTCCGCGCCGGTATCTGGAACATCGGGGCCGAGGGGCAATATATCATGGGCGCCATCTTTGGCGCGGCGGTGGGTCTGGCGCTTTATCCCATTGAAACGCGCTGGGTATTTCCGCTGATGGTCTTGGCGGGCATCTTTGGCGGCTGGCTTTGGGCCATGATCCCGGCCATCCTGAAGACGCGCTTCAACACCAATGAAATCCTTGTCTCGCTTCTGCTGGTCTATGTGGCGCAGAACATCCTCGCCTCCATGTCCATCGGCCTGTTGCGCAACCCCGAAGGCGGCGGCTTTCCCGGCAGCCGCAACCTGAGCCAGATCCCTTCCATGGCCAATCCGGAACTGATCCCCGGCACGGGCCTGCATTGGGGGGTGATCCTTGCCTTCGTCGTGGTGATCGCCGCCTATATCCTGCTGCAACGCCACATCCTTGGCTATCACATCAAGCTGGCCGGGCAGGCCCCCAAGGCCGCGCGCTTTGCCGGGGTCAGCCCGAACCGCCTTGTCGTGCTGTGCATGGGCCTGTCGGGCGCCTTGGCCGGCATGGCGGGGCTGTTTGAGGTGACGGGGCCGTCCGGCCAGATCAGCATTGATTTCAACGTGGGCTATGGCTTCACCGCCATCATCGTGGCCTTTCTTGGCCGGTTGAACCCCATCGGCATCCTGCTGGCAGGCCTTCTAATGGCGCTGACCTATATCGGCGGCGAACTGGCCAGTTTCATGCTGGGCCTGCCCGCCGCCGCAATTCAGGCCTTTCAGGGGATGCTTCTTTTCTTCCTGCTGGCGGTCGATCTGCTGACGAACTTCCGCATCCGCTTTGGCACCACAAAGGAGGCGCACTGATGGATCTCGGTGGCATCAATCCGGCAATCCTGATCGCCTCGCTCATGGTGGCGTCCGTCCCGATCATCCTTGCCGCACTGGGCGAGTTGGTGGTGGAAAAGGCGGGCGTCCTGAACCTCGGTGTTGAGGGTATGATGATCATGGGCGCGATCTGCGGCTTCGCCACGGCGGTCGCGACCGGCAACCCCTATCTGGGTTTTCTGGGCGGTGCGCTTGGCGCAGCTTGCCTGAGCCTTGTCTTTGCGGTGCTGACGCAGTTCTTCCTTGCCAATCAGGTGGCGACGGGGCTTGCGCTCACGCTGTTCGGGTTGGGGCTGTCCAGCCTGATCGGGCAAAGCTATGTGGGCATCAAGCCGCCGCTGACGGGCACCGTTCCCCTTGGCCCGTTGGCGGATATCCCCTTCTTCGGCCCGGTCCTGTTTGACCATGACTGGATGGTTTATCTTTCCATCGCCGCCTGCGGCGCAGTCTGGGCCGTTCTGAAATACAGCCGCATGGGCCTTGTGCTGCGTGCGGTGGGCGAAAGCCACGATGCCGCCCATGCGCTGGGCTACAAGGTGGTGCGTATCCGCGTGCTGGCGATCCTCTTCGGTGGGGCGCTGGCGGGGCTGGGTGGCGCCTATATCAGCCTGATCCGCGTGCCCCAATGGACCGATGGCATCACCGCCGGTGCCGGCTGGATCGCGCTGGCCATTGTGGTCTTTGCCAGCTGGAAACCCTGGCGTATCCTGCTTGGTGCCTATCTTTTTGGCGGAATCACCGTGTTACAGCTTAACCTGCAGGCAGCTGGGGCCAGAATCCCGGTCGAATACTTGTCGATGAGTCCGTATCTGATAACCATCCTCGTGCTGGTCATCATGTCTTCGGGCAAGGGCAAGGCAGCACTGAACGCGCCTGCCGCGCTGGGACAGAACTTCCACGCCTCACGCTGAGGCATAACGAAACACCGGGGCCAGATGCGCCCCGTAACAGGGAGCAAGAAATGCAGAGAAGAACAATCCTCAAAGGCGGCGCGGCGCTTGGCTTTGCCAGCATGGTCGGCGGCACCGCGGCCTTTGCGCAGGGTCTGGAAAAGGTCAAGGCGGGCTTCGTCTATGTCGGCCCCATCGGCGATGGCGGCTGGACCTTCCAGCACCACGAAGGCGCGCTGGCCGTGCAAGAGGCCTTTGGCGACAAGGTTGAAATCGTCTGGCAGGAAAACGTGCCCGAAGGCGCGGATGCCGAACGTGTGCTGACGCAGATGGCGCTGTCGGGCTGCAACATCATCTTCACCACCTCTTTCGGTTTCATGGACCCGACCAATGCGGTCGCCGCCAAGTTCCCGGACGTGAAGTTTGAACATGCGACGGGCTACAAGCGCGACCATGCGAACGTGTCCACCTATAACGCGCGCTTCTACGAAGGCCGCGCGGTGCAGGGCCATATCGCGGGCAAGATGACCAAGTCGAACAAAATCGGCTACATCGCATCCTTCCCGATCCCCGAAGTGATCATGGGCATCAACAGCTATTACCTGCACGCCAAGAAGGTGAACCCGGCTGTCGAACTGTCCATCGTCTGGGCCTTCACCTGGTTCGATCCGGCGAAAGAGGCCGATGCCGCCAAGGCGCTGATCGATCAGGGCGTCGACGTGATCGCCTCGCACACCGACTCGACCGCGCCTCTGGCCGAAGCGGCCAAGACGAACGGTGCCGTGATCGGCTTTGGTCAGGCCTCCGACATGGCCGACTACAAGCCCAGCCCGCGCGTTTCGTCGATCATCGACAACTGGGCGCCCTATTACGTAAAGCGTGTGGGCGCGCTGCTGGATGGCACCTATGCCCAAGCTGATGCATGGGAAGGGATCGCCGGGGGCGAAGTGGAAATCGGCGAAATCACCGACGCCGTTCCCGCCGAAGTGAAGGCCGAAGCCGAAGCGATGCGCGATGCGATTGCCGCTGGCACCTATCACCCCTTCACCGGGCCGATCAACAAGCAGGACGGAACCGCGTGGCTGGCCGAAGGCGCAACCGCGCCGGATGGCGATCTGCTGGGCATGATGTTCTATGTCGAAGGCATCACGGGCGACATCCCGTCCTAATCGGGCGCGCCTGAACCAAACAAAAAGGCCCGCTTCGGCGGGCCTTTTTCATGGCTGCGGAATCTGCCGCCCGCATGATCCAGATCAATTATATTTAATTTTTTGAATGTATATTTCCTCCAGCGCAACTTCGCACGGGAGGAAACGGCATGGCACATGTCGTCGTACTTGGGGCAGGGCTTGGCGGGGCTATCATGGCCTATGAGCTGAAGGACCAACTGCGCAAGGAAGACACGGTCACCGTGGTGACCAAGGATCCGCACTATCACTTTGTGCCGTCCAACCCATGGGTTGCCGTCGGCTGGCGCGAGCGGGAAGAGATCACCGTCGATCTTGCGCCCACGATGGCGAAAAAGAAGATCAACTTCATCCCCGTCGCCGCCGAAAAGCTGCATGCCGATGAAAACCGCATCGCGCTGGTGAATGGCGAGTCGGTTTCATACGATTATCTGGTCATCGCCACCGGGCCGGAACTGGCCTTCGACGAAATCGAAGGCTTCGGCCCGCATGGCGGATTCACCCAATCGGTCTGTCATATCGACCACGCCCTTGCGGCGAAAAAGGTCTTTGAAGAACTGGTCAAGAACCCCGGCCCCGTCATCATCGGTGCGGCGCAGGGGGCAAGCTGCTTTGGCCCCGCCTATGAATTCCTTTTCATCCTGGAAACCGCCCTGCGCCGTGCCAAGGTGCGCGACCGCGTGCCGATGACCTTTGTCACCCCAGAACCCTATATCGGGCATCTGGGGCTGGATGGGGTCGGCGATACGAAGGGGCTTCTGGAATCTGAGATGCGCGCCAAGCACATCAAATGGATCACCTCGGCCAAGGTGAAAAAGGTCGGGCCCGGCAAGATGACGGTCGAAGAGATCGCCGATGACGGCACCTCCAAAGGCGAAAAGGAACTGCCCTTTGCCTTTTCCATGATGCTGCCCGCCTTCCGGGGCATCAAACCCGTGGCCGGGATCGAAGGCCTGTCCAACCCACGCGGCTTCACCATCGTCGACAAGCATCAGCAGAACCCGAAATATCCCAACATCTTTGCTGTCGGTGTCTGCGTCGCGATCCCGCCGATGGGGCCAACCCCCGTGCCTGTGGGCGTGCCCAAGACCGGCTTCATGATCGAATCCATGGTCACCGCCACGGCGCATAACATCGGCAATATCGTGCGCGGCAAAGAGCCGGATCGTGTCGGCACCTGGAACGCTGTCTGTCTGGCGGATTTCGGCGATGGGGGCATCGTCTTTGTCGCCCAGCCGCAGATTCCGCCGCGCAACGTGAACTGGTCCTCGTCCGGCAAATGGGTCCACATGGCCAAGATCGGGTTCGAGAAATACTTCCTGCGCAAGCTGCGCAAAGGCGTGTCTGAACCCTTCTATGAAACCCTCGCACTCAAGACGTTGGGGATCGACAAGCTCAAAGAGACACAGGAAGGCTGACGTCCCCCAGCTTTCCTGTCGGGGGTCGTCGCAAAAGCGGCGGCCCCCGCCTTTTCAACCGCCGCGCGCCGTGGCAGGTTCACGCCCATGAACGCCCCTTCCCCCCTTGCCTTCGGCTGTATGCAGTTCGGCGGTCGTGCCGATGCACAGGCCGCCCGCGCCATGTTCGATGCCGCCCGCGCGGCCGGGCTTACCCATTTCGATACGGCACATGTCTATACCGACGGCGCGTCCGAACGACTGATCGGTGAGTTCGCGCAAGGCGATGGCGAAGTCACAATCGCCACCAAGGTCGGTTACACTGGCGGCGCGGGCCGCGCCAACCTGACCGCCCAGTTCGACGAAAGCCTGCGCCGCCTTGGCACTGATGCCGTGGACCTGCTCTATCTGCACCGCTTCGACCCCGCGACATCGCTGGAAGAAACTATTGGCCTCTTCGTCGAATGGAAGGCCGCCGGGCGCATCGCCCGCATCGGCCTGTCCAACTTCGCCGCCTGGCAGGTGATGAAAGCGCAGGCCGTCGCTGCCCGGTTCGGCAGCCGGATTGATGTGATCCAACCGATGTACAATCTGGTGAAACGGCAGGTGGAGGTGGAACTTCTGCCCATGTGCGCCGATCAGGGGATTGCGGTTCACGCCTATTCGCCCCTCGGCGGCGGCTTGCTGACCGGGAAATACGCAAGTGGCGGCGCAGGTCGCCTGTCCGAAGACAGCCGCTACGCCGCCCGCTATGCGCCGGAAGCCATGCACAAGGCGGCAACCGGTCTGGCGGCACTGGCCGCTGACCTGGGCACCCATCCCGCCACGCTGGCCGTGGCTTGGGTCATGTCCTGCCCCATAACGCCCGTCATCCCGCTGATTTCGGCCCGCGATACGGCGCAGATTGCGCCCTCGCTTGCGGCGCTGACCTTGCCCATGACTGCCGACCTGCGCGCCTGCCTGTCGGCACTGTACCCCTCACCACCCCCGGCGACCGACCGTTTGGAGGAAGAATGACCGATTTCCTGATCATCGGCGGCGGCATCGCCGGTATCTCTGCCGCTGCCCGCCTGTCCGAACTGGGTTCCGTCACCGTGCTAGAGGCAGAAGCCGCCCTCGCACACCATGCCTCGGGCCGGTCTGCCGCGCTTTATGAACCGCGCTATGGCGCGCGCGCGGTGGTGGATTTGTCGCTGGCCTCCGAGGATCACTTCCGCGCGGCGGAAAACGTGCTGTCCCCGCGCGGCTTGATGATCGTCGCGAAGGCGGATCAGCAGGACGATTTCGATACCGAGGTTCGCGACATGCAGATGACACGCTGCACTGTGGACGAGGCGCGCGCCATTGTTCCGATCCTGAACCCGGAAAGCGTGGCCATGGCCGCCATCGCTGATCACGCTTGGGATATCGACACCGACCTCTTGCTTCAGGGCTTCGCGCGCGAAGCGAAATCGCGCGGCGCGCAGATCGTGACCGGCGCGCGCGTAACCACCATCGCACGTGGCGGCGACGGCTGGACCGTCACCACGGCGGCAGGTGAATTCACCGCCAAACTGCTTATCAACGCCGCCGGGGCATGGGTGGACGAGGTCGCCACAATGGCCGGGGTGCGCCCCTTGGGCTTTGTTCCCAACCGCCGCTCCATGGCGCGCATCCCGGCGCCGGGCGGCCATGACATCAGCAAATGGCCCATGCTCTTTGGTGCGGGCGAGACGTGGTATGCCAAGCCCGACGCAGGTGCCCTGATCGTGTCCCCGGCCGAAGAAGACCCGCAATCCCCGCACGATGCCTGGGCCGATGATATGGTGCTGGCCGAAGGGCTGGCGCGTTATGAGGAAATGGTGACCGAACCCGTCACCCGCCTGATTTCCAATTGGGCCGGTCTGCGGACCTTTTCCCCCGACCGGGTTCTGGTGATCGGGCGCGATCCGCGCGAGTCTGATTTCTTCTGGCTGGCCGGTCAGGGCGGCTATGGCTTTCAGACCTGCCCCGCCGCCAGCAGGCTTGCCGCTGATCTGATCGGGGGGCGTGCAACGGGCCTTTCCCCCTGCCTTGTCCACGCACTCGATCCGGCGCGCTTTGGCTGAAACGCGAAGAACCGCCCGGTCTGGCAATCAGGCGTGACAGCCGCACGCAGATCGGTCAGCATCCCGCCCATGCTGATACGCCCGCTTCTTGCCGCGCTCGCCCTTTCCCTCGCCGCTTGTGGTGGGCCATCGGATCGTGAAACCCTGTCCACCGGCGCAGGCGCGATTGCCAACCCGGCGCAATTCCGCGTGGTGCCCCCGAATTTCAGCGATGCCGACCCGGCTAGTTTCGGCCGCCGCGGGCCCGAGGATCATCAGGTTCACGGCATCGATGTCGCCCGGTTCCAGACATCCATAGATTGGCAACAGGCCCGCGCGAACGGGGTGAACTTCGCCTTCATCAAGGCCACCGAAGGCGGCGATCTGGTGGATCCGATGTTCCGCGACAATTGGCGTGGCGCGGCCCGCGCGGGTGTGCCGCGCGGGGCTTATCACTTCTTCTACCATTGCCGCCCCGCCGCCGAACAGGCCGCCTTCTACATCCGCAACGTTCCGCGCAGCCCCGGCGCGCTACCGCCCGTGTTGGATATGGAATGGACGCCGTTTTCCCCAACCTGCACCATCCGCCGCGCGCCCGCGGTGCTGCGGTCCGAGGCGAAGATTTTCCTCGACATCGTGGAACGCCATTACGGCCAGCGCCCGATCATCTATTCCACCGTGGATTTCTACCAAGAGAATGAGATGTGGCGCGTCGGGAACTATCCCTTCTGGCTGCGCGCCGTCGCCGCCCACCCGGATGAGGTTTACGGCGGCCGTCACTGGACCTTCTGGCAATATACCAGCACCGGCCTGATCCCCGGCATCGCCGGAGAGGTGGATATCAACGTCTTTGACGGCAGCGCATCAGACTGGGCGGCGTGGCTGGCGGCGAACCGCCACCCCTAGGTGCCAAAGCAAAAGGCACCGAAGTTGCCCTTGGTGCCTTTCGATCTGATGCTTAGCTCAACCGTCGATGCGAATGCGTGCATTCTTGGGGTCGAACGGGCTGTCTTCAACCACCGTCACATCCCACAATTCGCGGTTGATACGGACTTTCAGCTTCTGCCCCACGCTTGCCAGATCGGGGCGCACATAGCCCATGCCGATCTGCTTGCCAAAGGCCACCGAATAGCCGCCCGACGTCAGACGCCCGATCTTTTCGCCATCCAGCAGTAGCGCCTCTTTCCCCCACGGGTCGGTGTCATCCGGCCCGTCGATCAGCACCGTCACGCACATCGACCGGATGCCGGTATCCAGCATGGCCTGCTTGCCCTGAAACTCCTTGTTCAGATCAACAAAGCGGTCCAGCCCAGCCTCCAGCGGGGTCGCGTCGCGGCCCAACTCGTTGCCGAAGGCGCGATAGGATTTCTCCTGCCGCAGCCAGTTCTGCGCCCGCGCACCGACCAGCTTCATCCCGTGCTTTTCGCCCGCCTTCAGCAACTGGTCGAACAGATAGCGCTGCATCTCGATCGGGTGGTGCAGTTCCCAACCCAACTCGCCCGTATAGGCCACGCGGATCGCGTTCACCGGGCACATGCCCAGTTCGATCTTGCGCGCCGAAAGCCAAGGGAATCGCTTGTTGGACAGCGCGGTTTCCGGCTCCGCATCGCGGATCAGTTCGGCCAGGATCTTGCGGCTGTTCGGCCCGGCAATCGCAAAGACGCCCCATTGCGTGGTGACATCGTGGATGTCGATGTAACCACCGCCACCGGCCATGTAATCCTCGGCGCATTTGCGCAGGTAATCGGCGTCATAGGCCGTCCATGCGCCCGCCGAGACGAGGTAATAGTCATTCTCACCATTGCGGACGATGGTGTATTCCGTGCGCGTCGTTCCCGTGGGCGTCAGCGCATAGGTCAGGTTGATGCGGCCCACCTTGGGCAGGGCGTTGCAGGTGAACCAGTCGAGGAAGGCCGTGGCACCGGGGCCGCGCACCAGATGCTTGGTAAAGGCGGTGGCGTCGATCAGACCCGCCGTTTCGCGGATCGCCTTCGCCTCATCCACAGCATATTGCCACCAGCCACCGCGGCGGAAGCTGCGGCTGTTGTGATCGAAATCTTCCGGCGCGTCCTTGGGGCCAAAGTAGATCGGGCGCTCCCAGCCGTTCACTTGGCCAAACTGCGCGCCCAGCGCCTTTTGCCTGTCATAGACCGGCGCAGTGCGCAGCGGGCGGCAGGCTTCGCGCTCTTCATCCGGGTGGTGCAGGATGAAGACATGCTCATAGCATTCCTCATTCTTGCGCGCCGCATATTCGGTGGTCATCCAGTTGCCATAGCGGCGTGGATCGAGGCTGGCCATGTCGATCTCGGCCTCGCCTTGGGTCATCATCTGGGCAAGGTAATAGCCCGTACCACCGGCGGCGGTGATGCCAAAGCTGAAGCCTTCGGCGATCCACATGTTGCGCAGGCCCGGCACCGGGCCGACCAGCGGGTTGCCATCGGGGGTATAGCAGATCGGGCCGTTGTAATCGTCCTTCAGACCCACGGTTTCCGAGGACGGCAGGCGGTGGATCATCGACATATACTCCGCCTCGATCCGCTCCAGATCCAGCGGGAAGAGGTCGGCGCGGAACGACTGCGGCACGTCATAAAGGAACCGCGCCGGGGCGTTGCGCTCGTACGGGCCAAGGATCCAGCCGCCGCGTTCCTCACGCACATACCATTTGGCATCGGCGTCGCGCAGCACGGGATGCTGTGGGTTGGTCTTGCGCCATTCTACCAGCGCCGGATCAGGTTCGGTCACGATATACTGGTGTTCCACCGGGATGGCCGGGATCTTGATCCCTAACAGCCGCGCCGTGCGCTGCGCATGGTTGCCCGTGGCGGTGACCACATGTTCTGCCGTGATCTCGAACTTATCGTCCGAAGCCACGAGATTGCCCCCGGTTTCCACCATCCGCGTGCAGGACACGATCCATTCCGACCCGGTCCAGCGATAGCCGTCGACCTGAATCTTCCGCTCGATCGTGGCACCGAGTTGCCGCGCGCCCTTGGCCATGGCCTGCGTCACGTCGGCGGGGTTAATATAGCCGTCCTGCGGGTGGTAAAGCGCGCCGACAAGGTCTTCGGTGCGCAGAAGCGGCCAGCGATCCTTCATCTCCTTGGGCGTCAGAAACTCGTGATACACCCCGGCGGTTTCCGCGACCGAGGAATAGAGCATGTATTCATCCATGCGTTCCTGACGCTGCGCCATGCGCAGGTTGCCCACGACATAGAAGCCGGGGTTCAGGCCGGTTTCCGCCTCCAGCCCCTTGTAGAAATCCACGCTGTATTTGTGGATATGGGTGGTGGCATAGGACATGTTGAACAGGGGCAGCAGCCCCGCCGCATGCCAGGTGGACCCAGCGGTCAGTTCATCCCGTTCCACCAGCATCGTATCCCAGCCTGCCTTGGCAAGGTGATAGGCGATGCCGTTGCCGACGGCACCACCGCCGACGACGAGGGCTTTGACATGGGTCTTCATGGGGCGACTCCCGGGAATTGGTGTTTGACCCTATCTGCCCGAACGGACGGGAAAGGGGCAAGACAACCCGACCCTTGGCAGACGAAAACGACATGGGTAGCAGATTAGCGACCGTTCCGTCTGTGACCACCCCCGGGGGTTTCACACCCCCGGACCCCCGTGGGATATTTTTCCAGAGAAGATGGGGGCGAGTGGACAGAGCTACGGGCGGCGCATCCGACCGAAGAGGACGGAAAGGGTGAACAGGATCGCGGCCGCAGCGATGATCGATGGTCCCGCCGGCGTATCCTGCCAAAGCGACAGTTGCAGCCCCCCGATGCTGGCGGCGGCGCCAATCACCGTGGCCATCATCGCCATGGATTCCGGCGTCCGCGCCAATCCGCGCGCGGCAGCCGCCGGGATGATCAGCAGCGCCGCGATCAGCAGCGCGCCCACCACCTTGATCGCCACGGCAACCACAACCGCCAGCGCCAGCGTCAGCACCAGCCGCTCCCGCGCCGGGTTCAGCCCCGAGGCATGGGCCAGATCCTCATTCAGCGTGCTTGTCAAAAGCGCCTGCCAGCGCCAGGCCAGCAGGCCCGCCACAAGCACCGCACCAACCCAGATGAAGACCAGATCGGCCCGCGACACGGCGAGGATGTCGCCAAAGAGATAGGCCGAAAGATCCGTCCGCGCGCCCGGAACAAAGCTGACCGCCACCAGACCAAACGCAAGCGCCGAATGGGCCAGCACACCCAGCGTCGTATCCATCGCCCAGCCCCGGGCTGCCAGCACCGACACGGTCAACGCCATGGCCAGCGCCACCACCAGCGTGCCAAAGGTGACCGGAAGATCAGCCGCCAGCGCCAGCGCAACCCCAAGGATCGCCGCATGGGCGGTGGCATCACCGAAATAGGCCATCCTGCGCCAGACGACAAAAGAGCCCAGCGGTCCGGTCGCAAGCGAAAGACCAACCCCGGCCAACGCCGCACGGATCAGGAAATCGTCAAGCATGGCTGTGATCATGGGCATGGGGGTGGTCGTGGTCGCGGGAATGGTCATGGCCGTGATGGTCATGTCCCTGTCCGCCGCCATCATGGCTGTGGTCATGCACATGCTGGTACAACGCCAGCGCGCCTTGTGTGCCCAACCCAAACAACGCCCGGTATTCCGGCGCGGTCGACACCACGCGTGGCGTGCCTTCACAGCAGATATGCCCGTTCAAGCAGATCACGCGGTCAGAGGCCGCCATGACCACATGCAGATCATGGCTCACCATCAAAATCGCCACCCCCGTCTCGCGCCGCACCTCTTCGATCAACCGGTAGAAGGCCGCCTCGCCGGGCTGGTCCAGCCCCTGCGTCGGTTCATCCAGAATCAGCAGCCCCGGCTTTGCCAACAAGGCCCGCGCCAACAGCACGCGCTGGAACTGCCCACCCGACAGATCGGCCATCTGCCGCCCGGCCACATCGGGCACCCCCACCCGCGCGAGTGCAGCGGTGGCATCCCCGTCCCCCACCCGTTTGGGCAGCGACAGGAATCGCCGCACCGTCATCGGCAGCGTCCGGTCAATCGCCAACCGCTGCGGCACATAGCCGATGACCAGCCCGTCACGCCGCGCCACTGCGCCGCCCGTCGCAGGCACAATCCCCAACAACGCCCGCAGCAGCGTCGACTTGCCCGATCCGTTGGGGCCAAGGATGGTGACGATCTCACCCGGTTGCACGGTCAGGCTGACATCGCTCAGCACCGGATGCCCATCCAGCGCCACCGACAGGTGGCTGGCGGTGATCAGTCCCGTCATTCCGCGGCCCCCTTGCAGGCAGGGCACAGCCCCAGCGCCTCGATGTTCGACCGTTCGATCACAAAGCCCAGCGCCGCCGCCGCCGTGTCCAGAGCCGCGCGCACCGGGGCGGCGGGCGCCTCGGCCACATGGTTGCACTGGCGGCAGATCAAAAAGGCCGGGGCATGCGCCTCGCCCGGATGCATGCAGGCGGCAAAGGCATTCAGGCGGCGGATGCGATGGGCGAGCCCGTTCTCCACCAGAAAATCCAGCGCGCGATAGGCCACCGGGGGCTGATTGCCGAACCCTTCGGCCGCCAGCCGTTGCAGCACATCATAGGCCCCCAGCGCGCGGTGTTCCTCCAGCAGGATTTCCAACACCCGGCGACGCACCGGCGTCAGCTTCACCCCCTGTGCCAAGGCCAGCGCCTCGCCCCGCGCCAGCACGTCATCGGCGCAGTTGCTGTGGTCATGCCGGGCAAAGGCCACCTCTGGCGTCGCGGCGCAACCGGGGCAGGCGTCGGAATGGGTGTGGGGATGCGACTGCGCCATGGGGCCTCTTGACATGTTATTGTATAACATACATAGCCCCCCGTGACCAGCACAGGAAGGGCCATCCCGATGCGTTATATCATATCCCCCGCCGTTGCCAGCCTCGCCTTCGCCCTGCCCGCCATCGCCGAAGTGCCAAAGGTCATCACCGACATTCACCCCGTCCACGCGCTTGTGGCGCAGGTGATGGGCGATCTGGGAACGCCGGAACTGCTGCTGGAACGCGGTGCAAGCGAACATGATTTCCAGTTGCGCCCGTCTCAGGCGGCGTCCTTGGCGGATGCGGATCTTGTGGTCTGGATCGGCCCGGAACTGACCCCGTGGCTGGACCGCGCGCTGGATGGCATCGGCGAGAACGGCGCGCGGCTTGGCCTTCTGGCCGTGCCGGGAACCGAAACCCGGGCCTTCTCCGAAGATGGCGCGCATGCAGGCCATGACCATGGGGCCGAGGAGCAGGCAGCGGCTGAGGAAGAGCATGATCACGGCCATGACCATGCCGCCGAAGAAAAGGCAGCGGTCGAAGAGCACGACCACGGGCATGAGGAAACCGCAGAAGCCGCGCATGACCACGGGCACGAAGAAACTGCCTCGGCAGAAGGCGATGATCATGGTCACAACCATGAGGGTGCCGATCCCCATGCCTGGCTTGACCCCGCCAATGCGCAGGTCTGGCTGGCGGCCATCGCAGCGGAACTTGGCCGTCTGGACGCGGAGAACGCGGCGACCTACACCGCCAACGCCGAGGCCGCCATCGCCCGGACCAAGGCCCTCGATGCCGAGGTGGCGCAGATCCTTGCCCCGGTGCAGGGCAAGCCGGTGGTCGTTTACCATGATGCCTATGGCTATTTCGCCGCCCATTACGGGCTGGAGGTGTTCGGCTCGGTCGCCCTTGGCGATGCCACCGCCCCCGGCGCGGCGCGGTTGTCCGAACTCCGCGCAGGGGTGGAGGCTGGCACCCCCGTCTGCCTGTTCCCCGAGGCGCAGCATGATGCCGCGCTGATCACGCAACTGGCCGATGGCACAGGCGCAAAGGTGGGCGCGGCGCTGGATCCGAATGGCTCCATGCAGGAACCCGGACCGGGCGCTTATGACGGGCTGATGCGCAGCCTTGCGCAGGCCATGGCCGATTGCATCACGGCAACGCCCTGACCAATGCACTTGACCGTTCCCTCGACAATCTCCACCACTGGCGCAGGGCGGAGACGAGGGGACGAATGACGGATCGGCAGTTGGGGATATCCCCGTTCGGCGTGACAGCGAATGGCACGTCCGTTCAACGTGTCACCATCGGGCGCGATGGTTTGTGTGTTTCGGTTCTGACCTGGGGCGCGGTTCTTCAGGGTGTCTGGCTCGAAGGGGCAGACCGTAACCTGACGCTGGGGTCGGATCGGCTGTCCGATTACGAAGGCGCGATGCGCTATCACGGATCGCTGATCGGCCCGGTCGTGAACCGCTTCACCGATGCCCGCGCGCCGCTTGCCGGGCGCAGCCTGCCGTTCGAGGCCAATCAGGACAACCGCCATTGCCTGCATTCCGGCTCTGCCGGTACCCATCTCAAGGTGTGGCGTCTGGCCGAAGCGACCGAGGATTCGCTGCGTCTGGAACTGGACCTTCCCGATGGCGAAGGCGGCTTTCCTGGCAATCGCCGCGTCACGGCGGCGTTTCAGGTGGATGGCGTCAGCCTGCACCTGCGGGTGCATGTCACCACCGACAAGCCTACATTCGTGAACTTCGCCAATCACAGCTACTGGAACCTTGACGGCTCGCCAACATGGGCCGGTCACCGCCTGTGGGTCGATGCCCCCTATTTCCTGCCTACCACGCCGGATTTCACCCCCACCGGCGAAATGCGCCCCGTCGAACAGGACGGCATGGATTTCCGCAAGACCCGCCGCATCGACCCCGACATGAACCCCTTCGACAACTGCTTCTGCCTGTCAGATGAACCCGGCCCCCTGCGCGAGGCTTTGCGCCTGAACGGCCAGTCCGGCATCGGCATGGTCGTCTCTACGACCGAGCCGGGGATACAGGTCTATGACGGGCGCAACGCCTTTCGCCCCGGCCGGCGCGCCTATGAAGGGCTGGCGATCGAGGCGCAGGGTTGGCCCGATGCGCCCAACCACGCAGGCTTTCCCTCGATCGTGCTGGAACCCGAAGGGGAATACCGCCAGCACACGGTCTGGCGGTTCACCCGGGGTTAACCGTCCACCCCACCCTGCCCGGCATCGCGGAACCACTCCACAATGGCCGCCCGTTCGGCGGGTTCCATATAGCTCAGGTTCGCGGGCGGCATGGCGTGGGACAGGCCCGATTGCAGATAGATCCGCCGCGCCTCTTGCGCGATCTGCGCGGGTGTTTCCAGCACCACCCCCTTGGGCGGCCAATACATCCCCTCCCACACCGGTTCCGCCGCGTGGCACATGGAACAGCGGCCTTGCACGATGCTGACCACATCGTCAAACCCGCTGGCCGAGGCATAGGTCAGCGCCGCACCTGACAGTTGCGCCTGTTCTTCCTCACCCGCCCGCAGCGCCATCGGCGCGGTCGACAGCCAGGCGATGATCAGGAACAGCACCGCTGTGGCCGCCCATGTCCAATGCGGGCTGCCTTTGCGCGCGTGCTGGGTGTTGAACCAATGCCGGATTGTCACCCCCATCAGGAACACCAGCGACGCGATCAGCCAGTTCCATTCTGTCGCAAAGACCAGCGGGTAATGGTTCGACAACATCAGAAACAGCACCGGCAGCGTCAGATAGTTGTTATGCGTGCTGCGTTGCTTGGCGATCTTGCCGTATTTGGGGTCCGGCGTGCGACCTGCCTTAAGATCGGCCACCACGATCTTCTGGTTCGGGATGATCACCATGAACACATTGGCCGACATGATGGTCGCCGTGAACGCCCCCAGATGCAGCAGCGCCGCGCGCCCGGTGAACACCTGCGTATAACCCCAGGCCATCGCCACCAGCACCGCAAACAGCGCCACCATCAGCACCGTCTGGTTCGCGTTCACGAATACCCGGCACAGCGTGGTATAGATCCCCCAGCCCAGCGCCAGCGATCCCACCGAGATTGCCACCGCCTGCCAGACCGCCAGATCCATCACATTGGCATCAATCAGATACAGGTCCGCGCCCAGATAATAGACCAGCACCAGCATGGCAAAACCCGACAGCCAAGTCGCATAGCTTTCCCATTTGAACCATGTCAGATGCTCGGGCAGGCGCTCGGGTGCCACCAGATATTTCTGGATGTGATAAAACCCGCCCCCATGCACCTGCCATTCCTCGCCATGCGCAAGTTCAGGCATACCGGGCGCCTTGCGCAGACCAAGGTCGAGCGCGATGAAATAGAACGACGATCCGATCCAGGCGATGGCCGTGATCACATGCGTCCAGCGGGCGGCAATCTCGACCCATTCCCACAACACGGCCCAATCATAGATGCCTTCCATCGGCGCGGCTCCCTTGCTTTTCCTGAAAGGCTATACCGGGCCGCATTCCCCTGTTAATCCTTCAAATGCCCAATCACTTTCAAACCATGGCAAAGAATGGGGCCTGGCCGCGATGTCCTATGTGAACAACATCAGAATGTTCGTGCGTGTCTATGAATTGGGCAGCATGAGTGCGGCAGCGCGCGATCAGCGCTGTTCGCCCGCTGTCGCTTCGGCCCGGATTTCGGAACTGGAAAAGCATCTCGGTGTGCGCCTGTTCAACCGCACCACGCGGTCGCTGCAACCCACGGAAAACGGTCGCATCTTCTATGACGGCGCGCGCAAGGTGCTGGAATCGATAGATGAGGCAGAGGCCGCGGTGATGGACGTCACCCAGAACCCGCGCGGCACCATCTTTGTCGCCGCCCCCCTTGGCATCGGGCGGCGCTTCATCGCCCCCCATGTCCCCGCCTTCAAGGATCAATACCCCCAGATCGACGTCCGCCTGCGCCTATCCGACCGGGTGATCGACGTCACCGCCGAAGGGCTGGATATCGCCTTCCATCTTGGCCTGCTGGAGGATTCCACGCTCAAGGTCCGCCTCATCGCCGATTGCCCCCGCATCCTCTGCGCCGCACCCGCCTATATCTCGCGGCGCGGGATGCCCACCGATGGCGCAGCGCTGGTCAATGACCGGCATGATTGCCTGAACCTGCGCTTTCCCGGGGCCAAGGAATTTCAGTGGAACCTTGCCACCCCTGACGGCCCGCGCCGGTTCGAAATCACCGGGCCTTTTGAATCGGATGATGGCGATGTCCTCACCGGCTGGGCGCTGGATGGCTGGGGCATCGTGATGAAACCGATCTTCGAGGTGGCAGAACACCTCAAGGCAGGCCGCCTCGTCCCCGTGGCACAGGCGACCCCGCCGCTGCCCACGCAGCTGTCGGTCCTGTCCCAGCACCGCCGCCTGAAAGATCCGAAGGTGCGGCTCTTCACCGATTACATCATCGCCCGCATCAAATCCGATATGGCCGAACGCATGGCCGGGCTGCCCGTCTTTGCGGCATGATCCTGCAAACGGTCCATGACGCCCCGCCGTGGCAGGTCGCCCTTGCGCCCGGTACGGGCGATGATCTGATCCTGTCCTTCGCCAGCATAGGCCACGATCCGACCCGTCCCTCGTCCCCCGAATTCGTGGCGTCTGCCACCACGGCGAACAGGCGCGCGCTGTTCTTCACCGATGCAAGCCGAAGCTGGGGCCTTGATCCCGGCTTCGCCCCCGCCGTTCAGTCAGGCGTGGCCGCCGCAGGCCCCGCAAACCGCAGCATCGCCATCGGCTCCTCCATGGGGGCAGTCTGCGCCCTGCGCGCGGCCTACCTTGCCCCCATTGCCGCCGTCTTGGCCTTTGGCCCGCAATCCACCCTGAACGATCCGCGCTGGGACAACTGGACCGCGCGCCTTGGCACCCCCGCCCCGCCCGCCTTTGCCCCCGGCATCTGGCATATCCTGTTCCACGGCCTTGCAGATGATCGCGCGCAGGCCCTAGGCTTCCCCGAAGCCGCGAATGTCGACCACATTCTCTATCCCGGCGTCCGCCATTCCGACCTTGGCCCGCATCTGAAGTCAAAAGGCGCCCTGACCGGCCTGATCGACGCAGCCCTCGCCGGAGATCGCCGCCGCCTTCTGCGGATCACCACATCCACAGGTGGGGTTCAGCGTCGCAAAAGTATGGGTCTCTGACACCCGGCCCGGAACTTGCCGTACTTCCCAGTACAACCGCAAGGAGAACGCGCCATGACCACCCTGGCCCCGCGCAAGACGCGCCCCACCCAAACCGCACCCGCCGCACAGCAAGCCAAGGCCCCCCGCCCCGCCCTGCGGCAGCTCATCGCCGCTCAATTCGCCGCGCGGACGGTCACCCTGCCGCGGATGTCGCACAGCGCCTGATCAAGACCCGCGATAGGTGGAATAGGCAAAAGGCGAAATCAGCAGCGGCACATGATAGTGCTGCGCCGCATCCGGCACGCCGAACCGGATCGGGATCTCGTCCAGAAACAACACGTCACCGTCTGCCTGCCCGGTGGCGCGCAAATAATCCCCTGCGCAGAACACCAACTCATAGCTGCCCGCGGTGAAATCCTTCCCCGTCAACATCGGCGCATCCGTGCGGCCATCAGCATTGGTCACCGTCTCGGCGATCTTGCGGTGGGAATTCCCGCTCACCCGATACAGCA
The DNA here is from genome assembly GCA_035192965.1 of Fuscovulum sp. NCBI lineage: Bacteria > Pseudomonadati > Pseudomonadota > Alphaproteobacteria > Rhodobacterales > Paracoccaceae > Fuscovulum > Fuscovulum sp. The sequence continues at coordinate 820,041 of CP136571.1, read as the reverse complement.
TGATCTTCACTCCCGCCGCAGGCTTTCCCCGCGCCGTATCCAGAACATGGGTCGTCAACCGTCCACCGCTCATGCCGGCCTCCTCTATTGCCGCCCCATCCTAACCCGATCCGCGCGCCACAAGCGACGCCACAGCAGCCGATAAGGTCTTTCTGACATTTTTTGATAAAGCCTGCCGGAAAAGCGGCCTAAGCTGCCGCAACCTATGACAATCGGGGAAGAGTCTGTTGAACCGTTACCCGCGCGATTTCCGTGGCCATGGCCCCAACCCACCCGATGCCAAATGGCCCAATGGTGCCAAGATCGCCATTTCACTGGTCCTGAACTATGAAGAAGGGGGCGAGAACAACATCCTCCACGGCGATGCCCAGTCCGAGGCGTTTTTGTCCGACATCGCCGGTGCCGCCCCTTGGCCGGGTCAACGCCACTGGAACATGGAATCGCTTTACGATTACGGCGCCCGCGCGGGGTTCTGGCGGCTTCACCGCCTGTTCACCGAACGCAACTTGCCCGTCACCATCTACGGCGTCACCACCGCCCTCGCCCGCAACCCCGAACAGGTGGCGGCGATGAAATCCGCCGGGTGGGAAATTGCCTCACATGGCCTGAAATGGGTCGATCACCGCGACATGGACGAAGCAACTGAACGCGCCCAGATCGCCGAATCCTTCCGCCTGCATGAAGAGGTGACAGGCCAACCCCCGCGCGGCTGGTATACGGGCCGCTGCTCCATGAACACGGTCCGGTTGACCGCTGAAACCGCCCGCCTCGACTGGATTTCCGACACCTACGATGACGACCTGCCCTATTGGATGGAAACCGGCGACCGCGACCAGCTGGTCATCCCCTACACGCTCGAAGCCAACGACATGCGCTTCGCCACAGCGCCGGGCTATATCGAGGGCGAGCAGTTCTTCACCTACCTGCGCGACACGTTCGACACGCTTTATGCCGAAGGGCAAGATGGCCGCGCCAAGATGTTCTCCATCGGCCTGCATTGCCGCCTGATCGGCCGCCCGGGCAAGATTGCCGGGCTGAAACGCTTCCTCGACCATGCGGCAGCCCATGATGGTGTCTGGTTCGCCCGCCGCATCGACATCGCGCAGCACTGGGCCGCCACCCACCCGCATCGCCGCCTTGAACGCCCCTCGCAGATGACGCGGGATCGCTTCGTCGAACGCTTCGGCGGCATCTTTGAGCACTCCGCATGGATCGCCGAAGGCGCGTGGTCGCTGGAACTCGGCCCCGCGCATGATTGCGTGACCGGGCTGCACAACGCCCTTGCCCGCATCTTCCGCAGTGCGACGCCGGATCAGCGCATGGCGGTGCTACGCGCCCACCCCGACCTTGCGGGAAAACTCGCCGCTGCCAAGCGCCTGACCCCGGAATCCACCGCCGAACAGGCCAGCGCCGCGCTGGACGCGCTGACCGATAACGAACGCGCGCGCTTCACGGAACTCAACACCGCTTACGTAGCCAAGCACGGCTTTCCCTTCATCATCGCCGTACGCGACAACACCAAGGCCTCCATCCTCCAGGCCTTTGAAACCCGCATCTCGAATGACACCGCGACCGAATTTTCCACTGCCTGCGCGCAGGTGGAACGCATCGCCGAACTTCGCCTGAAGGACATCCTGCCATGACCGGCTACTACGCCCCCCCCGGCGGCCTGCCCCCGCAAACCAGCCTGATGACAGGCCGCGCCGTCTTTACCGACGCCTACGCCTTCCTGCCCAAGGGCGTGTTCTCCGACATCGTCACCAGCTACCTGCCGGGCTGGTCCAAGACCCGCCTCTGGCTGATCGCCCGCCCCATGACCGGCTTTTCGGAAACCTTCAGCCAGTATGTGATGGAGGTCGCCCCCGGCGGCGGCTCCGACGCGCCCGATCCCGATGCCGGGGTGGAACATTGGCTGTTCTTCACGGGTGGCCTCGCCACCGTCACTGTCGGCGGCCAAGGCCATGATGTCGAGGCGGGCAGTTACCTCTACATCCCCGCCGGAACCCCTTGGAAACTGCTGGCCGAAGGCGCGGAACCCACGCGCTTCCACTGGCTGCGCAAGCTCTATGAACCCGCGCCCGGCCTGCCGCATCCGGAACCCATCTTCATCAACGAACGCGATGTCGCCCCCATCGCCATGCCCGATACACAGGGCCGCTGGGCCACCACCCGCTTCGCCGATCCCGCCGATCTGCGCCATGACGCGCATGTCAACATCGTCACCTTCCAACCCGGCGGCGTGATACCGTTCGAGGAAACCCACGTCATGGAACACGGGCTTTACGTGCTGGAAGGCAAAGCCGTCTACAAACTGAACAAAGACTGGGTCGAGGTCGAGGCAGGCGATTTCATGTGGCTCCGCGCCTTCTGCCCGCAGGCCTGCTATGCCGCAGGCCCCGGCCCCTTCCGCTATCTCCTTTACAAGGACGTCAACCGCCACGCCAAACTGCGCGGGCCGTTCTCATTCCCGCGCTAACCCATCCCTTTCTTCTCTGCTAAAATATCCTGCGGGGGTCCGGGGGCGCAAAGCCCCCGGTCCTGCGCTCAGAAAAGGCGCAGCATGCAACAGATCAGGACCGAACCGCTCACCACCACAGCCTTCGCCCCCTTCGGCGATGTGCTGGATGCGACCGGCGATTTCCGCCTGATCAATGCCGGCCTCTGCCAGCGTCACCACGACCGCGCGCAGCTTGATTTCGGCCCCGATGGCCGCGCAGGTATCTCCATCTTCAAGGCCGAACCGCGCGCGCTGCCCTACCGTTTTGATCTGATCGAACGCCACCCCGATGGCGCGCAGGCCTTTCTGCCGATGTCGGAACATCCGTTCCTTGTGATCGTATCCGCAGGCCCCGACGCCACGCCCCGCGCTTTCCTCACCAACGGCGCGCAAGGCATCAACCTGCATCGCGGCACCTGGCACGGTGTCCTGACACCGCTTTACGCCCCCGGTCTCTTTGCCGTGGTCGACAGGATCGGCCCCACACCGAATATCGAGGAATACCGTTATCCGCAGCCTTGGGTCGTGTCCGCTTAAGGATCACCCCATCCGCAACGCGACGTCCAGCATCCGGTTGGAAAAGCCCCATTCGTTGTCGTACCAACCGAACACGCGCAGCATCCCGCCCGCCGTCACCCGCGTTTCCGGGCAGGCCATGACGATGCTCTCTGCCCGCGCCCGCAAGTCGGTCGATACCAGCGGTTTGTCGGTCGCCCCGATCACCCCGCCCGCTGCCCGCAAGGCGGCATTCACCGCCGCCACATCGGCGCGCCGCTCCGTCATCACGGCAAGGTCCACGCACGAGACCGAGGCGGTCGGCACCCGCACGGCCGACCCTTCGATCCGCCCCGCAATCTGCGGCAGGACCCGGTCCAGCAACCGGCTGGCCGAGGTCGTCGTCGGCACCATCGACAGTGCCGCCGCCCGCGAACGGGGATAATCGGCCGCCGGCGCATCCACCGTGGGCTGACTGCCGGTATAGCAATGGATCGTCGTCATCGACCCGGTCACCACGCCCCAGTGATCGTCGATCAGCCGCGCCAGCGGTGCCAGCGCGTTGGTCGTGCAGGACGCGTTCGACACAATCGCCTGACCCGCAAGCTGATCGTCATTCGCCCCCAGCACCACGGTCAGATCCGCTGCCTGCGATGGCCCCGACACCAGCACCCGCCGCGCGCCCGCGCGCAGCCCCCGCTCCGCCACCTCGCGCGCATCCGCCCGCCCGGTGCATTCCATCACCACGTCGATCCCGTGCAGATCAAGCGAAGCGATATCCGGCGTCCGGTGCAGCGGAATGGCCCGCCCATCCACCACCAACGCCCCCGCCTCCAGCATGACCGTCCCGCGCCAAGGGCCAAAGACGCTGTCATATTCAAACAGATAGGCGCACATCTCCGGCGCGGCGATGTCGTTGATCCCCGCCACCTGCAACCCCGGCCAACGCTCGGGTGATTGCAGAAAGGCCCGCAGCACCGACCGCCCGATCCGCCCGAACCCGTTGATAAAGACACGCATCGCCGCAGCCCCCCGCCCCTTGGCGCACAGTCAGACCACGCCCGGCGCGGGGGTTCAATGCCTGAAACAAGATATGATCAAATGCCGGGGTTTCCCTCGCAAGACGTCAATGGCACCCGCTTCTGACGGGGTCACCGCCGCTAAACCTGCACCTCAACTCCCAGCCCGCGCTCAATCGCCCGCGCCACGGCCACCGCCGCCACGGCCAGATCCTGCAACCCAACACCCGTGCCATCGAACAGCGTGATTTCGTCAGCCGATCCCCGCCCCGGATGCGCCCCCGTCAGCACATTGCCCAAAGGCGTGATGTCGCCCTCGGCCACCAGCCCCGCCGCCAAGGCATGCTGCGCCTCACCGATGGAAACCGATTGCGCCACCTCATCGGTGAACAGCCGCGCCTTGGCCACCAGCGCAGGCTCCACCTCCTGCTTGCCCTTGGTATCCGTCCCCATGCAGGCCAGATGCGTACCGGGCGCCACATGCGCCGCCATCAGCGATGCGGCGGGGGATGAGGTGATGGTGATGATCGCATCCGCCTCGACCATCCGCTCCAGCCCCACCGCCTCGAACGGCAAGCCCAGTTCCGCGGCCACCTCGCCCAACTTGGGCAGCATGTCGGGATGCAGGTTCCAGGCGATCACGCGATCCCAGTTCCGCACCCGCGCTGCCGCACGCAGCTGGAACCCCGCCTGATGCCCCGCCCCCACAATGCCCAACACCCGCGCATCCGCCCGCGCCAGCCGGTCGATGGACAGGGCGCTTGCCGCTGCTGTCCGCAGCGCCGTCAGCAGGTTGCCCCCCACCATCGCCGTCGGCCGCCCACTGTCGGGATCGAACAGATATACCGTCGACTGATGGTTGGTGATCCCCCGCGCGGCATTGCCGGGAAAATACCCCCCCGCCTTCACCCCCAGCATCCCGCCTGCCCGGTCGAGGCCCGACTTGAACCCGTACTGCCGCCCCTCGCCCAGCGCCTCGCGCACGACGGGAAAGTTATAGGCCTCACCCCGCGCCATGGCGGCAAACGTGGCCTCCACCGCCGCAAAGGCATCGGCGGGCGACACCAGCCCCGCAATCAACGCTTCGGGAACAACCAGCATGGGCAAGCCCTTTCATCTGTTCAAAAACATCCCCGCCAGAGGCTTTGACCGCATCGCCAAAGCCTCCGGTTGCGCGGATCAATAGGCCTTGCCGCGCGCCGATACGGGCCAGACCACCTCGACCTTGCCACCCCGGACGCCCACATACCAATCATGAACGTTGCAGGTCGGGTCGCAATGGCCGGGCACCAGACGCAGCTTGTCATTCACCTTCAGCACGCCTTGGGGATCGTCGATCACCCCATGCTCATCGCTGCACTTGACGTACTTCACATCCGTGCGCCCAAAAATCACCGGCAACCCGCTATCCACCGACTGCGCCTTCAGCCCGGCATCGCAGATCGCCTTCTCCGCCTTCGCATGGCTCATAACGCTGGTCAGGATGAACAGCGCATTCTCCCATTCCCCCTGATCAATCCGCTTGCCATCCTTGTCCAGAATGCGCCCGTAATCGGCATCCATAAAGGCGTATGACCCGCATTGCAGCTCGTTATACACCCCCGAATTGCCCTCAAAATAATAGGACCCCGTCCCACCCCCGCCCACGATATCGCAGGCGATCCCTTCGGCCTTCAGCGTATCAACAGCATCCCGCACCATCGCCACCGCAATGTCGATCTTGGCCTTGCGATCTTCATACTTGTCCATGTGCTGCATCGCGCCCTGATAGGCCTGAATGCCGCTGAACTTCAGCCCGGGCGCCGCGTCAATCGCCTTGGCCAAAGCCACCACCGCGGGCGTCGTCGTCACGCCGCAGCGCCCCGCGCCGCAGTCGATCTCCACCAGACATTCGATCGTGGTGCCATGCTTCACCGCCGCCGCCGAAAGGTCCGCCACATTGGCCAGATCATCCACGCAGCAGATCGCCCGCGCCCCCAGCTTTGGTATCCGCGCCAGACGGTCAATCTTGGCCGGATCGCGCACCTGATTGGACACCAGCACATCCTTGATCCCGCCGCGCGCAAAGACCTCGGCCTCGCTCACCTTCTGGCAACACACGCCAACCGATCCGCCCAGCCGCTCCTGCAACAGCGCCACATCCACGGATTTGTGCATCTTGCCATGCACACGGTGCCGCACGCCCATATCCCGCGCGAACTTGCCCATCTTCGCAATGTTGCGCTCCAGCGCATCCAGATCCAGCACAAGGCAGGGCGTCTGAATATCCGCCTCACTCATCCCCGGCAGGGCCGGGATGTCATAGCCCACTTCCAGCCCGTCGAAATCCGTTCTTCCGTCCATCGTCGTCACCCTTTCATCCAAGGCAGCTTGTCCAGATCCACATTCCCGCCGGTCAGGATCACCCCCACCCGTTTGCCCCGGAACCGATCCGGGTTCTTCAGGATCACCGCCAGCGGGACCGAACAGCTGGCCTCGATCACGATCTTCATCCGCTTCCAGTGCAGCTTCATCGCCTCCACGATCTCATCCTCCGTGGCGGTCAGCACATCGGTCACGTGGTTCTTCACGAAATGCCAGGTCAGGTCCTTCAATGGCACCTTCAGCCCGTCTGCCACCGTATCGGGCGCATCATCGGCGATGATGTGCCCCGCCCGGAAACTGCGCGCCGCGTCATCGGCATTCACCGGCTCTGCTGCAAAGATCTCTACCTCCGGCGCGGTCGCAGACAGGGTCAGGCAGGTGCCCGAAATCATCCCGCCCCCGCCAATCGGCGCGACCACGGCCTCCAGCCCCGGCACCTGCTCCATCAACTCGCGCGAACATGTCCCCTGCCCGGCAATCACGCGCGGGTCGTTATAGGGATGCACGAAATCCGCACCCGTCCGCGCCTGCACCTCGGCGAACACCGCCTCACGGCTGCTGGTCGATGGCTCGCATTCCACGATCACCCCGCCATAGCCCCGCACTGCATCCTTTTTGGCATCCGGCGCCGTGCGCGGCATCACCACCGTGCAGGGAATCCCCCGCCGCCCCGCCGCATAGGACAGGCTCAGCGCATGGTTCCCGCTGCTATGCGTCGCCACCCCCCGCGCGAGTTGATCCTCGCGCAGCCCAAAGACGGCATTCGACGCCCCCCGCACCTTGAACGCCCCGGCCTTCTGAAAGTTCTCGCATTTGAAGAACAACTCAGCCCCGGTTAGCGCGTTCAGATAGCTCGACGTCAAAACCGGCGTCCGGTGGATATAGGGCGCAATCCGCGCATGCGCCTCCAGAACATCGTCAAAGGTCGGCACCATCAGGCCCTGAAAATCCTTCATCCTGCCCATTCTCCTTTGTGCAAGTATCCTCCGGGGGTCCGGGGGTGGAAAACCCCCGGTCCCGCACCCACCGCTACTCCGCCGCCAAGGCCATCGGCACCGCCGACCCGCGATAAAACTCCGCCGCCGCCGCCACCCCGGACCCCAGCTTCACCGGCCAGCCCAGATCGGCCATGCACATCTCGGCTGTGGCCAGACCCGCCAGCACCATCACATCGGTCAGCATCCCCAGATGCCCGATGCGGAACACCTTGCCCGCCACTTCGCCCAGCCCCACACCAAAGGCCACGCCGTATTTGTCAGCCGCCAGCTTCACCAGATCGGTCCCGTTGCACCCGTCCGGGACCACCACCGCCGTCACCGTGTCGGAATACAGATCCGGCGACACCGCGCAGGGCCGCATCCCCCAGGCCGCCACCGCACGGCGCACCCCTTCGGCCAGCCGGGCATGGCGGGCATAGACGGCCTCAAGCCCCTCATCCTCCAGCATCTCCACAGCCTTGGCCAAACCGGAAATCAACCCCACTGCGGGCGTGTAAGGATACCCCCCCGCCGCATAGCTTTTCAGCATGTCTCGGAAATCGAAAAAGGTGCGCGGCAGCCCCGCCCCTTCCATCGCCGCCAGCGCCTTGTCGGAAACCCCAAGGATCGCCAGCCCCGCCGGCAGCATGAAACCCTTCTGGCTGCCGGCCACGGCTACATCAACGCCCCAACCCGCCATCTCAAACGGCATCGACCCGATGGAAGAAACGCCGTCCACAAACAACAGCGCGCCATGCCCCGCCGCATCCATCGCGCGGCGTATCCCCGCGATGTCCGACTTCACCCCTGTCGCCGTCTCATTATGCGTGGCCAGCACCGCCTTGATCCGCCCCGCCCCATCGGCCCGCAATGCCGCCTCGATGGCCGCCACCGGCGCACCCTGCCCCCAAGGCGTCTCGATGATCTCCACGTTCAACCCGTGCCGCTGGCACAGGTCGATCCAGCGATGGCTGAACATCCCGAACCGCGCCGCCAGCACCGTATCCCCCGCCGACAGCGTGTTGCTGATCGCGGCTTCCCAACCACCCGTCCCGGTGGACGGCAGGATGATCACCTCACCCCCGCCCATCCGCAGCACCCGCCGCACGCCTTCCACCGCAGGCTTGAACAGCCGCGCAAAGGCGGGTGACCGATGGTCGATCGTCGGCATATCACAGGCCTTGCGGATCGCTTCAGGAATATTGGTGGGGCCGGGAATGAACAGCGGATTCTGGAACGACATCGGCGCTTCCTCTGAAATCTATGCTGCGACTCTAGGCGCGGCATCCCCACTGCACAATTTTTTCGAAAAGATTTTTCAAAAAGCGGAAAATGTCCTATTCTCCATATAAATCAGACACTCCCGCTTTTTCACCCACAACCACCCCATCGCAGTCAGGCCCGAACATGCCCACAACACCCCGCCCCCGTGGCCGCCCTAAGGCCTTCAACGATAAGACCGATCAGAACACCGTACAGGCGCTTGACCGCGCACTTGGCCTGCTGACCACACTCGCCGCCGCCCCCGGCCTGACGCTCTCGGAACTGGCCGAGACCTCCGGTCAGGCCGTCGCCACCGTCTACCGCGCCCTCGTCACGCTTCAGGGCCATGGCATGGTCGAACTCGAAGAACCGGGCCAAATCTGGCATATCGGCCCCGGTGCCTTTCGCGTCGGCTCCGCCTTCCTACGCCGGACAAAGGTCGTCGAACGCTCCCGCGCCCCGATGGATCAGTTGATGCGCGACAGCGGCGAAACCGCCAATCTGGGGGTGGAGGTCGGCGATCAGGTCCTGTTCTTGTCGCAGGTCGAAACCCATCAGGCCATCCGCGCCTTCTTCCCGCCCGGCACCATGGCCCCCATGCATGTCTCCGGCATCGGCAAGGCCCTTCTCGCCTGGTATCCCGAAGAGAAAACCCGCGGCATCCTCGCCCGCCGGGGGCTCGAACGCTTCACCACCCTCACCCACACCTCCGAAACCGCCCTCCTGCGCGACCTCGCCCGCGCCCGCGAACGCGGCTTCGCAATCGATGATCAGGAACGCGCCGAAGGCATGCGCTGCGTCGCCGCCCCCATTTTCAACAGCCATGGCGAACCCATCGCAGGCCTTTCCGTCAGCGGCCCCGCCTTCCGCATGGGCCTGTCCGACGCCACCCGCATCGGCACCCTCGTCCGCACCGCCGCCGACAAGGTGACAGAGGCGACAGGCGGCACCCGTCCCTGACCCCTGCAATTCTTCTCTGCATAAATATCCGCGGGGGTGAAGCGCGCCCGGACGGCCTTTCTGTGAAAGGCCGTCAGCGCCGAACGCACGATGGCCATGCCATCGGGCCGGGTTGGGCGCGCGAACGCGCGACCGGGGGCGGCAGCCCCCACCCCCTTCTGACGGGGCGAAGTCCCCGGCAGAAGGTCAAGAAAAATGCCGCGGCACGCGGCGCCGCTCAACAGCCGCTATTGCAGGTCGCGAAACGCAGCCTGCATCCGCGCCACTGCCTCAACCACCTGCGCGCGGGGCGCGGCGATGTTGAAGCGCAGGAAATGCTCCCCGCCCAGACCAAAGCTCACCCCGTGATTGGTGGCGATCCGCGCCTCCTTCTCTACCCGCGCGATGAACTCGGCCGGCGCCATGCCGGTGCCGGAAAAATCCAGCCAGGCCAGATAGGTCGCCTCCAGCTTCATCGACCGCAGCCCGGGAATGGCAGCCATGCCCTCATCAAACACCTGCCGGTTGCCATCCAGATAGCCCATCAAGCCATCCACCCATTCTGCCCCCTCGGGCGAATAGGCCGCCGTCGCCATATGCATGCCAAAGCTGTTGCCCGAAATGCCCAGCGCCGCCATCCGCCCCGCAAACTTCGCCTTCAGCACCGGATCTGTGATGATCACATTCCCCGTATGGCTTCCCGCGATGTTGAAGGTCTTGGTCGTCGCCGTCATCATCACCAATCGGTCCGCAATCTCCGGCGCGGCCAAAGGCATCGGCACATGCTTTTGCCCCGGAAAGACCAGATCATGGTGAATCTCGTCCGACACCAATATCAAGTCATGCCGCACACAGAACTCCGCCACCCCGCGCAATTCCGCCGCCGTCCAGACCCGCCCCCCCGGATTGTGCGGCGAGCAGAGGAGGAACATCCGCTCCCGCCCCGTCATCATCGCGTCCCAGACGGCGAAATCCATCTCGTAGCGGCCATCCACCATCGCCAGCGGGCATTCCACCACCACTCGCCCCGCCGCTTTGATCGTGCGGGCAAAGGCGTGGTAAACGGGCGTCGTCAAAACCACCCCATCCCCCGGCGCGGTGAACGCGTCCAGACACAGGCCCGTGCCGTTCACCAACCCATGGGTGGTGAAGATATCCTCGCGCGCCACAGCCCAGCCATGCCGTGCCTGCATCCACCACTGGATCGCCTCCAGATAGGCGCTGTCATCGCCGAAATAGCCGTAAACCCCATGCTCGGCCATCCGCTCCACCGCACGCTGCACGCAGGCCGGCGGGCGAAACTCCATGTCGGCGACCCACATGGCCAACCCGCCCTCGGCAGGCACACCATAGAGTTTCTCCATCATGTCCCATTTCACGCAATGCGTGCCACGCCGGTCAATCGGGGTATCAAAGCTCATCTCGGCCCTCTGTTCTGTGGTCCCGGACAGGAATAGCAACGCCGGACGCTTGTTCCAACCCAGATTTTCAAACGTGAAAAATTTTCTTTCATATTCGATTATAGAGAGAAATTTTTCTGACAACCCGCGATAAATCGAAACTTACTTCCCGACAAATTACCCTCTGCGCCCCTCACGCCCCGCCATTGCGCGAAAGGCCGGTTTTCCGTAAATCATGCGACATGATCCGCCCCATCCTGCTCCATCCCGACCCGCGCCTCAAGAAGCTCTGCGATCCCGTCGCCGAGATCACGCCCGAACTTGGCCAACTCGCCGAAGACATGCTGCAAACCATGTATGCGGCACCGGGTATCGGCCTTGCCGCGCCGCAGATCGGGGTGATGAAACGGCTGGTCGTGATGGATTGCGTCAAGGGCGACACCGATCCCCCCCGCCCCATCGCCCTGTTCAACCCGGAAATCACCTGGGTTTCCGAAGAACTCTCCAGCTATGAGGAAGGCTGCCTTTCCATCCCCGACCAATATGCCGATGTGCAGCGCCCCGCCGAGGTGCGCGTCCGCTGGCTGGGTCTTGATGGGAAACATCAGGAAGAGCAGTTCGCCGGCCTCTGGGCCACCTGCGTGCAGCATGAAATCGACCATCTCAACGGCAAGCTGTTCATCGACTATCTCGGCCCCCTGAAGCGCCAGATGATCACCCGCAAGATGGAAAAGCTGAAACGCGAACGTGCGCGGTTCGGGGAATGACCGTTCTGCCCATCCTGCATTGGCCCGATCCGTGCCTGTCCACCCCCTGCGCACCCGCCCCGCTGACCGACGCGGTCCGCAAACTCGCCGCCGACATGCTGGAAACCATGTATGCCGCCCCCGGCCGTGGCCTTGCCGCACCTCAGGTGGGCCATCCGATCCGGCTCTTCGTGATGGATGTCACATGGAAGGAAGGCACCCCCGCCCCGCGCATCTGCCTGAACCCCGAAATTCTCTGGCGCTCTGACACCACTGCCACCGGGATCGAAGGTTGCCTCTCCATCCCCGGCATCACCACCGATATCACCCGCGCCACCGACATTCACCTGCGCTGGACCGATCTTGATGGCACCACCCAAGACGAAACCCTCTCCGGTTTCGCCGCGATCTGCGCACAGCACGAATATGACCATCTCGATGGGATCGTGACCTTCGACCGCCTTTCACCAGCCGCCCGCGCGACCGCGCTTCATGCCTATTCCGCAGCGCAGGCCCCGGCATGACCGCGCGCCCCTGTCTGCCCTGGCCGCACCCGATCCTGAAAACCCCCGCCGCCACCGTGGCCGCCATCACCGATGACATCCGCGCCATCTGGGCCGACATGATCGACACGATGGAGGCCATGCCCGGCTACGGACTCGCCGCCGTGCAGATCGGTATCCCCCTGCGTCTTGCCGTCGTGGATTGTTCCACCGAACGCGGGCAGGCCATCCGCATGGCGAACCCCGAAATCCTGCATGCCAGCGTGCAACCCCGCGACCACGAGGAAGCCTCGCCCAACCTTCCCGGCGTGTCGGCCCTCATCACCCGCCCCCGAGCCGTCACCGTCCGCTACCTGAACGAAAAGGGCGAAATCGAAGATCGCGATTTCGTCCATCTCTGGGCAACCTCGGCGCAGCATCAGATCGACCATCTGGCCGGCAAGATGTATTTCGACCATCTCTCACCACTCAAACGCAAGATGCTGCTGGCCAAGGCGGAAAAGCTGCGGAGGCGGGGATGAAGATCGTTTTTTTGGGCACGCCGGATTTTTCGGTCCCCATCCTCGACGCCCTCACCGCAAAGCATGATATCCTCGCCGTCTACACCCAACCACCCCGCCCCGCGGGCCGGGGAAAGGAGCTTCGCCCCACCTCAGTCCATGCCCGCGCCACTCAGCTCGGCCTGCCCGTCCGCCACCCCATCAGCCTGAAATCCCCCGAAGACCAAGCCGCCTTTGCTGCCCTTGGCGCGGATATCGCGGTCGTCGTCGCCTATGGCCTGATCCTGCCCCAAGCAGTGCTAGATGCCCCGCGCCACGGCTGCCTGAACATCCACGCCTCGCTCCTGCCCCGCTGGCGCGGCGCGGCCCCAATCCACCGCGCCATCATGGCCGGCGACGCGGAAACCGGCATCTGCATCATGCAGATGGAGGCGGGCCTTGATACCGGCCCCGTCCTGCTGCGGGAATCCACCGCCATCGGCATCCAAGAAACCACGCAAGACCTGCACGATCGCCTGTCCCAGATGGGCGCGCGCTTGATCCTCGACGCGCTCGACGCCCTTCCCACCCTCACCCCCGCGCCACAACCGGCCGAGGGCATCACCTACGCCACCAAGATCGACAAGCTTGAGGCCCGCATCGACTGGACCCGCCCCGCCCCCGAAATCGACCGCCAGATCCGCGCCTTGTCGCCCTTCCCCGGCGCATGGTGCATGGCGGGGGGTGAGCGGCTGAAACTCCTGCGCTCCCGACTCGCCCCCGGCAGCGGTGCCCCCGGCACCGTCCTCAACGGCCTGACCATCGCCTGCGGCACGGGCACGGTGCAGATCACCCTCGCCCAGCGCGAAGGCAAGAAACCGCAAGACCCCACCGAATTCCTGCGCGGCTTTACCCTTCCCGAACTGCTGGACTGAACCGCCCACCCGCGCCATGATCTGCGCAGCACACGCGTTCACAGCAAAGGTCGCCATGCCCATCCTCATCCTGATCGTCATCGGTGCCGCAGCAGGCTTTCTCGCCACCCGCTTCATGCGGGTTCAGACGGATGTACCCACCACCATCGCCATCGGCATCGGCGGCGCGCTTGTCGGCTGGGGCATCCTGCGCTTCTTGGTTTCAGTCACCGGCTGGGTTGCAGCCTTTGTCGGCGCAATCATCGGGGCCATGGCGCTGATCTGGCTCTGGCAGAAATACGTCTCGAAATAGGGCAGCCCAGATTGCCTAACCCAGCCGCCGCGCGGCATCCTTCAGCTTGAACCCCGCTCCGCCCGCCGGTTCCCAGATCAACCGCCCCTGCCAGGCCGCAAACATCATCGCCGCCGCCTCGTCGCGACAGCCCAGCTTTGCCGCCAGCACACGCTCCACCGCGTGCCGCCACTCTGCCGCACGCGCGGCCGCCACCGGATCGGACAGGCTCGCCAGCACCAGCGCGGGCGGCAAGACGCCCGCCAGCGCCTTCAGAAATCCCTGCGCGCTTTCCTCTGCGGCGGCAAAGCGCTCGCCCGCCTCCATCACGCAATCCCAGCCCTGCGCCAAAGCCGCGCGCAGCATCCCGGCCCGGTCACCATAGCGCTGCACCAATGTTGGCGGGGCCAATCCGCAAACCTTCGACACGGTCCCAAAGGACACAGCGCCCTCTCCCCCTTCGGCCAAAAGGCCAAGGATGGCTGAAAACACCTCATCATCCGGAACGCTGCGCGGTCTACCCATGGTAAACGAATAACCGTTCACCTAAAGCCTGACAAGTCTCACCGTTTGGGCGATCCCGGCCGCGGCGGCCGCGCCTTGTACACTGGCAACCGCCAGCCAAAGCGCAAACTCCCCGCCCGCAGGATCAGCGTCACCACCGCACAGCCCAGCAACGCCTGCCACCCCTCGGCCCCGGCTCCACCCAGCAGCACCGCCACCCCCGCCCCGCAAAAAGCGCAAGTCACGTAAAGCTCGCCCTGCTTCAACACCAGCGGCACCTCGTTGCACACCACATCGCGCATCAGCCCGCCCATGCAGCCTGTCACCATCCCCATCACCAGAACCACAGGCCAGCCCAACCCTTCGGCCAGCGCCACCCCCACCCCCGCCGGCACCGCCACGGCAAGCGCAAAGGCATCCAGCCACTCCAACGCGCGATAACGGCTTTCCAGCCGATGCGCGCCAAAAAACACCAGCACCGCCGCCACCGTCGCCACCAAAAGCAGCAACGGATCCGAGGTCCACAGTGGCGCGCGATCCAGCAGCACATCGCGCAGCGTGCCACCCCCCACCGCGGTCAGGCAGGCCACAAAGATGAACCCCACGATATCCAGCTGCGACCGGCTCGCCACCAGCGCACCCGTCAGCGCGAATATCGCGACCGATGCGTAATCCAGCGTCGACAGCAGCGCCTCGGCCGGCAGGGCAAGGCCCGGCGCAATCATGCGCTCTTCGCCTTGAACGGGGCCATCCCCGCCCGCGCCAGCGCATCGGCCCGCTCGTTTTCCTCATGCCCGGCATGGCCCTTGATCCAGCGCCAATCCACCTTGTGGCGCGCCTGCGCCGCATCCAGCCGCTGCCACAGATCGGCATTCTTCACTGGATCACGCCCCGCTGTGCGCCATCCATTGCGCTTCCAGCCATGGATCCATTCCGTCACGCCATTCTTCACATAGGCGCTGTCGGTCACGATGATGATCTCCGACGGGCGCGCCAGCGTCTCCAGTGCCGAAATCGCCGCCAGCAACTCCATCCGGTTGTTGGTGGTCATCGCCTCGCCGCCCTGCAACGTGCGCTCCTTCACCACCGCCCCCGACTCTCGCGCCAGCAAAAGCACACCCCATCCTCCGGGGCCCGGATTGCCCGAACAGGCACCATCGGTATAGGCGTAAAGTTCTGGCATGGCGGCTCCTTTTGACCTCGTTTAGGCAGCCGTCCCCCAACCGTCAACCAAGCCCCTCTTCTCTGCCAAAATATCCTCAGGGGGTGAGGCCGCAGGCCGAGGGGGCGGAACGCCCCCTGATTTTTCGCAGAAAAATCGTTCACTCAAGCAGAATGGGCACCGCCAGACAGGCCAGCACCACCGCCGTCAGCAGCCCGCGCAGCCGCATCCACCATGGCGGCGTCAGCCCCTGCCGCGCAAAGAACCCGTCCAGCATCAACAGCCCGGCAAAGCCTGCGAACAGGTTCACCGCCGCATCGCCCGGATCGCCATTCACCATGAAAAAGGCCCAAAGCGCCGGGATCACCGACAGCCCATATCCCAGCGCGGCCGCCTGCCCCTCGGCCCGCGTTGCAAAGCCCCATAGCACGCCCGACATGAAAGACAGGATCACCGTCCCATAGGTCAGGCTGACATAGGTGCCCATGAACAACGGGCTCATCCACTGCCCGCCCCAGCCCACTGTCGCGGGAAACAGCACATTCGCCGCCCCCCAGAGGAACGGGATCAACCCGGCAAGACCCAGCATCAGCGCAGAACGGGGAATGGATGTCATGTCAGGCTCTTGATCAGGGCATCAATGCGCTTGGCGCGCGTGGGGGCGGTCTTGGCCGTGCCGATCTGATACAGCAATCCGCGCCGCTTGCCAGCCGTCAGCCCCTCCCAGACCGCGGTCAGGTCAGCATGCCGCAGGGCCAGCGCCACATCCTCAGGCGTGTCCACCTGATCGTCCGGCGCAGGCCGCAGCCGCACCTCCAGCACCTCGCCGGGGCTGATCCCCAACCGATCCAGCAGCGATGCCCCCGCCCAGAGGAACACCCCCTCCACCACCGGCGCGCGCGACAGGGCAAGGTTCACCGGATGCTCGTTGATCTCGCCCTCCACCCGCTTGGCGCCCTGTGCCAGCAGGGCCTCGGCTGCGTCCTCAGGCAAACGCAGCAGGGTATAGGTCGCGCGGCCCCACTCCACCGGCTCAACGGTGGCCTCAAAGACCACCCAATCGCTCATGCAGGCTCGCGCAAGATGCGGGGCACCTTGAACTCCACCGTCTCCACCGCGGTCTCCACCGGCTCCACCACCGTGTCGAACCGCGCACGGAAGGCGTCGATCACCTCATTCACCAATACTTCCGGCGCGCTCGCCCCCGCCGTGATCCCGACGCTGCGAATACCCTCCAGCGCCCGCCAGTCGATATCCGTGGCCCGCTGGATCAGTTGCGCATAGGCGCAGCCTGCATTGGCCCCCACCTCCACCAGCCGCTTGGAGTTGGATGAATTCGGCGCCCCGATCACCAGCAGCGCGTCAATCTTGCCCGCCATCGCCTTCACCGCCATCTGGCGGTTGGTGGTGGCATAGCAGATGTCGTCATGCGCCGGCGCCACGATGGCCGGGAACCGCGCCGTCAGCGCCGCCGCGATATCCGCCGTGTCATCCACCGACAGCGTGGTCTGGGTGATAAAGGCCAGCTTGCCCGGGTCACGCACCACCAGCCCCGCCACATCCTCGACCGTCTCGACCAGCAGCACCTCGCCCTCCGGCAACTGCCCCATGGTCCCCACCGTTTCGGGATGCCCTGCATGACCGATCATGATCATCTGCAACCCGTTCTCGCTGTGCCGCGCCGCCTCGTTATGCACCTTGGTCACCAGCGGGCAGGTCGCATCCACCGCGATCATCTCGCGCCGCGCCGCCTCGGCCGGCACGGCCTTCGGCACGCCATGGGCGGAAAACACAACCGGCCGGTCAAGCGGGCAGTCATCCAGCTCCTCGACGAACACAGCCCCCTTGGCGCGCAGCCCGTCGACCACGTATTTGTTGTGCACGATCTCATGCCGCACAAAGACCGGCGCACCCCATTTTTCGATCGCCATCTCGACGATCTTGATCGCGCGGTCCACTCCGGCGCAAAACCCGCGCGGCGCGGCCAGATACAGGGTCAGGGGCGGAAGGGTCATCAGGCGGCCTCGTGCTCGGTTATCCCTGATTTAGGGCCAAACTCGGCCTTGGTAAACCGCAACCTGCCGCCTCGCCTTACCCCACGAACCCCAGCGTGATCAGCCCAAGCACCAGATACCGCCCCGTCTTGGCGATGCTCACCAACAGCGCAAACAGCCAGAACGGCGTGCGCAAGGTGCCTGCCACCACCGTCAGCACATCGCCCAGCGGCAACCATGACAGCAGCAGCGACCACACCCCCCAGCGGCGAAACCACGCCTCGGCCCGGCGCAGCGCCTCCTCCGGGATGCGGAACCGCTCCATCACGCGCAGCTGCATCAGCCCGCGCCCCAGCGCATAGTTCAGGCAGGACCCCAGCACATTGCCCACCGACGCCACCAGCAGGATCACGCCAAAGCGTTCCGGCTCGGCCACGATCATGCCCGCAAAGATGATCTCGGATTGAAAGGGAATCAACGTCGCCGCGACAAAGGCGGCAAGGAACAGGCCAAACAGGGCGGAGCCAAGGATCATGCGCCCCAGATGGACCGCCGCGCCCCGCGCGACAAGGCGTCAGCCAATCTTTGCGCGCCAATGCGTGACAAAATCCGCTTTCGCCGCAGGCGTTGCAAAGGCGCGGGCGGGCAGGATCACCACATCTTCACGCCCAAAAGTCAGGAACACATGATCCCGCGTCTCGCGCAGCGCGCGCAGCGACCGCCCGCCCAGAACCAGCGGCTCGCGCCGGTCTGTGCGATGCTCGATCATCCGGTCGGGCCAAACCTCCAGCCGCATCTCACCGCTCGCCCGCGCCTTCGCACGCTGCCGCCGGTCATGGTATTGAAACAGCCCCACCATCACCAATGGCAGCGCCATAAGGATGAAAGCCGCAGGCAGGCTGTGCAGACCCGGCACATCCTCCAGCTTACCCGACAGCATCTTCAGCAGACCAAACCCCGCAAACAGGCTCGCCGCTAGCGCCAGCCTGTCCCGCTTGCGATAGGCAGGCGACACCCGTTCCCATGCCAGCGCATCCCCCGCCTCCAGCGTGTAGTCAAACACGTCGGGCGCGGGGTCCGCAGCTTTGGATGCCGCAATCACTTCACGTCTACCGCAACCTCTTCCCGCTCACCCGGGCGCGGCTCACGCGGCGGGCGACCGATCACGTCACGCAATTCGTCCAACTCGATGAAGTTGTCCGCCTGCCGCCGCAATTCATCTGCGATCATCGGCGGCTGGCTGCGGATCGTGGATACGACCGACACCCGAACCCCCTGTCGTTGCAGGCTTTCCACCAGCGGGCGAAAATCCCCATCGCCCGAAAACAGCACGATATGATCCACCCGCGGCGCAAGCTCCATGGCATCGACCGTCAGTTCGATATCCATGTTCCCCTTCACCTTCCGCCGCCCCTGGCTGTCGGTGTATTCCTTGGCGGGCTTGGTCACCATGGTAAAGCCGTTGTAATTCAGCCAGTCCACAAGCGGGCGGATGGGTGAATAATCGTCATTCTCCAGCAGCGCGGTATAGTAGAAGGCCCTCAGCAGCTTCCCCCGCCGCATGAATTCCTGCCGCAACAGCTTGTAGTCGATGTCAAACCCAAGCGCCTTGGCCGCGGCGTAAAGATTTGAACCGTCGATGAACAGCGCAAGCCGTTCGTCCTTGTAAAACATTATGAGTTCCCCTCAAAACAAATCCCCGAACACTTTCCATGAGTGGACTGCGACAAAGCAGGGAAATATCCGAGAAACATTGCCAAGTTATCAGCGCTCCTAGAAATCATTCAAGTTCCGCTATACGAAAGTGTATCCAAGGTGACGAACAGCAGCCAAAGATTGCTCATCGCGCTCGGGGCAAACCTGCCGCAGAACGGGCATCCGCCCGAAATCACCCTGCGCAGCGCCTGCGATGACCTTGCCGCATCTCTCGGCCCTCTCATCTCCAGCCTCATATATGCAACGCCTTGCTTCCCTGCAGGGGCCGGTCCCGATTATGTGAATGCCGCAATTTCGGCACCCCTTCCCGCCGACCTTGGCCCGCAGCAGGTGCTGGCCCTGCTGCACCGCATCGAAGACCGGTATGGCCGCCACCGCGAAACCCGCTGGGGGATGCGCACGCTGGACCTTGACCTGATCGCCTTCGGTGAAACCGTGCTGCCCGACCCGGCCACCCACCGCCAGTGGCGCGACCTGCCCGCTGACGACCAGCGCACCCTTGCACCGGACCGGCTGATCCTGCCCCATCCCCGCCTGCAAGACCGCGCCTTCGTCCTCGTCCCGCTCTGCGACGTGGCCCCCGACTGGCCCCACCCGATCACCGGCCTCACCGTGGCGCAAATGGCCGCCGCCCTGCCCGCCGCCGACCGCGCCGAGGTTCGCCCCACCCTGCACCGATTCAACGCTTGTCAATAATGGATGATGCGACTAAGTAAGCCACTCTATGCCCCCCATCCGAACTGGAGCAGCCCATGGCCCGCGTGACGGTCGAAGATTGCGTTGACAAGGTGCCCAACCGTTTTGAACTGGTGATGCTCGCCGCCCATCGGGCACGCGAAATTCAGGCCGGTTCTCCGATTGGCATCGACCGCGACAATGACAAGAACCCGGTGGTCGCCCTGCGCGAAATCGCCGAGGAAACCCAGTCGGCCGAGGTTCTGCGCGAGCGGATGATCGAATCGCACCAGACCCAGATCGAAGTTGACGAACCCGAAGACGACCAGATGGCGCTTCTGATGTCGGGCGAGATTGACCGCCCGATGCAGGACGACATGTCCGAAGAGAAACTCCTGCGCGCGCTGATGGAAGCGCAGGGCGACAACTGATCCGGGCGAAAGCCCGGCCCCCCGCCGGATAAACACTCAGGGCGATGATGATCGACGTCGAAGACCTCATCGCCCTTGTCCGAAACTACAATCCGCGCACGAATGCTGATCTGATCCGCAAGGCCTATGCCTATGGGTATCAGATGCATGATGGCCAGATGCGCAAATCGGGCGAACCCTATTTCACCCACCCCGTCGCTGTCGCGGCCATCCTGACGGAACAGCGGCTTGATGATGCCACCATCATCACCGCCCTTCTGCATGACACGATCGAAGACACCCGCTCTACCTATACCGAAATCGCCCAACTGTTCGGCACCGAAGTGGCCGAACTTGTCGATGGCGTGACCAAACTCACCAATATCGAACTGTCCTCGGCACAAAGCCAGCAGGCGGAAAACTTCCGCAAACTGTTCATGGCCATGTCAAAAGACCTGCGCGTCATCCTGGTCAAGCTGGCCGACCGGCTGCACAACATGCGCACGATCAAAAGCATGAAGCCGGAAAAGCAGGCGCAAAAAGCCCGCGAAACCATGGAAATCTTCGCCCCCCTCGCCGGCCGCATGGGGATGCAGTGGATGCGCGAAGAACTGGAAGATCTCGGCTTCCGCGTCCTGAACCCCGAGGCGCGCAATTCCATCATCCGCCGCTTCATCACCCTGCAGCGCGAAGCGGGCGACGTCGTCCACAAGATCACCGCCGACATCCGCAATGAACTGGAAAAGGTCCAGATCGAGGCCGATGTCTATGGCCGCGCCAAGAAACCCTATTCCATCTGGCGCAAGATGCAGGAGAAGGACCTCGCCTTCTCGCGTCTGTCCGATATCTACGGCTTCCGCGTCATCTGCGGATCGGTCGCCGATTGCTATCGCATCCTTGGCGTGATCCACCAACGCTGGCGCGCCGTGCCGGGCCGGTTCAAGGATTACATCAGCCAGCCCAAATCCAACGGCTATCGCTCCATCCACACCACCGTCTCCGGCCGCGATGGCAAACGGGTCGAGGTGCAGATCAGGACCAGCGAAATGCACGAAGTGGCCGAGGCCGGCGTCGCCGCGCATTGGTCCTATCGCGAAGGCGTCCGCGCGCGGAACCCCTTCGCCGTCGATCCCGCGAAATGGATCGCCACGCTGACCGAACGCTTCGACGAAGGCGATCACGACGAATTCCTCGAACACGTGAAGATGGAGATGTACTCCGATCAGGTGTTCTGCTTCACGCCCAAGGGCGATGTTGTGCAACTGCCGCGCGGCGCGACGCCCCTTGATTACGCCTATGCCATCCACACCCGCATCGGCAATTCCTGCGTCTCGGCCAAGGTCGACGGCATCCGCGTGCCGCTCTGGACCCGGCTCAAGAACGGCCAGTCGGTCGAAATCATCACCGCCGAAGGCCAGCGCCCGCAGGCGTCTTGGATCGACATCGTGACGACAGGCCGCGCCAAAGCCGCGATCCGCAAATCCCTGCGCGAAGAAGACAAGGGCCGCTTCGTCAAGCTCGGTCAGGAACTCGCCCGCGCCGCCTTTGACCATGTCGGCAAGAAGGCCACCGACAAGGCCCTGCGCACCGCGGCCAAGATGCTGGGTCTGGCCGATGAAACCGATCTGCTCGCCCGTCTGGGCAGCGCCGAAATCACCGCCCGCCGGGTGGTGGAAACGCTCTACCCCGAACTTGCCCGCGCCCAGGCAGATGAGGTGGATGCCTCCCGCCCTGTCGTGGGCCTGTCGGATGACCAATCCTTCCGCCGCGCCCCCTGCTGCCAGCCGGTACCGGGCGAACGCATCGTCGGCATCACCTATCGCGGGCAGGGCGTGGTGGTCCATGCCATCGACTGCCCCGCGCTTGAGGAATTTGAAGAACAGCCCGGCCGCTGGGTCGATCTGCATTGGCATTCCGGCCGCCACGCCGCTGTCCACACCGTCAGCCTTGAAATAACCATTTCCAACGATGCCGGGGTGCTTGGTCGCATCTGCACCTTGATCGGCGAGCAGAAGGCCAATATCTCCGACCTCAGGTTCACAGACCGCAAACCGGATTACTACCGGCTCATCATCGACGTGGACCTGCGCGATGTCGAACATCTGCACATGGTCATGACCGCACTCGAGGCCGAGACCGATGTCGCCCAGATTTCACGACACCGCGATATGACGCGTAAGCCCTGATCGGGCGCGGGGGGCTAGGTTTTGGTTTTCAAGCGGCGCAACCCACGGACCCTATGGGGATGGACCCGCGAAATGGTCTACCCCCAGGGCGGATTCCGGCGTGCCACCCAATATGTCCTGCACCGCATGCGCCGCCTGCCCGACAGCCCGCACCGCATCGCACGCGGCGTCTTTGCCGGGTCCATGGTGGGCTTCCTGCCGCTGCCGGGGATGCAGTTCGTGGCGGCTTGGCTGGCGTCACGGGCCGTGAAGGGCAACCTGCTGGCCGCGCTTCTGGCCACCTTCAACACCAACCCGATCACCACGCCCTTCTTTGCCGTGCTTGCCATGTCGCTGGGCCACTGGATGCTGGGCATCGAAAAGCCGCTCTCGCCCGAATATATCGGCATGGCCTTTGCCAATGCCGGGGCCGATCTGTGGTTCAACATCAAGGCCATCTTCGGCCCTGAACACGCCCGCTGGGCCGGGCTCGGCCAGTTCTGGCACGAAATCTACCTGCCCTACTTCCTCGGCGCGCTGGGGCCGGGTTTCCTTCTGTCGGGTCTGTTCTACTATCTGACCATCCCGCTCGTGATGGCCTATCAAAAGGCGCGCGACGCCAAATCCAAGGAACGCAGCGAACGCCGTCACAAACTCCGCGAAGCGCTCGCCAACGCCGCGGCCAAGCTCAAGCATCGGGGCGAAAACACCACTGCTCCGGGGGATGACGACGCCGCCGGTCCACCCTAATCTGCCGCTACGACTCGGAACCAGAAGGACAGGCGCGACATGAAACCTCAAGGCTCGCTCAGGCTGGGCGTCAACATCGACCACGTGGCCACCGTCCGCAACGCCCGCGGCAGCGCCTGGCCGGAACCCCTCCGCGCCGCCCTGCTGGCCGAAGCGGCAGGGGCCGACGGCATCACCGCCCACCTGCGCGAAGACCGCCGCCATATCCGCGACGCCGATATCGAGGCGCTGGTCGCCGGCTTGTCGATCCCGCTGAATTTCGAATGCGCCGCCACGGCGGAAATGCAGGCCCTCGCCCTGCGCCACAAACCCCATGCCGTCTGCCTCGTGCCGGAAAAGCGCGAAGAACGCACCACCGAAGGCGGGCTTGATGTCGCAGGCGATGACAGCCGCCTTGCTGACTATATCGCCCCCCTGCGTGAGGCTGGCTGCCGCGTCTCCATGTTCATCGGCCACGACCCCCGCCAGATCGAAGCCTCCGCCCGCATCGGCGCGGCGGTCGTGGAACTGCACACCGGCCACTATTCCGAACTTCTGGCCGACGGGCATGATGAGGCTGCCGCCGAGGAACTCGAAGGCCTGCGCCGGGGAGCCAAACTCGCCCACGCGCTGGGGCTTGAGGTGCACGCAGGCCACGGCCTGACCTATGACAACGTGGCCCCCATCGCAGCCATGCCCGAGGTGATGGAACTGAACATCGGCCATTTCCTGATTGGCGAGGCGATCTTCCGCGGCCTCGGCCCCGCCATCGAAGAAATGCGTCGCCGCATGGACGAAGCCCGCATGGGCCAAGCATGACACGCCCCCCGCACATGGGGGCGCACGATTTTCCTGCGAAAAATCACGCCCCCACCCCCACCCCCGGCCCTGAATTTTCGCAGAAAATTCGTTGGGCCGAAAAACCCTTGGACCGCAGCAGATGATCCTCGGTATCGGCACCGATCTCGCCAATATCGACCGGATCGAGGCGACCATCGCCCGCTTCGGCGACCGCTTCAAGGATCGGGTCTTCACCGAACGCGAACAGAAGAAAGCCGAATCCCGCCCCCGCGCCATCGCCGCCACCTATGCCAAACGCTGGGCCGCGAAAGAGGCCTGCTCAAAGGCGCTCGGCACCGGGCTGCGCATGGGCATCTCGTGGAAGGATATGGCGGTCACCAACCTCCGCTCCGGCCAGCCTGTCATGCACCTCACCGGCTGGGCAGCCGAACGCCTGCGCGACATGACGCCTGCGGGGCACGAGGCGACAATCCATGTCACCCTGACCGATGATCACCCCTGGGCGCAGGCCTTTGTGGTGATCGAAGCCCGCCCGATCCAGCCCCTACAACCCCCCGGAACTTGACTCCCCCGCCCGCTGCGCGCAATTAGCGCCGATCCGGACAGACGGACCCCAATCAGAGTGGACAAAATGGCAGGCAACAAGGCCAAGACCGAAGGCGGCATCGTCGAAACGATCAAGACGGTGCTCTGGGCGCTGGTGATCGCGGGCGTCTTCCGCACCCTGTTCTTCCAACCGTTCTGGATCCCGTCGGGTTCGATGAAGGATACGCTGCTGATCGGCGATTTCCTTTTCGTCAACAAGATGGCCTATGGCTATTCGCGCTATTCCTGCCCCTTCTCGGCCTGCCCCTTCTCGGGCCGCCTGTTGGCCTCCGATCCGGAACGCGGCGATGTCGTCGTGTTCCGCCACCCGGTCAACGGCACCGATTTCATCAAGCGCCTGATCGGCCTGCCCGGCGATACCGTGCAAATGCGCGATGGCATCCTCTATCTGAACGGCGAGGTCGTCCCGCAAACGCCCGCCGGGACATTCGAGGAAATCTATGAAAAGCAGGGCCCGATGGGCCAGCTTCCCCGCTGCGAAAACGGCCCCGTCGGCGAAGGCGGCATCTGCACCTCGTCGCGCTACACCGAAACCCTGCCGGGCGGGCGCACGCATAACGTGCTCAACATCGATACCGGCGGTTTCGCCGATAACACCGATGTCTTCACCGTGCCCGAAGGCCAGTTCTTCTTCATGGGCGACAACCGCGACAACAGCCAAGACTCGCGCTTTGGTCAGGCTGTCGGCGGCGTCGGCTTTGTTCCCGCCGAATTCCTGATCGGCCGAGCCGACCGGATCATCTTCTCCTCTGCCGGCCGCTCCATGCTGTTCTTCTGGACATGGCGCGCCGACCGTTTCTTCAAGGCGGTCGAATGATCGGGCCAAACGTCAGGGCGGTGTTGTGACGACTCAGCGGGTCAAGCTGGCTGCGGAACTCGCGGCCTTCGCGGCCCGGATCGGGCATGACTTCCGCCGCCCGGACCTGCTGGTCCGGGCGGTTACACATTCGTCGATCTCGTCGCAAACCCGCCCTTCCAACGAACGGCTGGAGTTTCTCGGCGACCGCGTCCTTGGCCTGTCCATCGCCACAGCCCTGTTTCAAGCCGACGGTCACGCATCCGAGGGCACCCTCGCCCCGCGCTTCAACGCGCTGGTGCGGCAGGAAACCTGCGCCGACGTGGCCCGCGACACGGGCCTTGGCGAGGTGCTGAAACTCGGCCGTTCGGAAATGCTCTCGGGCGGGCGGCGGAAAGAGGCGCTGCTGGGTGATGCGATGGAAGCGGTGATCGCCGCCGTCTATCTGGATGCCGGTTTCGACGCCGCGCGCGATGTGGTCCTGCGTCTCTGGGGCCCGCGCATCGCGGCGGCCTCGCTTGCCGAAACGCGCGATGCCAAATCCAGCCTGCAGGAATGGGCCCAGGCCCGTGGCCTGCCGCCCCCCACCTATACCGAAACCGGGCGCGAGGGGCCGGATCACCAACCCGTTTTCACCGTCGAGGCACGGCTGGAAAACGGTCAAGCCGCAACCGGGCGGGCAAACGGAAAACGGGCAGCCGAACAGGCAGCAGCGCGCGCGCTGCTCGACCGGATGGAGAAGACCAATGACTGAACCCACCACCAGCGCCAACCCCACCAGCGCTGGCCCCACCCGCGCCGGCTTCGTCGCCCTGATCGGCGAACCCAATGCTGGGAAATCCACGCTCCTCAACCGGATGGTGGGTGCCAAGGTGTCCATCGTCACGCACAAGGTGCAGACGACCCGCACCCGCATTCGCGGCGTCTGCATGGAAGGCGCGGCGCAGATCGTCTTCGTCGATACGCCCGGCCTGTTCCGCCCCCGCCGCCGGCTGGACCGCGCCATGGTCGCCGCCGCATGGGGTGGTGCTGCGGATGCCGATATCATCGTTCTGCTGGTCGAGGCGCATCGCGGCCTGACCGGCGGGGTCGAGGCGATTGTCGACAACCTCAAGGACAAGATCCCCACCGGCACCCGTGTCGCCCTGGCCATCAACAAGATCGACAAGGTCAAGGCCGAAACCCTGCTCGCGCTCACCGAAAAGCTGAACGGCGCCTTCCCCTTTGCCAAGACCTTCATGATCAGCGCCGAACGCGGCTATGGCGTGGATGATCTGCGCGAATGGCTGGCGGCTGAGTTGCCCGCAGGCCCGTGGTTCTATCCCGAAGACCAGATCGCCGATCTGCCCATGCGCATGATCGCGGCGGAAATGACCCGCGAAAAGCTGACCCTCCGCCTGCATGAGGAACTGCCCTATCAGCTCACCGTGGAAACCGAAAAATGGGAAGACCGCCCCGACGGATCGACCCGGATCGACCAGATCATCTATGTCGCCCGCGATGGCCACAAGGGCATCCTCCTTGGGGCAAAGGGCGAAACGATCAAGGCCATCGGCCAACAGGCGCGCGCCGAAATCTCCACCTTCCTTGATCGCCCGGTCCATCTGTTCCTGACGGTGAAGGTCCGCCCGAACTGGCTGGAAGAGGCCGAGCGCTATTCCGAAATGGGGCTTGATTTCAAGGATGGCGATTGATCCAACCCCGGAGAGGGCAACAGCCCTCCCCGGCCCCCTTTCATCGCCCAGCCGACAGACCGTCACCCCCGCAGTGACCACAGGTTGCCCATGCGCCTGACCACCGATCTTTGGGTTTCCGCCTACCTCACCCGGCTGCGGCTGGCCGACATTCCCGTCTATGTCACCGCCAAGGGCGATGCCACGGCAGGCGCGGTGATCGTGAAATCCGCCACGCTGGACGGGCAGGCAAAGGCCATGCAGCGCAGCTATGACCTGATGACCGGCGCGCGCGTCTGGGTCACCTTGACCGAAGGACCAGAGGTTGAGGTTGACGCCCTTCTCCGCCGCCAACGCGACCGCGACCCCGATCTCTGGGTGATCGAGGTCGAGGATCGTCAGGGCCGCACCCTGCTCGATGAACCGGGCCTGTCCGACTGATCCCGCACAGACGGGCGCTTGCCCTTCCCGCGCCCCGCGCCGATAGTCGCGCCCATGGAATGGCGGGACGAAGGCGCGCTCTTGTCGGTCAGGCCGCACGGCGAAAGCGCAGCGATCATCGAGGTCTTCACGGCGGAACATGGCCGCCATGCCGGTGTGGTGCGCGGTGGCACCTCGCGCCGCATTGCGCCCATCCTGCAACCCGGCGCGCAGCTGGATGTGGCTTGGCGCGCAAGGCTGGATGATCACATCGGCACCTTCACCGTGGAACCCCTGCGGTCCCGCGCGGGGGTGCTGTCAGACAGGCTGGCGCTGGCAGGCCTGAACGCCATCTGCGCCCTGCTGCGGGTGGCCCTGCCGGAACGCGAATCCCACCCGCTTTTGTGGCGCGCAACCATGCCGCTTCTCGATGCACTGGAACGCAGCGCCGATTGGCCCGCCGATTACCTGCGCTGGGAACTGCTGCTGCTCGAAGAGCTTGGCTTCGGCCTCGACCTCGGCTCCTGCGCGGTCACCGGCGCACGCGACGACCTCGCCTATGTCTCGCCCAAATCCGGCCGCGCCGTCAGCCGCGCGGGGGCGGGCGACTGGGCCAGTCGTCTCCTGCCCTTGCCGCAGGTGCTGATGGGCCAAGGCAGCGGCAGCGGCACCGAGATCACATCCGGCCTCGCCATCACAGGCCATTTCCTGACGCGCGGGTTGGAGCCCCTGCTGAACGGTCGCCCCCTGCCCGACTCCCGCGCCCGCCTGCTGGACCTGCTGTCACGTCAGGCGTGACGCTCAGCCCTGCCGCGCCTTCACACGCTGCCGCCACAGCGTGAACAGCCCCGCCGCCACCACCAGCCCCGCGCCGATGGCCACGTTGGTCCGCAACTCCTCACCGAACAGGAACAACCCGATCCCCGATGCCCAGACCAGTTGCAGATAGGCAAAGGGCTGAATCGCCGACGCCTCGGCCACCGCAAAGGCCTTGATCAGCAGCCAATGCCCCACAATCGCCGTGCAGCACAACGCCCCCATCCAGCCCCAATCCGGTGCCGTCATCGGTTCCCAGAACCAAACGCCCACCAGCGTCATCGCCGCTGCACCCACCGTCCCGGTCCAGAAGAACGACACCGCCGCACTGTCGCCCCGCGCCACATAGCGCGTCATCAGCCCATAGATCGCAAACAGCAGCGCAGAAAGCAGCGGCACCAAAGCCCAGGGCGAAAACACCGCATAGCCCGGCTGCAAAATGATCAGCACACCGACGAACCCGATCATGATCGCCGTCCAGCGCCGCCAGCCGACCTTTTCCCCCAGAATGGGGCCGGACAAGGCCGCGATCAGCAGGGGATAGCAGGTAAACACCGCATGGCTTTCCACCAGCCCCAGCTTCACAAAGGCAATCACCATCACGCAGACCTCGGTCACCAGCAGCACGCCGCGCACCACCTGCAACCACGGATAGCGCGACCGCACCGCCGCCCGCAGCCCGCCGCCCTCCCGCGCCGCCTCACGCGCAGCCAGCGCCATGACAAAGGCCGCAAAGAACCAGAACCGGATCATCACCACCATGTAGACGTTGTATTCCGTCGCCAGATGGCGCGAGATTCCGTCCTGCACGGCAAAAACCACCGTGGTGGCGATCATCAGCCAGATGCCCAGCGTCGTGTTCTGCACGGTGGCATTGCTGTTCCTGTCCAGCTTCGGCAACCCGCTCATGCCAGCACACCCCCAAGAACCCCAACCGTCATATGCCGTTTCCTTCCATGCCCCGGCAGTCGCTCCACCGTGAACCCCGCTTCCGCCAAGGCGCGCCGTACATGGCCCGCCGCCGTATAAGTGGCGAATGTCCCGCCCGCGCCCGTATGCGCCGCCACCGCGCGCATCAGATCGTCTGACCACAGTTCCGGGTTCTTCGCGGGCGAAAAGCCGTCCAGAAACCACGCATCCGCAACCCCGCCCCATCCCGGCAAAGTCTCGCGCGCATCCCCGATAATGACCTCTGCCTCAACGCCCGGCAGATGCAACTGCCGCGCCCCCGTAGCCCATTGCTCCAGCAACGGCCCCGCCACCGCCCGCGCCTCGGGAAATGCCTCCAGCGCCCGCGCCATATCGCCCGCCTCAAGCGGATAGGCCTCGAATGATGTAAACCGCAGCACACCCGGCGCGCCTGTCCCCGCCCATGCCATCATCAGCGCCAGCAGGTTCAGCCCCGTCCCGAACCCCAGTTCCGCCACATGAAACCCGTCCCGCAACCGCGCGGGCAGGCCATTGCCGCGCAGGAACACATGCCGCGTCTCGGCCAAACCATCGGCAAGGCTGAAATACGGGTCGTCGAACCGCTGCGACACCGGCACGATCCCGTCGCGCCAGTCCAGCCCCGCCGATCCCTGTTCCCCGCCCGTCATTTGCCCTAAACCCCAGATTGCGGCGGACCATGGGCAAGGGCGCAAGGAATGGCAAGGGTCGATCTTACAGTCATGGGCGGGGGCATCTTCGGCCTGTCCTGCGCATGGCAAGCCACCCGCCGGGGCGCCCGCGTGCGGGTGATCGACACCGCCCATATCGGTGCCGGATCGTCCGGCGGCCTTGTCGGTGCGCTCGCCCCGCATGTGCCGGAAAATTGGAACGACAAGAAGCAGTTCCAACTGGAAAGCCTCCTCATGGCCGAAAGCTGGTGGTCTGATGTGGCCCAAGCAGGCGGCGTTGATCCGGGCTATCTCCGCTCTGGCCGCCTGCAACCCATCCCCGATGACCGCGCCCTGCACAACGCCCGCGCCCGCATCGCGGAAGCCCAAACCCTCTGGCAAGGCCGCGCCGATTGGCGCGTCATCCCCGCCACCGGGGCCGCGTGGGAACCGCACAGCCCAACCGGCTGGCTGATCCACGACACGCTCACCGCCCGCCTGTCACCCCGCCTCGCCTGCGCCGCCCTCGCCGCCGCCATCCGCGCACAAGGCGGAGAGGTCACTGACAGAACCTCCACATCCGAAGGCCCCACCCTTTGGGCCACCGGCTATGCCGGGCTGGTAGACCTGTCCCAAACCTTCAACCAACCCGTCGGTGCGGGCGTCAAAGGGCAGGCCCTGCTCCTGCAACACGATGCCCGCGACCTGCCCCAGCTTTTCGCCGATGCCCTGCACATCGTTCCCCATGCCGACGGCACCACCGCCATCGGCTCCACCTCGGAAAACACATGGACCGATCCCACCGCCACCGACGCGCAGCTTGACGACATCCTCACCCGCGCCCGCGCTGCCCTGCCCATTCTCGCCGATGCCCCCGTCATCGACCGTTGGGCCGGCATCCGCCCCCGCGCCCGCTCGCGTGCGCCGATGCTGGGCGCATGGCCCGGCAGGCCTGGGCAGTACATCGCGAATGGCGGCTTCAAGATCGGCTTCGGCATGGCCCCCAAAGTGGCCGAGGTGATGGCAACCCTGATCCTCGACGGGCAGGACAGCATCCCTCCCGGCTTTCGCGTCACCGCGAACCTGGATCAGGCCTTGGGCAAATAACCTACCGGCGCGTTCTCATCGCGCCAATAGTCCAGCGCCGGGCGGTCCAGCACGGCGGTCGATCGCTTGAAGTCACAGATCAGCTCGCCATTGTCGGTGGTCGATGCGACGATCAGGCACTGAAAGATATGGTTCGCCCCGTCATAGACATCGACCAACCCACGCAGATTGGGCGTCAGCGACGCATCCAGCGCGAACCCCTCATCCCAGAACCGCAGGACAGGGAAAACCGCATGGCCCACCTGCACCCGAAGGCGCGACTTCCGCCGCAGCTCCCGCTTGCGCGCGGCCTCAAGCCCGTCCCGTATTTCTTTCGGCAGAAACTCGAGCATGACAACCTCCGACCCCCAATTCCAAATCTGCGGTGCAGACGGGCAAAATCAAGGAAACCCCAAGGCGTAACCGGGACGTTAACACTGCGTGACAGTTTTACCGCAGCGCGCACAACCAGCGGTAATCCGCCCGCGGGTTTTGGCGCACGCACCGCCCCTCCCCCAGTGGACAGCCCCCGCGCAATCGGTTCACTGCCCCCATGACCACGGATCACACCCGAATCGCCCCCCCCGATCATGGCGGCGGAATAGATGCCGCCTGCGCCCGGTGGGGCGGCGCGCGCGGTGATTGGCTTGACCTGTCCACCGGCATCAACCCGCGCCCCTACCCGATCCCGCCTTTGCCTGCGGATGCATGGACCGCGCTCCCCGACCACGCCGCCCATGCCGCGCTGGAACAGGCCGCCCGCCGCTTCTGGGCCATTCCCGACAGCGCCTCCGTGATCGCGGCCCCTGGTGCCTCTGCCCTCATCGCCCGCATCCCGGCCTTGCTGCCGCCCGCCCAAGTCGCCATTCCCGGCCCCACCTATAACGAACACGCCCGCGCCTTCCGCGCCTCCGGCTGGACCGTTACCGACAGCGCGACCGAGGCCACAGTCATCGTCCACCCCAACAACCCCGACGGTCGCCTCCACCCCGCGCCTGACACCCCATTCCGCGTGATCGACGAAAGCTTCTGCGACGTGATGCCCGACGCCACCCATATGGGCAAAGCCACCCGCCCCGGCACCCTTATCCTGAAAAGCTTCGGCAAATTCTGGGGCCTCGCAGGCGCGCGCCTCGGCTTTGCCATCGGCGACCCCGCCCTGATCGCCCGCCTGCACCCGATGCTCGGCCCATGGGCCGTCTCCGGCCCCGCGCTGACCATCGCCACCGACGCGCTGTCAAACCCGGCATGGGCCGATGCAACCCGCGCCCGCCTTGCCACAGATGCCGCCCGCCTTGACGCGATGATGCTCACCGCTGGCATCGCACCGCTTGGCGGCACCCCCCTCTTCCGCCTTTATGACACGCCCGATGCCGCAGCATGGCAGGACCGCCTCGCCCGCCATCGCATCCTTGCCCGCATCTTTCCCTATTCGACCCGCTGGCTCCGCCTCGGCCTGCCCGATGGCGCAGGCTGGGCCCGCCTTCAGGATGCCTTGGCATGAGCGCGACACTCCTCATCCCCGCCTTGCTGCTGGATGCCGCCTTGGGCGAACCCAAATGGCTCTGGAACCGCTTCCCCCATCCCGCCGTCCTTATGGGCCGCGCCATCGGCTGGGCCGACCGTCGCTTCAACACCGGCCCCCACAAACGCCTCAAAGGCACCGCCACCATGGCCGCTCTGGGGCTTGCCGCTATGGCGCTGGGGCAGATCATCCACCTGATCCCCGATTTCGGTATCCTTGAAATCATCGCCGCCGCCATCCTGCTGGCGCAGAAATCCCTTGTGCAGCATGTCCGCGCCGTGGCCGATGAACTGCGCCTTTCCCTGCCGGGCGGTCGCCGCACCGTGGCCATGATCGTGGGCCGTGACACCGCCAATCTCGACCGTGCAGGCGTCTCCCGCGCCGCCATCGAAAGCGCAGCGGAAAACCTGTCCGACGGCGTCATCGCCCCCGCCTTCTGGTTCCTGATCGGCGGCCTGCCGGGGCTGATGCTCTACAAAATCACCAATACTGCCGACAGTATGATCGGCCACCGCACCCCCCGGCACGAAGAATTCGGCTGGGCCGCCGCCCGCTTTGACGATCTGCTGAACCTGATCCCCGCCCGCCTGACCGCGCTGCTGATCGCGCTCACCCATGGCTGGACCGATCCCCGTCCGATCCTGCGCGACGCGCCCCTCCACCGCTCCCCCAATGCCGGCTGGCCCGAGGCGGCGATGGCCGTCGTCCTGAACACCGCGCTATCCGGCCCCCGCGCCTATCACGGCGAGATGCGCGATTATCCGTGGGTCTGGGCCGAGGGCCGCCGCGACCCCGGCCCCGATCAGATCGACGCCGCCTGTTCCGCCCTCTGGCGCACATGGGCGGCCTTCCTTGCCCTCACCACCCTCATCGCGATCATCTGATCACGCCCCGGTTGCGGCCCCTTGCCCCAGCGCATACCCTCGCCCCACCTTGCCAGAGTGATCAAATGCGCCTTATCGCCACCCTTGCCGCCCTTGCCCTGCCCATTCCCGCCCTTGCCGCCCCCTGCGGCGGCGAATTCGGTGACTGGGTCAACGCCACCAAGGCCGAGGCCATCGCTACCGGCATCCCCGCTGAAACCGCCGATGCCTTCTTTGCAGGCCTGACCCCCGATCCCCGCGTGATCAAAGCCGACCGGTCCCAAGGCGTGTTTCGCAAAAGCTTTCTGGAGTTTTCGCAAAGCCTGATCTCGCGCGATCGTCTGGTCCGTGGCCGCGCGCTGGCAGACCAATGGGATACGATCTTTGACAGGGCCGAGTCCGAATACGGCGTCTCGCGCGGTATCCTCTTGGCCTTCTGGGCCTTTGAAACTGATTACGGCGCGGTGCAGGGCGATTTCAACACGCGCCGCGCACTGGTCACCCTCGCCCATGATTGCCGCCGCCCCGAATTGTTCCAGCCACAGGTCATGGCCGCGCTGGAAATGCATCGGCTGGGCGAGTTCGACCTTGAAACCAACGGTGCCTGGGCGGGCGAAATCGGCATGGTCCAGATGCTGCCGGGTGACATCCTCGCCCGTGGTGTGGATGGCGATGGCGACGGTCTGGTCACGCTGAAAACATCGGTCCCCGATGCGCTTTTGTCCGGGGCCAAGATGCTGCAACACCACGGCTGGCGCGCGGGCGAGCCTTGGCTGCAAGAGGTAATCCTCCCCGAAACCTTCGATTGGGATCTGACCGGCCTTGATACCGAACTTCCCGCCGAACAATGGGCGGCGATGGGCGTGCAGATCCGCGGTGGTGTGGTGGAAAACGGCCTTCCCGCCTCGATCCTGCTGCCGCAAGGACGCAAGGGACCGGCCTTCCTCATTTACCCGAATTTCCGCACCCTGTTCGACTGGAACAAAAGCTTCGTCTATGTCACCACCGCCGCCTATTTCGGCACCCGTCTCATGGGGGCAGAGCCCTATCTGGCCGGCAACCCCGACCCCGCTCTCAGCCTTGACCAGATGAAAGCGCTGCAAACCCGCCTTGCTGCGCTGGGCCATGATGTCGGCGCCATCGACGGCATCCTTGGTGCCGCCACCCGCATCGCGGTGCAAAAGGAACAGTCCCGCCTTGGCCTGCCCGCCGATGCCTGGCCTACCGCCGACCTTCTTGACCGTCTCTAGACAGGCAGAAACCACAGCGCCAGAAACGGCCCCTTGCCCGACCGCATCGCATGGCGAATGCCGGGCGGGTTATAGACCGCCCCCGTCATGCCCGGATCGCTCCAGTCCATTTCGGCATTCCACCATTCGCCCGGGGCCAGCGACAAATAGACCTCCTCGGGCGGGTGGTCGTGATCGACATAGGTCACGCCGGGGGCCATGACCGTGGCCCCGATCCACAGATCGCCCCGCTCCTCCAACCCGCCCGGCCCAAGGATCATCGCATTGGCATGGCCGTCCCAGAACGCCCGGTCCGCCGGATCAGCCGACAGCCGCCGCTTCCATTCCAGCCCGTCCACCAGCGCGCCCAGCGCATCCGACAGCGCCTCTCGCGGGCTTCCCGCTGCCGCATCCAGCGCCGCATCCAGCCATCCGCAAACGGGCAGAGCCACGGGCGAAACCGCACCTGCATCACCCACCCCGTCACGGCACCGTCCGAACACCCGCGCGCCTGCCGCCGCCGCCGCAGAACCCGCCCCGACCGACGCCAGCATCGCCGCCTCTGCCGCCTCAAGAAATCGCTGAACCGCCGGATCGCGCATCACACCCACCACGCTTGCCACCTTGCAAAACCCTGCCTCGCCCCCGCGCGCACCGCAACTCCGTTTCCGACACAGCCCGTTAACCAACGCAGCAGTCCAGCCTTTACAACCCACCGCGCCGTTGCCATCTTGGCCCTACGATAGTCCAACTTCAGAACGATCACCAAAAAAGAACCCGGCGCAGGTGCTACTGCGCCGGGTTTCCTTTTTCACGGGCTTACTGCCCGATCCAAAGGCGCAGAACGGAAACCAGCAGCGTTCCCGCCGCAATGATGACCATCCACTTCCGATAGGCCTCCAACTTCAGCCCAATCACCTCCGTCCACCGCAAAGGATTGCGGCAAGGGCATGCTAACCGGGCGAATGTGAATAAAACCTTAGGGATCACATCCCGTGCAGGGGCTTTTGCCGCCGCCGCCAGACCACCGCCGCCTGTGCCGCAGCGCGTGTCAGGCCCAGCCAATCCTGCACAACCACCGCCAGATCGGCCCCGTCCGGCACCACCAGCGAAAGCTGCGTCTCGCCTTCGGCAATCTCCAGCCGCCCCTGCGGATGCGCCCGCATCCACGCCGCCCGCTCGGCCTCCGTCGCGCGCACGGCAAAGCGTTGCGTCAACCGCACTCTGCCCCCTGCCTCTTCTGCCATGAACTCCGGCGCTTCGGCCCCGTCGCGGGCAAAGACCACCGCCCCAACCCGCTCCACGCCCACACAGCCCGCCGCCCGCAATGCCGCCTCGATCGTCACGCGACCAAGGCCTCGGCCTTCTTCAGGTCAACGCTCACCAACTGGCTCACGCCCTGCTCCTGCATCGTCACGCCAAACAGCCGGTCCATCCGCGCCATCGTCACCGCATGGTGGGTGATGATCAGGAACCGCGTCTCCGTCCGCCGCGCCATCTCATCCAGCAGATCGCAGAACCGCGTCACGTTGGCATCGTCCAGCGGCGCATCCACCTCATCCAGCACGCAGATCGGCGCGGGGTTTGCCAAAAACACCCCAAAGATCAGCGCCAGCGCCGTCAGCGTCTGCTCCCCCCCGGACAGCAGCGACAGCGTGGCCAGCTTCTTCCCCGGCGGCTGGCACATGATCTCCAGCCCGGCTTCCAGCGGATCGTCGCTTTCCACCAGCACCAGCCGCGCCTCGCCGCCGCCGAAAAGATGGGTGAACAGCGTGGTGAAATTGGCATTCACCTGCTCGAACGCGGTCAAAAGCCGCTCCCGCCCTTCACGGTTCAGGCCCGAAATCCCGGCCCGCAGCTTCTTGATCGCTTCTTCCAGATCAGTCTTTTCGCCAAGCAGCGCGTCATATTCGTCCGACACCGCCTTGGCATCTTCCTCGGCGCGCAGGTTCACGGCCCCCAGCGCCTCGCGCTGCCGCTTCAACCGGTTCACTTCGGCATCCAGCGTCTCGGCATCCGGCATCTTGTCCGGGTCCGCCTTCAGCGTGTCCAGCAATTGCTGCGGCTCGCTGTCCGTCTCTTCCAGAATCCGCTCGGCGGCATAGGCTACCGTTTCACGCGCCGCATCCATCCGCGCTTCGGCCCGCGCCCGCGCCTCGCGCGCCTCACCTGCCGTGCGCTCGGCCTCGCGCTCTGCGGTCATGGCCTCGCGCAGCGCGGCCTCCGCCTCGGCCAGCGCATCCGCCGCCACCCGCCGCCGTTCTTCGGCCACGGCAATCGCCTCGGCCAATTCCTCGCGCTTGATCGCAATCTCTTCCGGCGCAGCGCTGGCCTCGGCCAGTTCCTCCTCGGTCTCTGCCTTGCGTTCGGCCAGTTCGGCAATGCGCTTTTCGGCTGTCTCCAGCCGGTGCTTCCAGCCCGACAGTTCCTTCACCGCTTCCTGCCGCCGCCGCACCCGCGCCTCGCCCTCGCGGCGCAACTCGTCCAACGCCGAACGCCGCGTCAGCATGGCCAGACGCGCCGCCTCCACCGCCACTTTGGCCGCTTCCACAGCATCCCGCGCGGCGTCCAGATCGCCCAGATCGCCCATCGCCGCCTCGGCCTCGCGCAGACGCGCCCGCGCGGCCATCGCCTCATCCTCATAGCGCGACACTGCCAGCCGCGCCGCCTCCAGCTTCCCCCCGGCAATCGACCGGTCCGCCTCGGCCCGCGCCGCCGCACGGTTCGCCTCGGTCACCCGCCCGTCCGCCGCCCGCCGCGCATCGCGCGCCATCTGATCGGCGCGCGACAGATCCATGAGCCGCCCCTGCAAGGCCTCATGCGCTTGCCGCGCGCCCTCGGCCTTGGCGGCCACCTCTTCCAGATCGCGCTTCAACTGCACAAGCCGGTTCAACTGTTGCAACCGCAGCGCCGCCGCTGACGGCGCATCCTCGGCCCCCGCGCGGAACCCGTCCCAACGCCACAGATCGCCCTCGCGGCTCACCAGCCGCTGCCCGGGCAAAAGCGCGGCCTGCAACGCCGCCCCCTGTGCCCGGTCCACCAACCCGATCTGCCCCAACCGCCGCGCCAGCACGCCGGGCGCCTTCACATGGGCCGACAGCCGCGCCACCCCGGCAGGCAGGCCCTGCGGCACAGCATAATCCGCCAGCACCGCCCAGCCCGACCGTGCCTCTGCCCCCACTTCCGGCGCGCGCAGATCATCGGCCAGTGCCGCGCCCAGCGCCTTCTCAAACCCCGGCTCCACCTCCAGCCGGTCAAGCAACTGCGTCCCCGCGCTGCTTTCCCGCTCGACCAGACGCGCCAGCGCCGCCACCTCGGCGCGCAGCGCATTGGCCTCGCCCTCGGCCGATGACCGCGCCGCCCGCGCCTCGGCCTCGCGGCTTTGCGTCTCGGCCCGCGCCACCTCGGCCTGCTCCAAAAGTGCCTCGGCCTCCTCGGCCTGCGCCATCGCCACAGCCTGCGCTTCTTCGGCCGCCTCGAACGCCTCGGCCGACAGCGCCAGCGCCTCGGTCGCGCCCTCCACCGACTCGCGCGCGCCGCCCGCCTGCGCCTCGGCCTTTTCCAGCGTTGCCCGCGTATCGGCCAGCAGACGCTGCGCCGATTGATACCGCGCCGCCAGCCGCGCGCTGTCTTCGGTCGCCTGCGCCAACAGCGCCTCGCGATCCCCCAGCACCGCCCCCGCCGACCGGGCCAACTCGCCCGCCTCGGCCAGCTTGTCCTCATGCCCGTCATGGGCGCGGACCAGCTGATCAATCTCCCAATCCAGCCGCGAAATCGTTTCGCCCGCGTCGCGGTTCAGCCCCGCCTCGCGCTCCATGTCGCGCACCAGCTGCTCGATCCGCCCGCGCAGCGTGTCGATCATCTGCCGCGCCCGCGCCTCCTGCTCGGCCAGCCCGTCGCGCTGCACCGACAGCCGTTGCAGGATGGCGCTGGCAATGGCCTCTTCCTCGCGCCGCGACGGCAGCACATCCTCGCGCCCCTCGCGTGCCTTGCCCGCCGCCCGCGCCGCCGCCTCGGCCTGGCTTGCCGCCACCAGCCGCGCGCGCAGCACGCCCTCGGCCTCGGCCCGCGCCATATCCGCCTCACGCCAGCGCCGATACAGCAGCATCCCCTCCGACCGGCGCAACTCTTCGCCGATCTCGCGATAGCGCGCCGCCTGCTTGGCCTGCCGGGTCAGGGTCGACAGTTGTTGCGCCAGCTGCTCCAGCACATCATCCACGCGCAGCAGGTTCTGCTCCGCCCCCTGCAGCTTCAACTCCGCCTCGTGCCGCCGCGCATAAAGGCCCGAGATTCCCGCCGCCTCCTCCAGCACCCGCCGTCGCGCCTTGGGCTTGGCGTTGATCAGCTCGGAAATCTGCCCCTGCCGCACCAGCGCCGGGCTGTGCGACCCGGTCGAGGCATCCGCAAACAGCATCTGCACATCGCGCGCCCGCACGTCCTTCGCGTTGGCCTTATAGGCCGAACCCGCATCCCGCGTGATCCGCCGCACGATCTCGATCTGATCCGCCTCGTTGAACCCCGACGGCGCCAGCCGGTCCTGATTGTCGATCACAATCGCCACTTCGGCGAAATGCCGCGCGGGCCGCGTGGCGGCGCCGGCAAAGATCACATCCTCCATCCCGCCACCGCGCATCGCCGTGGGCCGGTTCTCGCCCATCACCCAGCGCAGCGCTTCCAGCAGGTTGGACTTGCCGCATCCGTTCGGCCCGACCACACCCGTCAAACCCTCATGAATCACCAGATCCGTGGGGTCGACAAAGCTTTTGAAGCCGTTCAGGCGCAGCCGGGTCAGGCGCAAGGCGGGCAATCCCTCGTGATTCCGTCAAACCCGCATGGTCCCCGCGATCCCCGCCCCCGTCAACCGCCCCAACCCCGCATATCGTCAGTCCCGCGCCCTTATCCCCAAGATATTGCGAAAACTGGCGGCAACCTCGATCCTGTAACACAATCTCGCACCCGCCGCTTCATCTTGGCTCAAATACCCAAATGCCACCAAAGCCCCATAGAAACCCGGCCCGAAAAGAAGCGCTTCCCTCTCCCTTCTTCGGGGCGAGGGAGAGGGGTCTCCCCTTCCAACGGCCACTGAACCGCATTACCCTCCCCCCATGACCCTAGCCTTCACCGGGCGCTGCCTCTGCGGTGCCGTCATCTATCGCTGCGATGCCCCGCCGCTCTGGCAGATGCACTGCCACTGCGACAGTTGCCGCCGCGCGACCGGGGCGGCCTTTGCCTCCTTCTTCGGCGTGGCCGATGGCGCATGGGCCTGGACAGGCATCACCCCCGCCACCTTCACCTCTTCCCCCGGCGTCACACGGCAGTTCTGCCCGACCTGCGGCACGCCCATGGGCTACCGCGCCGATCGTTTTCCCGGTGAACAGCACTTCTACGCGGGCACCCTCGATGATCCCGCCCTCTACAAACCCAGCGCCCATGTCCATTTCGCCGAACACCTCGCTTGGGCGAACCTGCAGGATGACCTGCCCCGCCATGACCGCACCGATGACACCCCAGCGCGCGGTTGATCCCTATGACTGGTCCGCGCTGCTGTCCCTGCTCCACCGGGCCTTCGCCAGCATGGAGGGCATCATTGACCCGCCTTCGTCGCTCCATAGCCTCACCGCCACAGGCATCGCCGAACAGGCGCGCAAGGGTGAGGTTTGGGTGATCGGCCAACCCGCCCTTGCCTGCGTCTTCCTCACACCGAAACCGGACGCGCTCTATCTCGGCAAACTGGCCGTGGACCCCACGCATCAGGGCCACGGCCATGCCCGCGCGCTTGTGGAACTTGCTGCACACCGCGCCCGCGCCCTCGGCCTGCCGGTGCTGGAACTTCAGACCCGCATCGAACTCACCGCCAATCATGCCGCCTTCCGCCGCATGGGTTTCGTCAAGACCGCCGCCACCGCCCATCCCGGCTACAACCGCCCCACCACCCTGACCTTTCGCCGCGCGGTCTGACAGCCTGTCAGGGCGACCCGGATCAGGGCGCTCCAGAGCTGAACACCCCGAGTTCCGGCACTCCGGATCAAGGCGTTAACCTTAACGATTTCCGGACAGAGAGCCCGCTGCGTATGCACAGCTGTCTGCACCAAGCGCTGCACGGCCCAAACCTGCCATCCCGCCCTTGCAGCCGCAGGTTAACCATATACCTTTCGGGTCCACAGCAACCGACAGGCGATCCTCGCATGCTTACCCTTCTCGGCATTCCCGGCGCATTGCGCGCGGCCTCCACCAACCGCCTCCTGCTGGCCGAGGCCCGCCGCGCCTTTGGCGATGCCAACCACACCGAAGCCGATCTTCGCTTGCCGCTCTTTGATGAAGACCTTGAAATCGCAGAAGGTTTTCCTCCCGGCGTGCTGGCGCTGCATGCGCAGATCACCGCCGCCGACGCCATCGTCATCGCCACACCCGAATACAACAAGGCCCTGCCCGGCGTGCTGAAGAACGCGCTTGATTGGGTCTCCCGCGTGCCGGGCGCGGCGTGGCGCGACAAACCGGTTGCCATCATGTCCGCAGCCGATGGCCGCGCCGGGGGGGAACGGTCGCAATACTCCCTCCGCCTCTGCCTAACCCCCTTCCGCCCCCGTCTGATCACCGGGCCGGAAGTGATGATCGCAAGCTCCAGAAAAGCCTTCGATGACAATGGCTTGCTGACCGATGACCGCAGCCGGAAAACGCTGTCGGAACTCATGTCCATCCTGCGGGCCGAGGCGATGCGCCCCCCCGCTTGACCCCACTACCCGCGGATACGGTCCAGTTCTTCCAGCACATCCAGCAACTGCACGGTCGATACTGGCTTGGTCAGCACCCGGTCCGTTCCCGCCTGTTCGAACCGCGTGCGCTCATCACCGATGGCGGCCGCTGTCATGCCGATGATAGGGCAGGTCACCCCCCGCGCCCGCAGCAGCGATGTCAGATCATCACCCCCCATTTCGGGCATGAACAGATCCGTCAACACCACATCTGGCTGAAACGTCTCTTGCATGGCCAGCGCGGCAACTCCGTTGCGCACCCATTCCACCTGCCCGAACACCCGGCGCAAGCGGGCGACCAGAAGCTCGCCGATCAGATCGCTGTCCTCTACGATCAGCACCCGCCGCGAACGCCAGGTTGCCGTCCTGTCCACCACTTCACCCGGGCCCGGTGCCACAACCGCCTCTTGCGGTGGCGGTTCGGCCAACGGCACGGTCAGGCAGAACACCGATCCCCCGCCATCGCCATTCCGATGCTGCACCGTCCCGCCCAGCAATTCGATCGAGGATTTGGTGACATAAAGCCCAAGCCCCGACCCATCGACCTGCGCCGTCCGCGACCCTTCGCCCCGCCGAAAGGCCGCGAACAGATGCAGCTGCATCGCTTCCGGAATCCCCGCGCCATCATCGCTGACCTGCCACAGCGACCGGCCCCCCGCACCATCTGACACTTCGCTGTAACTCACCGTAATCGCACGGCAACCGGAATGCAGGATCGCATTTTTCACCAGGTTCGACAGCGCCTGCATCAGGCGCACCCGGTCGGACAGCCGCAGCAATCCCGCCTCGGGCGACAGCACAAGATCAAACTTGATCCCCTTCGGCTCGGCCATCAGCAGAAAGGTATTCCGCACCGTTTCCGCAAGATCCTTAGGTCGGAACGGCTCCATCCGCACTGGCAGGTTCTCCAGCGGCCGCACGGCCTGTCGCATATCGGCCAGCACCGACAGCAACTGCTCGCTCACGGCCCGCAGGCGCGGCCCCATATCCTCCCAGCGCGCGCCGCCCTCCAACTCTTCGACCAGCATCGAAATCACCGATGCCGGTGTCCGCAACTCATGCGACACGATGGAGAACATCCGCGTCTGCCGGTCCTGCTGTTCCGACAACCGCGCCAATGCCTCGGCCAACGCCTCCTCGCGCCCATGATCCGCCGTCAGGTCGATCAGGGTGCCAAAGGCAAGGTGGCGGTCGCCATTCCCCCGGTCATAGGCCGCATGAACGCTCAGGTATTTCTTTGGCGCGTCATCCTTCCAGACTGTCGCATCGGCCAAAAGAAAGGACAGCGTCCGCGTCGGGCTTGTCCGGTCGGCCATGGCCAGTTGGATGTCGTGCCGATCCGCAGGTGCCACGCGCCCCAGCAGGTCATCCAGGCAGAACCGCGCCGGCATCCCAAGCATCTCTGCCGCCACCTCATCAACCTGCACAGCACCAGAGTTGGTATTCACTACGAAATGCCCGATCGTCGAAAGCGCATGCACCCGCACCATCCGCTCGATCGTCTCAAGGCTTTCGCGCCGTTCAGTCGTTGCCTGATGGCGTTGCAAGAGCAGCACATAAATCAGCGCCAGCAGCAGAAGCGAAATCACCTCCAGCCGCATCACATCGGGCGAAGTGACCGGGATCTGCACCAGAAACTCACCCGTGATCGCAACATAGGCGATCACCCCGATCACATTGGCCAGGATCGCGGCATAGACCGGGGCCAGCAGCGTGACAGCCAGCGCCAGCAATTCCACATCCAGCGTCGGATGTACCGAGTAGCCCATCACCCGCAGCACGCCCAGCACCACAAAGGCCGGCAGCACCAGTTGCGCCACCCGCAGGTTGCGGCGATTGGGCCGGTCCAACAGCACAAGCGTCAGCACCGCCCCGCACAGCGCGATCCGCACGGTGCGAAACAGGCCGATCTGCAACATCGTCAGCGTTCCAGTGCTCGGTCCGGTCCAGGCCGGATCGTACACCAGCGCCAGCACGCCCGCGACCACCAACCCCGCAAAGACCACATAAGCGCCGGTTGTGGACAGGGACAGGATCAGATCATACCGCAGCGCCCCTTTGGCCCACCGCGCCCCCACATAGCGACCGACCAGCCCTGCCAGCACCGCCGGAACGGCATTGAGCACCATCGACCATAGCAAAAAGGACAACACCCCCGGCCCAGCGGGCAGATAATCCGCTTCCAATTGCCAGCGCAGCAGAAAGGCCAGCGTGAAGGCCAGCGCAAACGCCACCAGCGGCACAAAAAGCAACCGACGCGGAAAGACCGCCATGCCCAGCAGGATCGCAAAGACAGACTCGCTCGGCAGCAGGTCCAGCACCGCCCCATGATCCGCAGCGCGCACCTCGGCCAACGCCAGAAAGACGGTCAGCACAACCGATGCCACCACGAACAGCAGCGACGCGCGCAGCGGTGCCTGCATCAGCGATTGTCGGAAAAAGGCAAGCCTCGGCGCCGCAAGGACCGCAAAAAGCCCTTCCGGCCCGGTTCGGCCCGGCGCGCTGCTTGTCCGCATGTCGTGCCTGTCCTGACCCTTTCAACGCCCCTACGTCAGTGTAGCCTGATTGTTTGTCCATTAGAAATGCCAACAAAAGGATGCCCACGCCTGCCTTTGGCCGGGCCATCAAAGGCCGGATCAGGCTTCCGCTAACGCTGAAAGGCGCGGCTCTTTGCAGGCGCAGCATCGGTTTTGTTCAAATTCTGTGCAGTTTTGTCCGCTGGTCTTGGCAATTTCACGCCATCCAATTCACGCCCAGTTGAACGCGCCTTGCAGTCGGCTTCCCCTGTCCCCTATATCCGCCGCTGAGTCGCGCGGTCTGAGGCGCGGGAAAAAACCTTTGGGTTATAGACCTCTATGACGATTACAGGCACCACCACCTCCGGGCTGTCGCGGCGGGACTTCCTCTCTGTTGCAGGGGCTATGCTGCCCGTCTCACTGGTCGCGCTGCCCGCGACGGCCTTTGCACAAGAAACGACCACCGCGCCCGCCGCCGCCCCGGTTGCGGCAGCGCAGCAATTTTCCTTCGATCTTCTGACCGAAGAGATGCGCGTCCTCAGCACGCAGCCGCATGTCACTGCCGCCGCGCCCGAAGGGTTTCTTGGCGATCTGGATTACGATGACTATCGCCTGATCCGCTTCAATGATG
This sequence comes from Fuscovulum sp., assembly GCA_035192965.1. Classification (NCBI taxonomy): domain Bacteria; kingdom Pseudomonadati; phylum Pseudomonadota; class Alphaproteobacteria; order Rhodobacterales; family Paracoccaceae; genus Fuscovulum; species Fuscovulum sp. The sequence goes on along the minus strand of CP136571.1, from coordinate 775,486 downwards.
ACAGCTCGCGCTGGACCGGAGAGAAAACCCGCTTCCGCCTTGCTGCCTTCCATATGGGCTGGCTGTTCCCCGAACCCGTCCGCCTGTTCGAAGTTTCCGGTGGTCTTGCGTCCGAGATGCTGTTTTCCACCGATGATTTCGAATACCTCAACGATCTGGCCGACCGCGTGCCGGAACATGCCGAACTGCCCGGCGTGGCCGGGTTCCGGCTGAACCATCCGCTCAACCGCCCCGATAAATGGGATGAACTGGTGGCCTTCGTAGGCGCGTCCTATTTCCGCGCGCTTGGCCGCAATTCGGCCTATGGCCTGTCGGCACGGGGTCTGGCGCTGAACACCGCCACCGCACAAAGCGAAGAATTCCCCCGCTTCTCACGCTTTTACATGGAACGTGACGTCGCCGGCGGCGACAGCATCACCGTCTATGCCACGCTCGAAAGCCCCAGCGTGACCGGGGCCTACCGCTTCGTCATCACCCCCGGGACAGAGACGGTGATGGATGTCACCTGCCGGCTGTTCTTCCGTCAGGACGTAGCCGAACTGGGCGTCGCACCGCTCACCTCGATGTTCCTCTTCTCGGAAAAGAACCGCGCGGAGTTTGATGACTACCGCCCCAATGTCCATGACAGCGACGGTCTGCGCATCCTGCGCGCCGATGGCGATGTGATCTGGCGGCCGCTGAACAACCCGCCGCGCCTGACGGGCAGCTATTTCGCGGAAAAAGCGCCGCGCCGGTTCGGCCTGCACCAGCGCGACCGCAGCTTTGACAGCTATCAAGATACCGGCGCGCGCTATGAACGCCGTCCGTCGCTGGATGTCGAACCGCTGGGCGATTGGGGCGCGGGCAATGTCCGCCTTGTGGAAATCCCGTCGGATCTGGAAGCCAACGACAATATCGTCGCCTATTGGGTGCCCGAAGCCCCGGCCAAAGCCGGTGATGCACGGGAATTCGCCTATCGCCTGCACTGGGGCGACCTTGCCCATGACTCGGGCGAACCCTTGGCCTATGTATTCGAAACGCGCTCTGGCCATGGCGGCTTTGCCGGGGTCGAAGTGCAGCAGGGCACGCGCAAATTCGTGGTGGACTATCGCGGCGGGCTGATCGGCCCGCTGGGTGGTGACACCGAATTGGAACCCGTTGTCACAATCGCCAACGGGGAAGTGACCAGCAAGGTGCTGGAAAAAATCGCCGACACAGATATCTGGCGTCTGGTGATCGACATTACCGCCGAAGACGACGCTGTCGTCGAACTTTCGGCGCATCTGGCGGGGTTTGACCGCCGCCTGACGGAAACCTGGCTCTATCAGTGGATCAACGCGAAATGATGGAAGTCGCGAAGCCGGAACAGTTCGACCTCGACCGTTTGGCCGAGCAGTTGGGAAAACTTCCCGACGCGCCGCTTGCAATGCCGGTGCAGCAACTGGAAGCCGCCCCGCAGGCCGCAGGCCTGTTCGCTGCCCTGCGCCCGCGCTTTGCGCGCTTGCGGAAGGCCGGGCACTAGGGCGTGGGGGCCAAGGTCGATCCTGACCGCCGGGTGTATGTGACGCGCACCCTGACCCTGACGGCCTCTTTCCTTGCCGCCGGGCTTGGTTTCATCGTCTTTCTGCAATTCGGCGCGTCAGACGGGTTTGACAGCTTTGATGTGCTGCGCGCCGCCCTGATCTTTGCCTCCACCTTCTGGCTCGCATGGGGGGCCTTCACCGCGCTTCTGGGCCTGACGTCCCGCCCGCCCGCCGTGCCGCGCGATCCCGGCCCGATCCGCGCGATGACCGCAATCCTTGTCCCCGTCTACAACGAAGACCCGGTCGCCACTTTCGCCCGCATCGCCGCGATGGATGCCTCGCTGCGCGCCACAGGCTTTGGCGACCGCTTCCATTTCGCCATCCTGTCCGACACCCGCAATGATGAGGTGGCAGCCCGCGAACGCATATGGTTCTTGCGCCTGCTGGCCGACACGCATGGCGAAGGCCGCATCTTCTATCGTCGCCGCGCCCAGAACAAAGGCCGCAAGGCCGGCAATATCGAAGATTTCATCAAACGCGCCGGGGCGGGGTATCAGTATGCCATCATCCTCGATGCCGACAGCCTGATGGAAGGCGCGACGATGGTGGAAATGGTCCGCCGGATGCAGGCTGCGCCCGATCTTGGGCTGTTACAGACCCTGCCCACGATCATCCGCGCGAAATCGCGTTTTGGCCGCACGATGCAATTCGCCGGGGCCTTCTATTCCCCCATCTTCGCGCGCGGTCTGGCCATGATGCAGGGCCGCACGGGCCCCTTCTGGGGCCATAACGCCATCGTCCGCATGGATGCATTCGCCCAAAGCTGCGGCCTGCCGGAACTGTCGGGCCGCCCGCCCTTTGGTGGCCATATCCTGTCGCATGATTATGTCGAAGCCGCCCTCCTTGCCCGCGCGGGCTGGACAGTCCGGGTGGATGACGATCTGCAAGGCAGCCATGAAGAAGCCCCCGAAAACATCATCGACCACGCCAAGCGCGACCGCCGCTGGTGCCAGGGCAACCTGCAACATTCCCGCCTGATCTTCGCCCCCGGCCTGAAAGGGTGGAGCCGCTTCGTCTTCCTGCAAGGCATTCTCGCCTATATCGCCCCGGTGTTCTGGCTGGCCTTCCTTGCCGCCTCCATCGCTGCGCCGCTCTTTGCACCGCCGATCGACTATTTCCCCATCGAATACTGGCCCTTCCCGGTGATCCCAGTCAGCCAGGTGTCCAAGGCACTGCTGCTGGCGCTTGGCGTGGGCGGTCTGTTGTTCCTGCCCAAGATGCTCATTCTGCTGGATGCCGCCCTGCGCCGCCGCGTGCGCGGCTTTGGCGGCATGATCCGCGCCTTGCAATCGACGCTGACGGAACTGCTCTTCTCATCCATCACCGCCCCCATCTTCCTGATGTTCCAAACCCGCTCGGTGCTTCAGGTGCTGCGCGGGGCCGATGGCGGCTGGCCGTCGCAGACGCGCGGCGATGGCACCCTGTCCTTCCGCGATGCCTGGGCCGCCTCGCATTGGATCGTCACCACCGGCGCCATAGTTCTGGCCTTCGCGCAGGCGCTGTCGCCGCAGCTGGTGCCGTGGCTTCTTCCCGTCGCGCTGCCCATGGTTCTGGCGCCCCTGCTGATCTCGTGGTCCTCGCGCCCCAGCCGGACCGCGCTTTTCGCCATTCCCACTGAACAGCAACCCCCGGCCATCATGGCCCTGCATGACCGCATCCTCGCCCGGTGGGAGGCTGATCTGCCGGACCGTGCCGCTGCCTAGGCGGCCTTCGCGCAGCATTCTGCCGCCGCACCGCAGCGCCCCTTGCACATAATGGCCAGAGCGGGCAAGACCCCCGCCAGCCCGGAGATACCCGGCCAAGCGGTGACCCATGCCCGACTCTGCCACTCCCGTCCGGATCCCTTCGACCCGCGATCCCCGCCTTGATGTGTTTCGCGGCATCTGCCTTGTGATGATCTTTCTCAACCACGTCCCTGGCACGGTGTTCGAAGATTACACGTCGCGCAATTTCGGCTTCTCCGACGCGGCCGAGGGGTTCGTCCTGATGTCTGGCATCGCGGCAGGGCTGGCCTATTCCGCCGATTTCCGGGCCACCTCAATGCGGCTCTGGACCGGGCTCGCCCGCGTGTGGCGCCGGGTGTGGACGCTCTACCTCGTGCATATCCTGGCCACCTTTGCCGCCCTTGCTGCCGCCTCGGCTGTGGCGCTCTGGCTGGGCAATTCGGAGCTGCTGTTCGAGAACCAGATGAAATGGGTCTGGCTCGACCCGCTTCGCACCCTGATCGGTCTGGTGATCCTGACCCACCAGTTCGGCTATGTGAACATCCTGCCGCTCTACCTCGTGCTGCTGGCTGTCGCACCCGTGCTGCTGTACCTGGCATGGCGCACTCCGCTCTGGCTGATGGCCGTGTCGGTCGCGGTGTGGCTGGCTGCGGGCATCTGGCGGCTTGGGCCGCCCAATTACCCAACCTCGGGCGTGTGGTTCTTCAACCCGCTGACATGGCAGGTGATCTTCATCACCGGTCTGCTCACCGGGGTGGCGATGAAAGACGGGCGGCGCTTCGTTCCCATCCGCCGGTGGCTACAGGTTCTGACAGGTATCTTCCTTGTCTATGCCGCGCTGTCGGTGCAGTTTCCGGCGGTGTCAAAGGTCACCGGCCACACGCTCTGGCTGGCCAAGGAAACATTCCACCTGCCTTGGAACCTGACCGCCTTCGACAAGACCTATGTGACAGGCCCGCGCCTCCTGCACATCCTCGCGCTGGCCTATTTCCTGTCGTCCTTCGCCTTCATCCGCCGCGCCTGCGCGCATTGGATTGCCACCCCCTTCGAACTGCTGGGCCGTCAGGCCCTGCCGGTCTTTGCGCTCGGCTCGGTGCTCTGCATCGGATTGCAGGGGGTAAAGCATGTCACCGGCGAAGATTTCACCACCGATGCACTGATCATCGCGGGCGGCCTTGCGCTGCAATTCGCGCTGGCCGCCGCACGGCAGTACTGGCCGAAACCGCCAAAGATCAGTTGAACTTTGCCGGGTCCGGCCCCGTCCGCTCGCCCGCATCCAACGTGGCGATGGCGGCCATCTCGGCCTCGGTCAGGGTGAAATCAAAGATGTTCAGGTTCTCGGCCAGCCCCGCCGCGCGGGTGGATCGCGGGATCACCGAACAGCCAAGCTGCACATGCCAGCGCAAGATCACCTGCGCCGGGCTGCGCCCCGTCCGCGCGGCGGCGGCCTGAACCGGGGCGGCGTCGAAAGACCGGCCCTGTCCCAGCGGTGTCCAGCTTTGCGTCACGATCCCATGCTTGGCATGGAATGCCCGCAACTCGGCCTGCTGCAATCGCGGGTGCAACTCGATCTGGTTCAACACCGGCACCACCCCGGTTTCCCCGATGATCCGCTCCAGATCCGCCAGCCGAAAGTTCGACACCCCGATGGATGCCACCTTCCCCGCCTCACGCAGCGCGATCAGCGCCTTCCACGTATCGACAAACAACCCCTGTTCGGGGCAGGGCCAGTGGATCAGCATCAGGTCGGCCTGCGCCAGCCCGATCCGTTGCAGGCTGTCCTCCACCGCCCTCGCGGTTTCATCGCGCCCCTGCCTGTCATTCCAGACCTTGGTGGTTACAAACACCTGATCGCGCGGCACATCCGCCGACCGCAACCCTTCGCCCAGCCCCACCTCATTGCCATAGATCGCCGCGCCGTCGATCAGCCGGTAGCCCGCCGCCAGCCCTTCGCGCACCACCCGCGCGGTTTCATCCGCCGGCACCTGCCACAGGCCAAAACCCACCTGCGGAATCGTGCGCCCATCGTTCAGCGTAAGGATCGGGTGTGTCATGAAAATCTCCGGTCATAATGATTATGACCATAAGACATGCCACGGCGCCAAGCGCCACCCCGCAGCCTTTCCGTTCACGCGGACATGACCTTTCACCCGTCCCCGCCCCGCATCACGACACGGCAGCAAGGCCCATCACGGCTTCACTGCACGCTTGCCGCCGGAATCACAGTCGCATCGAAGCTGGCCTTTTCATCTTCGGGCTCTGCACCTTCCACGGATTGCCCAAGGCTCCAGTGTCGATTGTAAAGCCGCACCAGCTTCATCCCCAGCGCGGCGGTGTCCTTGCTTCCGCGATGCAGGGCGACAAGCCGATAGGTGCCAAACCCCTTGGCTCGTGGATGATCGGTGGATTGCAGAAGAACGGACGTTCCCACCTTGGCATGTGACCCCGCCACCGCAACCTGCCCCTCGGCGGCCTCTGGCGCAGCAAGCGGATAGATCCGCGTATTGGCCACGGCAACGGCGGCCAGAACCTGCCTGCGGTGATAGACCAGATGCAAATACTCGGTCATCGAAAACCGGGTCGTTCCAAAGAACAGGTTGCATTCGAACTCGCCCCCCGGAAACCTGATGCCCAACGCACGCCGCACCGCAGGCAGCACGGGAAAGTTGATCCCCGCCTGCGTTTCGACCGTCGATTCCAGAAAGGCCGGGTCCAGCGTGCAGCCGATCTTTTGCGCGATCTGGCTGGCCACATGCTTGTACAGCTCCACCCCCGCATGATCCGGGGTCAGAAACATTCGATGGTTGCGAAAATTCTCAAGGATGAAATCGGCCATGCGAACATCGCAGTCCTCCTCCTCAATCCGCATCCTTTCAGTGGTCAGGTCAAAGTTACGAAGGGCCTCTTCATGCAGCACTGAACCGTCGTAGACTGCTGCGCGAAACTCTTCAAAGGTTCCAAACTGCTCACTTGCCGCCTCAAGCGCGGTGGGCCACCACCCGCTATACCATGGCAAACTGACACGGCTCATGCCGGGGAAGTAGCCTTCCCATTCCAGCCATGGAAACTTGATAAAGCGCACCCCTTTGCCGGACAGATATTCTTCCAGATGCACGGTGTTATAGTCGGCCTTATTCCGGATGGGGCTAAAGACCACCACGTCAAAGGCCGTGAATTGCTCATAAGGAACAGGCAGGTTCTTTCGGATCAGCTGAAAGTTCGTCAGGTGGTCGACATGGGTCAGACCATCGCCGAAACGTTCGAATATCCGGCGCAGCGCGGCACCGTGGCAGCCACCGTAAAACAGAACACGCATCACCCACACTCCACAGCCACCGGCACACACACGCCGACAGCAAAGTTTACGGCGCGACAGGGCAGTCCTGCAAGCATTCTGCCCGGCATTCGGCACCGCCCGGATTTGGCTCCACCGCGCCAAACGCCCAGCGAATGACGCTTGCAGAACATACAAAGCAGGGGTCGTGGCGAGGAAGCGCAGGTCCCAATCCACACGCCATTCCGGCGCTCCGCTCATCGAAAATCAACGTCGGTCTTCAGGGAAAAGCACCCGTAAGGGGGCAAACCCTGCAACACCCACCCCTGTTTGGAACAGGAACCACTTGAACCTCACGCTCCATTAATAAAGGTTAACGCCAAATTTGGCACAACGTGGGGAACGTCCGAATGAAACTATCCAAAGCAACAGCGCTGGCTGTGGCAGCGACTTGGGCCGCGATGCCCGCGCTGGCAGGCGGCCTGGCCGAAGCCTTCAATGAACCCTCGGTCGCACCGGCAGCGGTCGTTGCCGCGGCACCGGCGGCGGCTGCCGTACCAAACCGGAATTGGAGCGGCTTCTATTTCGGTGCCCAGTTTGGCACGGTCGATATCGTCGCGTCGGACAAAAGCTTTAACGGCGACAAATCCACAAATGGCCTGTTCGCCGGTTACCGCGCGGACCTGGGCAAGGTGGTCGTCGGTATCGAAGGAAACTCCGACAAGATCGACCTCGATCTGAACGGCGGCGCCGTGACGGTGAACAATGTCAAACGTCTGAAGCTGATCGGTGGCTATGATCTGGGTCCGGTGCTGGTTTACGGTACGGTCGCAGCCGTGCGGGCCGAAAGCACCATCGGCAACGATGATGGCTATGCGATGGGTGTTGGTGTGGATTACGCCCTGACACGCCGCGTCACGCTGGGCGCGGAAATTCTGGAGCATCGCTTCGAAAACTTCTCCGGGTCGGGCATCAATCTGGACGCCACCACGGTAAACGCGCGCATCGCCTTCCGCTTCTAAGGCAGGAACTGCCGGGTTGCGGGTTTCCTTGATGCAACCCCATCAGACGAATGAACGGGCGCTCCCTCGGGGGCGCCCGTTTTCTTTGGATCAACCCATCCACCTGCCTGCCTCATCCTCACCCTCAACACGCGCGACAGCGCCCCAAGGCGCGCCGGAACGGTGACCGCAGACTGTGGTTCGCCTCGTCGACGATCGGATAAGGGACACTTCCGGAATGGTTTGTGACGAAGCGGCGGAAGCCCCGGCCTCGGTCTGACGACAAAAGTGGATCATCTGCCGCCAGCAATCTGCCGATCATCCCCGTGGCAGACATGATCCGGCGAGTGAGCAGCCAAAAATCCCAAGATACAGCCCGATCATCGCCCCACCGAGAAGAGTGGGGCCATAGGCTGCTTGCAGTAGATCCATGGTCATCTGCCGCATCGCCGCAAGTCCGCTTTCCGCCCCATGTGACGAACCGGTTGAACTAAGCCCGAAGCGTGATGTGGCGCACGCGACGTGTCGACGACCTTCTTCCAAAGACGAACGGCGGATGTCTCCTCGTGCACTCTTTGGATGGGCGGACATAGCCACCCTTCATCCGGCTTTGCTTGCCAGCCAGTCCTTGCGCATCATCATATGAACGCCCTTTTCGCCATCGACGACCTGCGTAATCCGCAAATCGCCTGCAAGGCTCAGAAGCATGTAGGCTTCATCCCGGCTGATGCCTGCACGCGCAGATACAAGCCCGATCATCTGGCGCACGGCGCGGCGCATCGCCTCGTCGAGCGATTCATGAAAGCCCATGGAAATCAGATGGCTGTCGGATTCTGCAAAGGGGCCGGTAAGTTCCATATCCTTGCGCACCGTCAGGCGAAACCGCCCGCGCAAGGCGGTTTCCAGGGCGGCGATGGACACTTCGCCATCGCCCTGCCGCCCGTGCCCGTCTCCCGCCGAAAACAGCGCGCCCGGCTGATGAACAGGCAGATACAGCGTCGTTCCAACCTGCAACTCCTTGTTGTCCATATTACCGCCATGCGCACGCGGCTGGGGTGATCCGATCCGCCCCCAGGACGAAGGCGGAGCCACACCCATCACGCCAAAGAAAGGCTCCAGCGGCATCGTCAGGCCCCATGGCATGGTGCAGGTGCCCGCGGTCCGGTCAATCGACAGGAACATGTTCTGATAGTTGGTGAATTCATCGGGAAGCGCGCCCAACCACGGCAAGATCGCCGTAAAACCCCAATCCTGCATCGGCGTCGCCTCAAGGATATCCACCTGCAGCACATCGCCCGGTTCCGCGCCGCGCACGTAGACTGGCCCAGTCATGAAATGCGGTCCGGGACCCATCCGCGTGGCATGGGCCTCAAGGGCCGCAAGATGTTCCGGCAGCACGCCCACATGACCGGGCGGCAAGTCGGCCATCACGCAGGCCGGAAGGCAATCCAGCGTCACCTCATCCCCGCTATCGACTTCCAGCACTGCCGGTGTCGTCGCATCGAAATAGCCCCAGAACAGGTTTTCAGGGCGCCAATCAAGATGATGAGACTTGGGCATGTTCGATATCCTTTGCGTTCAGACCGACAAAAGGCGGGATACGCCATCGGCTTCCATAGTGTTTCCCGCCCCGCTTTGGGCGACGCGACCACGATCCAGCACGACGTAGGCATCCGCCAAAGATCGTGCAAATTCATAGTATTGCTCAACCAGCAAGATCGCCATCCGGCCCTTTAGCGCCGCAATGGCCGCCTCGATCGCCTCGACGATGGATGGCTGCACGCCTTCGGTCGGCTCATCCAGGATCAGAAGCTTTGGCCGGGGCGCAAGCGCGCGCGCAATGGCCAATTGCTGTTGCTGCCCACCTGACAGATCACCTCCGCGCCGCCCCCACATCTGGCCCAGCACCGGAAACAGGGCCACCACCTCATCCCGCGCTGCATCTGGTTCCGGGGTGCCGTGGTTGCGCAGAACGATCTCGATGTTCTGGCCCACGGTCAGATCGGCAAATATCTCGCGCCCTTGCGGCACATAGCCCATGCCTGCCCGCGCGCGGACATGGGACGGCGCGCGCGTCATGTCTGCACCGTCAAAGGTGATGGTTCCCCCATCGCAGGGCATGATGCCCATCAATGTGCGCAGCAGCGTGGTCTTTCCCGCCCCGTTGCGGCCCAACAGCGCCATGCAGGAGAACGGCGCGATCTCGAACCCGACCCCTTCCAGGATCAGGGCCGACCCATAGCGTTGACGAAGTGATGATACGGTCAGCGGCATCAGTGGCGCCCCAGATAAACTTCGCGCACCCGCGTGTCGGAACGCGCATCCGCCATCCGCCCCGCAAAGATGGGCGTGCCTTCGTGCAGCACCGTGACGCGGGTCGCGATTTCTTCGACAAAGGCCATGTCGTGTTCGATTACCAGAATGGCGCGGTCGGGCGCACGCAAACGGCGCACCAGATCGGCGGTATGGCGGGTCTCAGACTCGGTCATGCCTGCCACAGGTTCATCCAGCATCAACAGTTTCGGGCGTTGCATCAGCAGCATGCCAATCTCCAGCCATTGCTTTTGCCCATGCGCCAGAATGCCCGCTGGCGCATCCGCCCGGTCGGACAGGCCGATTTCGGCAAGCACCTCATTCACCCGTGCCGCGCGGCGCGGATCGGCCCAGCCCCGCAATTCCGACAGAATTGATCGGACGTGCAACCGCAGCGCCAGTTCAAGGTTTTCACGCACGCTCAGCGCTTCGAAGACGCTTGGCTTTTGAAACTTGCGTCCCACGCCGGCCAAGGCGATTTCCGGCTCTGACAACCGGCACAGGTCGATCTTCCCGTCCAGCAACACGGTCCCCGCCTTGGGCAGCGTCTTGCCGGTGATCACGTCCAGCAGAGTGGTCTTTCCCGCGCCGTTCGGCCCAATCACCCCGTGAATCTCGCCGTAGCTGGCGATGAAGGTCAGGTTCGGGATGGCGACAAAATCGCCAAAGGTGACGCGCAGCCCTTCAACCTGAACAGCGTGGGCGCCCCGGATCTCAGCGGTCATCGCGCGCCCTCCGCCAGAAGGGTAGCCGCAGGTCCGTCAGCCCGTTTGGCAGGCCAACCACCACAAGCAAAACCAGAAGCGACAGGATGAACGGCCACAGGTCAGGCGCAAATCCGGTCAACCAGAACTTCAAGGCCGAGATCACAACCGCCCCGATCACCGCCCCCGACAGCGTGCCGCGCCCGCCCAGCGCCACCCAGACCGCGATTTCGATCGACACTTCGGGCGACAGAAGGCGCGGGTTGATGATCCCCACCTGCGGCACATACAGCGCCCCGGCAATGGCAGCGATCACACCTGACAACGTCCATGCCGCGAGTTTTGGCCAGACCGGATCGTAACCCAGAAAGCGCAACCGCGCCTCGTCATCGCGCACGGCAATCAGCATCCGGCCATAGGGCGACCGGACCAGCCGCCCGCACAGAAGAAAGGCCACCAGCGTCGCGGCGGTTGAGGCCGTGGCCAGCCAGACGGCAGTTTGCGGCGCGCCCATCTGCAAGCCCAGCAGGCTGACGAACCCGGTCATCCCGTTATTGCCGCCGAACCCGGTATCGTTGCGGAACATCAACAGCATCGCCACATAGGTCAGCGCCTGCGTGATGATGGCAAAATACACCCCGCTCACCCGGCTGCGAAACGACATCCAGCCATAGGCAAAGGCCAGCAGGCCGGGCAGGATCAGGATCAGTGCGGCCGCGTAGGGGAAGCTTTCGAAAAAGGCCCAATAGCCCGGCAGGTCGGTCCAGCCCATGAAGGTCATCAGGTCAGGCACCACGCCTGCATTCACATACCCGTCCTTGAGCATATGCATGGCGATCAGATAGCCGCCCAGCGCAAAGAACAGCCCGTGACCCAGCGACAGCACCCCGGCAAAGCCCCAGATCAGGTCCAGCGCGATGGCCAGCAGGGCGAATGTGGCGATCTGGCCGATGATATTGGCGAGATAAGGCGAAATGCCGATACCACTGCCCGCAAGCGGGCCACCAAGGATCGGCAAGGCCAAGGTCAGCACAGCCAGCGCGAACGCGACGATCCGGAACAGCATCCCCCCGCCCATCATCGCCGCCCCTTGGGCGCAAAAAGCCCTTCCGGCCTGCGCTGGATAAAGGCGATCACCAGAAGCAGGACCACCACCTTGGCGGCCACCGCGCCGTAAAGCGGCTCCATGATCACGTTGATCTGTCCGATCCCGAACGATGCCAGCACCGCGCCGGCAAGACTGCCCACGCCGCCCAACACCACCACCATGAAACTGTCCACGATAAACCCCGTCCCCATGTTCGGATTGACGTTGTAAAGCGGTGCCAGCGCCACCCCGGCCAATCCGGCAAGGCCTGATCCCAGCGCAATCGCCATCCGATCGGTGCGGCGCGCATCGATCCCCGCCGCCCCGGCCATCGCCCTGTTTTGCGCCACAGCGCGCATGTTCAGCCCGAAGGTGGTAAAGCGCAGCACCAGAACCACACCCACAAAAGCCAGTGCGGCAATGGCAATCGCGAAAAGGCGGTTCAGCGTGACGATGAAATCACCCACCACCGGTATCCCGCCCACCACGTAGAACGGCTGATGGAACTCCAGGTTCTGTGTGCCGATGGTGACACGGACCAGATTGATCAACAGCAGGCTGACCGCCCATGTGGCCAGCAGAGTCATCAGCGGGCGGTCATACAGGCGGCGCAGCACCAGCGCCTCCATCACCACACCCACCAGCGCGGCGGCAAGGAAGGATACGGGCAAGGCCACGATCAGATACCAGTCAATCAGCCCCGGCATCACCGCGCGGATGGCGTTCTGGACGAACCACGCCGCATAGGCGCCGATCATGATGAACTCACCCTGTGCAAGGTTGATCACCCCCATCAGCCCGAAGATGATGGCAAGCCCCAGCGCCGCAAGCAGCAAGACGCTGGCATAGCTCAGCCCGCTATACAGCGTGGACAGCCCCTGCCCTATGGCCACCTGCCGGTCGATCTGCGCAATCGCCGCGGCACCGGCGGCCTGAACGCTCGGCTCGGGCTCATCGGTCAGGGCCTCTTCAATAAGGGTGCGGTTGCGCAATGTGGCCTCGGCTGCAATCGCCTCGATTGCGCGGATGCGGTTGTCCGGGTCGGGATCGGCCAGCATCATCCGGGCGCGCAGCGGCTGCAGAACCGCCAGAACCGCAGCATCGGTTTCCTGCGCAAGAGCCGCGTCCAGAATAGGCAGGCTCAGCGCCTCTCGCCGCCGTTCCAGCGCGGCTGCCGCCTTGGCGCGGGCGGTCGGATCGGCATCTGAAAACAGGGTCAACGCGGCGGCAGCAGAGGCAGCAGCAGCGCGCAAACGATTGTTGATGGGCATCGCGACTGCATCCACAGGCGCAGGTGCGGGGGCCAGCGTAGCGGCATCCAAGGCGTCTGGGCCCTCGCCGATGAACGCGCCTGTCGGGGTGCAGCGCAAACTCCGCGCTTCCACCGCATCGACCACGGCCAGCGCCCATGTCGCCTCATCCGCGCCGCCCGCAGCACCGGCCTCGGCCAAGGCCCGCAACGCCGTGACCTGTTCGACCACCGACCCCGCGCAGAGCGCGCTGCTCAGCGCCGCGCGGTCTGCATAGGCGGGGGAACCGATCAGGGCCGCCAGAAAGATGAGTGCTCGTATCAGGGGCATCCGGCATGTTCCTCTGCGCTGCGGGTCAAGCCCGCTACGCGTGACAACAGGGCTGTGCGGCGGGGATGCGCGGCGGGATGGCCCGCCGCGCAGAACATCGTCAGCCCTGCATGTAGGGGCTGAAGGGCAGCGGATCGGGGGTGCCTTCGGACTGCCACAGCACGTCAAAGCCCTGCGTTTCATTCAGCGACCCGATGAAGACGCCCCGTTTGACATAGGTGCTGTCGGCCATCATCGAAATCTCATACCCCGACGGGCAGGCAAAGCTGACCGAGGGGCTGGCCGCCCGGACCTCGGGCACCGCAAAGGACCCGGCTTTCTCTGCCGCCAGCGCCCACAGATGCACGCCGTCATAGGTAGACACCATCGGGTCGATCGCCACATCGCCACGGTAGGGCACGCCGGTATCGGCCACATGCTTGGCCCAGGCGGCCTTGAACGCGTCGTTGCCCGGGCCTGCCACGGATTGCAGATAGGCCCAGCAGTTCAGGTGACCGGCCAGCGCCGAGGTATCCAGCCCTTCGAAATCCGCCTCCAGCGCATCCAACCCCAGCACCGGCACGTCCAGCGCCGAGATGCCCTGATTGGCAAACTCGCGGAAGAAGTCGGGGATCGAGTTGCCCACCACCGTCAGGATCACCACCGGCTGACCGCCCGGCTGGTCGGCGAATTCCCGGATCTGATTGACCAGCGTCTGGAAGTTGGAATGGCCCACCGGCACATATTCCTCACGCCAGTCGGTTTCGGGAATGCCCTTCGATGCCCAATAGCCCTTGAGTTGCTGGTTGATCGTGCGCGGCCAGACATAGTCAGACCCCAGCATGAAGAACCGCTTCGCCTCACCGCCATCCGGTCCCATCAGGTACTCCACGGCCGGCAATACCGACGACGACGGGGGCGAGTTCAGGTAGACGACGTTCTTGCTGTTCTCTTCGCCTTCAAAGTGCAGCGGGTAGTAGAGCAGCGCATCAGACTGTTCCACGACCGGCAAAACCGACTTGCGGCTCACCGATGTCCAGCAGCCGAACAGCGCAGCAACCTGATCCTGCTCGATCAACTGGCGGCCCAACTGGGCGTAAAGCGGCCAATCGGATGCCGGGTCCGTCCCCACCACCTCGACTGTGCGGCCCAACACGCCGCCGGCGGCGTTCAACTCTTCCGCAGCCATGCGCACAACCGATGTCAGGCGGCCTTCAACATTGGCCATCGCCCCCGAGGACGAAAACAGGCACCCCAGTTTCACGGTATCGGCAGCGCGTGCACTACGGATCAGTGCGGGCATCGGAAAGCTTGCGGCACCGACACCCAGCAGCGAGGCGCCAGCAGTTTTCAAAAGACGACGACGGGTCAGTCCGAGGGTCATTCCACTCTCCATGTTGTGCGCCCAGTTGTCGGGCGGTTTGTCTGCGGCTAGGCTTGTCTACGCACTCAGGAAGTTTGCTGACTTGAATTACAGTCAACGTTTTTGCCGTACAGAAAAACTCATGGATTCGAACGTGATGAAAGAATTTGCGAATATCGCCCATTTTTGGGATGTTTTCGGGCGCGCAGCACAAGTTCCGAGGTTGGGAGCAAACTGGTGACTTTATCAAAATTCAAGAAACTTGAATCATCCGAATCTCGGCCGACGGAACATGTCGGTCACACCCTGCGTGCCCGCAGGCGACTTCTGGACTTAACGCTGGATCAGGTTGCGACCCGTGCCGGGTGTTCGGAAAGCATGCTGTGCAAGATCGAAACGGGCAAAGTGAACCCGTCAATCACCCTGCTGCGGCGGCTGGCACAGGCGCTGTCCGTCAACATCGCAGCCTTGTTTGATGATCAAAGCAGCCCTGAAATCGTGCAACGCGCGGGCCGACGCCCGCGTCTGAACGATGGCAACCTGCGGCACGGCGACGGCGTGGTGCTTGAACGTGTGATCCCCCACGCCCCAGGCGTCACCCTGCAGGCTGACATCCATGAAATTGCGCCCGGCGGGGCTTCGGATGGCCTGATCTCGCATCAGGGCGAGGAAGTGGGCTATGTTCTGGACGGCCTTGTGGAACTTGTCGTGGACGATCAACGTTGGCAATTGGGGCCGGGCGACAGCTTTCACTTCCGGTCCGAGCGGCCGCACGGCTATCGCAACATCGGCAGCACGCTTGCACGCATCCTGTGGATCAATACCCCACCTACGTTCTAAGAACCGTCGGTGATCATAAAGGACAACGCCATCCGCTTGATGCAGCCCTAACGCAGGCCAGTTCGTTTAATTCACCTACCCAGGTGGCAACGAATGTCAGCTTCCGCCGCATTCAGCGCAAATGGCGCAAAAGGCCGGCTGATGTTCTCCACCCCTTGCGTCGAACGCGCTGTTTTGAACGAACACGGCTGAACACTGCCCTTCGGCAAGAACGGTTTCAGCGGCAGTTTTGTGGGATCCCGGTTTGTGGCATTCGCCAGAACCAATGGCCAAAGGACGCGGGACGGAAGTCGATCCTTCATCAACCCCTTCTCAGCTTTGGCTGAACGTTTCGATCCATTGCCGACATCGAACCGCAAATCTCGATGCCGTCAACACCGTCAAGCAGTCGGTGGAACAATCCCCAAGTAACCGCCCGTCGCTATTCTTCTGCCACGACTGTATCCGGCAACTCCCCGATGAAACGGTATCGGCCTGTCTGCGTTGCCTCTGGAAGCGCGGCCACTTTTGCCCGCTAACTCTGAGGCAAAGTCAGGTCCCCTCAAACAAAGCTTGGTCTATTGTTGCGCAATATACCGCAGCACGACCGGCCCGATCGTCACGATCAAGAGCGCCGGCATCATCAGTCCCGCCATGACCGCAGACATCAGCACCGGCAAACGGTTCGCCTTTTCCTGCGCTCGCAACTCGCGGCGCTGGCGCATGTCGGCCGAATAGGCCAGCAACGCGGTGCTCATACTCGTGCCAAAGCGCATGGATTGCATCACGACGTTGACGAACCCATAAGCCTCGTCGATCCCAAGCCGATCCGCCATATCTCGATAGGTCGACTCCCGATCGCGTCCTGCAAGAATCTCTTTCTGCACGACATGGAATTCGGTGCAGATATCAGGGGCCACCTCCATCAACTCATCCCCAACACGCGCAAGCGCCGCGTCGAAGGCGAGTCCCGCCTCAACCCCCACCTGCAACAGGTCCAGCGTATTGGGAAAGGACATCTCGATCCGGGTCCGCCGCTCGGAGGCGCGCGCAGCAAGCCAGATGCTTGGCCCATAGAAACCAACCGTCAGGATAAGCGCGCAGATAAGCATTACCTGTTCAAGGCTAAGCGGGGGCAACCGCGCCATGAGCACAACCGGCAAATGCAGCTTGGTCGGGAACAGATAGATCAACGCAATAACCAGTGGCAGAACAACCCCAACCCCGAACCGGATAAGGTTGAACATCAGCGCCGCATTCGGCGCGCGAAACCCGGCATGGGCCAGATCGCGCCGCAGCTTGCCGCGCTCCTCCGCCGCACTTGGAACAAAAACCCGGTCCAAAACCCCATCCGCAGCTTCAACCTCGCGCAGCACCGGCAACGCCGATCCGTCGCTCCCCCGCAGCCTGCGCAGAACGCGGCTGCGGTTGCGGTCGCGGACCACAAGCAGCGCCGCGACCGCCAACAGCACAAGGCCGAAGATAAAGACCCCCGCCACCAGCAGGATCGGCGGAACCCCGCTTTTCAGGATGAACGCTTCCAGCCAGACCATGGCACTCCCTCCCGCTCAGATCTTGAACGACACCAGTTTCGCCATGACCAGCGCATTGGTCACGATCAGGCCGATTGCGACGCCCGCCAGCGGCAGAAACATCGGATCCTCAACGACACCGCCATAGTATTCCGGCGTGATGATCGAATTCAGACCCACCATCAGAAAGGGGATGCACGACAGGATCAGCGCCGATATGCGGCCTTCGGCCGACATCGCCTTGATCTTGCGCCGCATCATGGCCCGACCCCGGATCACTTGTGACAACAGGGTCAATACGCGCCCCAGATTGCCACCCGTTCCGTGCTGGATTGCTACGCTGGCGGCCAGATAACGGAAATCCTCGGTCGGTACGCGACCCGACAACTTCCGCATGGCGACGACCAATTCATCGCCATAGGAAATCTGATCCACCACGATGCCGAACTCTGTCGCAATCGGATCCTGCATCGACTCGGCCACCGTCCGGATCGATGCGCTCAGCGGGTATCCCGACCGCAGGCTCCGCGCCATAAGGTCAAGCGCATCGGGAAGCTGTTGGACCAGCCGCTGCCGCCGCTGGTCGCGAATACCCAGCAAGACAAGGGTCGGCACCCCGAAGGACACCGCAAAGGCAAGCGGAAACACTGCTGGCCCGGGCGCGAACTGGCTCGCCACCCCGGAAATCAGCAGGCAGGACATACCCATCCCCGCAAGCCACAGCCCCGGCTGCACCGACATGCCGGCTTCCGCCAGCAGCGTCTCCAACTCTCGCCAGCCCGGAATGGGTGATCCCTTCCGCTGTGGTGTCAGCAACTCCAGCCGCTCGGTCAGCCCCTGCCCGGAAACGATCATCTTCATCCGTCGCGACCGGGCCTCACCCGTTGTTTCGCGCCGGGAAAGCAGTTGGCGCAAGCCCTCCATCAACAGGATGACGCCAAGGAATACGCCCCCCATCAACAGGATTTCCGGATTGATCTGCGACAGCATGATGGTTCCCTACACCCCTTCGGCAAAAATCTCGCCCGCCAGGCTGAAGCCGGATGCTTCCAGCCGTTCGGCGAATTTTGGGCGAATGCCTGTTGCGGCAAACCCGCCTAGGATGGTTCCATCCGACGCCCGCCCCGTCTGGCGAAAGCGATAGATGTCCTGCATGCTGATGACGTCGCCCTCCATCCCGGTTATCTCGGAAACGGAAATCACGCGCCGCGATCCATCGGGCAGACGCGCAAGCTGCAGCACGACATTGATCCCCGATGCGACCTGCTGGCGCACCACCGATATGGGCATCTCGCCCCCCATCATCGCCACCATCTGCTCCAGCCGCGATAGCGCGTCCCGCGCCGTATTTGCGTGGATGGTCGTCATCGATCCGTCATGGCCGGTGTTCATCGCCTGCAGCATGTCAAACGCCTCGGACCCGCGCACTTCGCCCACAATGATCCGGTCAGGCCGCATCCGCAGCGCATTGCGGACCAGATCCCGCTGGGTGACGGCGGCTGCGCCTTCAAGATTTGCAGGGCGCGTTTCCAGACGAACCACATGTTCCTGCCGCAACTGCAATTCGGCGGCATCCTCGATCGTGACGATCCTCTGGCGGGGGTCGATGAAGCTGGACAACGCGTTCAGCATCGTGGTCTTGCCAGATCCGGTTCCCCCCGAAATCAGAACGTTCAGCCGCGACTCGACCAGCGCCATCAACACCCGCACGGCCTGTTCGGATAAGGCACCACGTTCCACAAGCCGTTCAAGCGTCAGCGGATCGCGTGAGAATTTGCGGATCGAAAGCGTCGGCCCATCAATGGCGCAGGGGCGGATGATCGCGTTCACGCGGCTCCCATCTTCCAGCCGCGCATCCACCCAGGGCTGGCTTTCATCCACCCGACGTCCGACCCGGCTGACGATCTTGTCGATGATCCGCAGCAGGTGCCGTTCGTCCCGAAATTGCACCGGAACCCGTTCCAGCAGACCATGCCGTTCGACATAGACATTGCGGTAAGAGTTCACCAATACATCCGCCACGCTGGGATCGGCCAGCAGCGGTTCCAGCGGCCCCAGCCCCATCACTTCATCCAGAAGCTCATCCGTCAGCTTCTCGGCATCCTCTGCCCGCATGGGGCGGTTCTCGGTCGCCAGAAAATCCTGCACAAGCGCACCGATTTCCGCCTTCAGTTCTGACCGTTCGACCCGGTCCAGCACCGAAAGGTTCAACCGGCTCAGCAACACCTCATGCAGCCGCGACTTCAGATCAAGCCGCGCGCGCAACGTGGCATCCACCTCGTTCAGACGCTGTTTCGGCGCAACGTCGGTCTGGGCTGGCACCACGCGCAGCGCCCCCGATACCGCCTCTTGCTTTGATGCCTCGGCCCTTGCTTCCGCGCGCCGGCTTACAAAATCCCTGAACATGGCGTCATTTCCTGTTTCGGTTGGGTTGGGCATCGCGCAGGACCATCACTCAAGCCCTCCCACAATCTTGCGAATGCCCCGCGACCAGGCACCACGCGGCTGCATCTTCAACAGCGGTTCGCCACGATCGAGTGCCAGCCGTGCCCGCTTCGGATCAAAGGGAAGCCAATGGCGCAGCGGCTGATTGAGGGCCGTCACAATCTCACGGTGAAGCCGCCCGCCAAACAGCGGCTTCTTTTCGCGCCCCACGATGATATCGACCCGCAACTCTGGCGCATCCTCACGGAAAGTGTCCAGAATGCGCTTGGCACAGTCGATCGACGTGACGGCAAGGTCGGTCACCATGAACAGCCGCTCTGCCCGTCGCAGCAGCGGCTCAAGCCAGTCAACCAGCGCGGGCGGCAGATCGACCACAACAGCATCATGGCTCTCCAGCAGGGCGTCGATGATCGATTGCACGCGCGCCGCATCCAGCGCATCCAGCGGCACGGGATGACGCGGTGCAGGCAGAACCGAAAGCCCGCTCTCGTGCAATTGCAGGGCGGCACGGATGGCATGCACATCGGGTTCGTAATCCAGCTGCGCAAGCGCCAGAAGCCCGCCTTTATCTGCAAGATCGAGGCTGCTTCCCAGCGTGCCAAACTGCAGATCAAAGTCGACAATCGCCACGCGCCGTTTCGCTTTCTGCGTCGTCTGACACAGGCCAAGCGCAAGGTTCACCGCAAAAGTCGTGGCCCCCACACCACCGCGCGACCGCGACACAAGGTACAAACGCCCCCGATTGCGAAACACGGGGTCAGCTGGCGACGTCGCAACCGCCTGCGGCTTCTCTTTCACGGCAGGTGCGATCGGGCCTTCGGCATTGGCAGGCGCTTCCTGCAGCGGCGCGGATGCTGGGCTCACCCGCGGAATCGGCGCCGCCTCGTGCCCCGGGCCCTTGGCCAGGTCAAGCTGGGCCCGGTGCAGCGCCAGCGGGATCACCGCATCGTTCAGCCCGTCCTCCCCTCGCAGCGGGGGCATTTCACGTTCGGCGCGGCTTGTTCTGAAGAAAAGACTGTCGCTCATAACCATCTCCTGTCGCGTTCCCTACCCGGCCGTTCCCAGCGCCAGGTCCTCGCCCGGCACCGAAATCGACATCCGGGGCAGCGGGATGTTTGCCCCCAAAGTTGTTGGCTGGCCTGTGATCGGCGTGATCATCAGGCCAAGGTTGGACACGAAGACGAACTCCAACCCCTGTAGATCGACCGTCACCATCGGCACATAAGGCCCACCCAAGAACCCGAGGTTCGGATCGAACCGATAGGTGAACCGCAGGTTGCCTTCGGTCGCCCCGGCCGGCAGCAGCGGGCGGATCTTGGCAAAGATCTCGGCGGTCGTCGCATTCGTGCTTACCCCGGAACAACTGGCAGGCCCCGGATCGGCGCAGATGCCCGCCCCCGCCCGGCACAAGGTACCAAACGTGATCCCGGCCCCCGCCGCCCCCCGGCTGTTCAGCACCGGAACACCCGCACAGGCCGGTGGGCGCACTGCCGCGATCCGTGCCGCGACCTGCGTGGCCTTTTGCGCGGCGGCCCAGGTGTGGGCAAGCCGCCCGAAATCGATGATGGCAAACAGCAGGAACAGAAAGAGCAACACCACCAGCGAAAACTCGATCAGCGTGGCACCGCCCTCATCCCCGGCAAAGCGGCGCAGGCGTGCAGCAAGGCGATGACGGGCGCGCAGCGGGGTCATAGTCCGTAAACCCTCGCCTGTTCCTCGATCCGCGCCGTAAAGACCGCCGCATCCGTTCCTGCCAGCTGCGACAAGACAAGGTGAAGCGGCAGGAACATGCGCAGATCAGCCGATACTGTCACCACAGGCACCTGAGGTTGCCGCAATCCCGCATCCGCCACGCAGCGGAGGCTCGTCGTCACCCCCAGCAGTTCGGCATCGCGACCAAACACGCTTTGCCCGCCGCCTGCACCATCGACCATGGTGAACAGCGCCGCGTCAAAACTGCTCAGCGTCCCGCCCGTTTCGCAGATATCACCCGGAGCCACGCGCGCCAGATAGCGCGTCGCTTCATGCACCCCCGCGGTTGCAGCCTGATAAGACCACATCAGCCGCAGCCCATCGATGCTGATATAGCTCACCAGAATGATCAGCGGCAGCGCCAGAGCGAATTCGACCAGCGCCGCGCCCGAACGGTCGTTTGCAAAGCGGCGGAGGTGGGGGAACAGCGCCATCGCGATCACCGATACAACTGTACGATTTCGCGGTAGGTACCCGTCGTCGCGCCGGAGCCAAGACCCCCCGCGCTGCGAATGACCTCGACCATGATTTCGGCGTCCGAGCCGCCGCCCGGGGTGGCGACGGGTTCTGTCATGAAAAGCTGGACATACTCCAGCGGCACGACATTGCTGGTGCTTCCACGAATGTCGTTGGCCGCACAATCGATCGCCGCCGCAATCACTGTCCGTCGGTCCGGATCGTTTGTCGGGCCAAGCGCGTGGCATTGCGGTGCCCCGGTTTCCTGCCGGCCCGGAAGGGGCACGTTGTTCGGTGCCGTCCTGCTGCGCGCGGCCGCAATCTCGGCCAGATACATCGCATAGCGGGTGCTGGTCGCGTTGGTTCCCGCAGGATACACGCCGTTATGGTTCATCGCGACATAAGCGCCGCGGTTCCAACTGCCATCCCCGAACCGCCCGCAAGTCCCTGATACAATGCAGGTATCACGCGGCAAGGCCATCGCATCCGACACCTCGACGTTGTTCCCGCGGCAGGCCGGGCGGGGTGCGTTGCCATTGCCCGGCCGCCTCGGCAGCGTGCCTTGCACGGTGTTGGGTGCCGGACGATAGGCCGGATCGTTTCGCAGGGTCTGCATCGACCCGCTGAAATGGTCAAATCGGGTATTGAATGCCTCGGCCAAGCCCACACGCTGCCCGGTCAGGGTGTTGACGCCCTGATCGGTGCGGATACAGGCCGTGACGGCCCGTTCCGCCCCGACAAGGCAGCGATAGAGTTGCGCGCCGGTCGCAAGGGCGCATGGGCCTTCGGCATCGGTCGGCAGGCTGGACGGATCAAGAAAGCCGAAATTCCCGGGCCCCCAGGCCGCGCCTTGCCCACCCGACCGCAGGGTGATCTGATCGCCGCGATTGGCATCCGCCCGCCATCCGCTCGGAACACAGAACATCAACGGCGTCACGTCGCAGGCATAGGCAGCCGGACCCGCCGTCGCCGAGGCCGCCACTTCGAAATTTGATGTCACGGCCGCACCGCGCAACGTCGAGGCCACCGCCGCAAAGGGAGTGGGCACCGTCGCGGTTGCCACGGTCACCTGAACATAGCGCGCCAGCCGCGCATCGGCGGTCGTGGCCGCGGCGGCCGCCGTATCGCTGCTGGGCAATGTGGTCAGAAAGGCCAGTCGGAAGTCCGCTGCCCCCCCAAGCGCACGGTCGCCCGCAGCATAGGTCTGCCAATCCCGGATCAAGCGATCCGCCGCAACCGTGGCGCGGGTGATGGAGTCCGTCCGCCCGTCCAACTCGCCCGCAGCGGCAAGCGCTACCTGATCAGCATAGGATTGCATCTCGCTCTGGGTACTGGCCACGCGGCCGAAATCCACCGCGAGCGCCAGAAACCCGAAGGCCACCGCCAGAAACATCCCCCACATCACCAGAACAGCCCCGCCCTGATCCGCCGCAAAGCGGCGCAGGCAGCCCGGCATTCGGAACAAGGGGAAAGGCAGGCATGACATGGCGGGTTCACCTCATGAGGCTCGGGGGTTGAACTCGGGGGCTGGATTCGGAGGGGCTGAACGGGGGCCGCACTCGGACGCAAGGCAAAGTCAGTTTCTCAGGGTCACTTCTTCCTGCGCATCCGTTCCGCGCCGGATCACAACCGTCTTGCGCGGCGGCGGAGCGGGGGCCACGGCCACGACCGGGGCCGCCTCGACGACCACAGGTTCCGGCGGTGGTGGGGCCGGCTCCGGCACCAGATCGCTCAGCCGCAGCCGGTCAATCGGCGGGCCTTCGGCGGTATCAGGCGTCCGCAAAGCCAGGCTCAACGAACCCGCCCTCTGGGCCAGCGCCAGAACCTGCCCTTCCTCCGGCGTGACCTCCACCGTCACGGTAGCGGCAATCTCCGGGGCTTCATTCAATTCGTCCGAGCTTTGGTCAACGGCCAGAACCTTGACCTTGCGCATGATCGTGTCTGTCACCAGCGTGGCATCGTCCCCCCGCGTCAGCAGAATGTCGACGAAATCGCCCGGCGTCACCAAACCGCCCACCGCAGTGACCGCATCGACCTTGATCGACATCGCCCGCGCTCCGGGCGTGATCGACTGCACAATGGTCACCTTCTCACCAAAGTCCGAAACCTTTGACGCCAGCACGACCTCGCCCGCCACCATCGACCGAAGGGCCCGGCGCGGCTTGCCGTCCGGGGGCGGCAACAGATCCTCCAGCTCGGTAAAGGCATCCACCGGCAGCGCTGACCGCGGCCAGACCTGCGTGGTAAAATGCTGCGCCTGCAACACATCGCCCCGCCCGATTTCTTTCGATGTCGTGACGATCGTCACCAGGTCAGGCTTCTCCGAACTGGCCGTCGCCGCTGGCGTAACCAGCAGATCCCGCGCCAATTGCGCCGATCCGGCAGCAACGCCAAGGCCTACAAGGGCAAACAGGATCGAGGTTACACGCATGGTTGCCTCCAGAGGGAGCTGGGATCTTTGTGAGCACCCGACCAAGTTTTTCAGGCCGTGTGCTCACAGTTTTTTGAGCTTAGGGGCCAGCCGGAGGAACTGCGGCGCGTACTGCATCTGTCGCGCGTCCAGCGTCGGTGAACTGAGCACCCGTATCCTGTGCCACGTTGATCAGTGCGACCGTCCCCACGAGGATCACCACCAGCAGCGCCACGCCGTATTCCACGAGCGCCGCGCCGTCCTCGTCCTTCCAGAAAGTCTTGAGCATCTTCTTCATGATCTGTTTCCATTCCCAGGTTGCGATGGAACGGCGTTCTGCACGCCGCTACCCCGGCAGGTTCTTCGCCGGAATGAGGGCATGATAGGGGATGGATCAGACCGCTTGGATCGTCTGAACCTGTGAAGAATGACGATGCAGGGTTGTGTCAGCGCGCCCGAATTTACGCCCTAAGATTGCAAAACAACGGATTGCGCAGATGCAAAGACCATCATTCGGATGCAGTGATTCGCACTTTTGAATATTGGCCAACAACCGTTGGTGGCAGAACTATGGCGAAATCATGGAAAATACACGCTCCGCGCCAGCATTGATCCCGGCGGATCAGCCAAAGGTCTTGTAACCGCGAATTTTCTTTGGCCGCCCTCCGACACCGCCTAAGTTTGTTAACAATAATAAATACAGCCACAGACGATCGGGTGCTGCCATGCCACGACCGCTCTCAGCCACACCAGTTTCCACCTCGGTCACGCTGACCGAAGCCGCGATTCTCTGGACCGAATGCCTGCACGGCACCGGCGATCTGCGCGCCGCGATGAGCAGCCTGTCCCGTTGCGTGCGGGCGGATTGCGCTGTTCTGATCCGCGCCCACATCCCATCCGGCAAACATCGCATCCTGTCGTCCTACGATTGCAAGGCTGCGACCGGCGCTTTCCCAATGACGCGGCCGCTGGGCCTTGACCTCATCACGATACCACCGCACCGCGCCCGCGGCGGCAGCCTCTGGTCCTTGCGCGACCCGAGCCATGCCGAGGACGACCGTCTCGATCCGCAACAGCATCATTGGCTTACACAACGCGCGATTGCCGACGTGATCCTCGTCGTTCTGGGTCATGCCACCGGCGTCATTGATATGCTGGAATTTCACCTGCCGCGCCGCCTTGACCGGCATCATTACGATCAATTGGACACTCTGGCCCAAGCCATCGCCTTTGCTTGGAATCGCCGCCCGGAGGGGCGCATCGCGCGCCTGATGTCGAACACGCCCAGCGTCACACGGCGAATGGCCCCCGATCCGTCTTCCGCCCCCGAAGCGCTGTCCAGCGCAAATCCCTGGCAACTGACCGCGACCGAACTGCGCATCTGCACCCTGATCCGAGACGGCCTCGCCGCAACCGACATCGTCTCTGCCTTTGGCGTGGCCGAGTCCACGGTCAGGTCGCATTTGCGAAACATCTACGCCAAGGCAGAGGTTACCGGACAAGTGGGCCTGATCCACAAGCTCTTGGACGATCAGGCGGCACAACGGGCCGTGCGCTGATTGAATACGTGGTTACCGCACTAGGGCTACCAAACTGCTGCCGAAAATCCTGCGCATACCACTTAGTCATGGATGATGCTGTTACAGGCAATAACCCGCCTACACGCCCCTGCATCCCCGGCCGGAAGTCCCGCAGCAAGACTGTCCGCTATGACAAGCTGCGCTTTCGGCATAAACCCAAACGACGCGGGCTCGAAGGACCTGAAAAAGATAGCCTCCGGCCTGAAACACATTGTCGACGGCACGACATTCAAAGGCATAAGAAGAACAGAGCGCATAGCCGCACCAAAGTGCACCCTATCGAACACGCAGGTCGGCCACGTCACCTACGTTTCGTAATCCACTCCGCTGATCCTTTGGCAATACATGCGTAGGAGCGTCTGCAAGGAGACAGCCAAAAGCCATAAGGCTCGATTCCGTGTGACCATCATCACTGGTCAGACTGGCAGGCCAGAATGCCGCGCCCAGCTCTGCCCGATAGAAACCTGTCACGTTCAATATGAACGATAATCTTGATAGAACGGGAAAGTGGTGGCGAGGGGGGGACTCGAACCCCCGACCCTGCGATTATGAGTCGCATGCTCTAACCAACTGAGCTACCTAGCCATTGGCGCGCTGCCTACAGTGCAGCAAAGGTGGCGTCAAGTCACGATCCGTGCCCGTTTCTCAGCCATGCGCCACGCGCGGGCGGCCGGATGCGGTGGCGGTCACCTGCGCCTCGATGAACATCGCGCGGCCCTCCACCTCGGCCTCGCGAATGTCGCGGCTGACTGTCACGTGCAGTTCCTCGGCCCCCGCCGCGCGGGCGCGGGTGCTGGCCTCTGCAACCAACGCAGCCTCAAGCGCGGCCATCGCCGTTTCCCGCTCGGAAAACTGCTGCACCCCATCGGCCAGATGCACCACGAACCGGCCTTCGCTGGGCGAGGTGACTGTCCCCGTCACCCGCTGGCTCACCTGCCCCACCACCGCGCCGATGGCGTTGGCCACACCCGCATGTTGCGGCAACACCATCCGGCAGCCAAGCCGTTCCCCAACCGCGCCATAGTAAGACCCGGCCGAAGCGCCCAGCCCGATCACCGGCACGCCAAGCCGCGCGGTGATCTCGACGATCCCGCGATGCTGCGACAACCCCACCGATGTCAGCCGATGCCGCGCCAGCGTTTCCGGCACCTCGCCAGCAAAGGCACTGTCCTCGGCAAAGGCGGCCTCCAGCAGGCAATCCACCGTCTGCTGTGTCAGCTGATCCACGATCGCCTGCGCCAGCGTCGCTGCATCAGGCGCGAACCGCTCGCCCCGCCCGTTGCGCCGCCGTGCCAGCAGCCGCACTGCCTTTTCCGCCGCCGCACTGTCCCATGCCTCCAGCCGCCCCAGCACATGGCTGGCATCCGACGGCGTCACCCCGGAAATCATCACCAGCCCGCGCGCCACCAGCCGCTCCAGCGCCGCCACCTCCAGCCGCGATGTCAGCGCGTTGCCCACGGCCATCGGCCCCGTCACCCGCCCCAGCACCGCCAGATCGCGCGGCCCCAGCCCGCCCGTATTTCCCCCCATCGGGATCACGAACCGCCCGTCATATTCGCCCACCGCATCCGCCGACAGCCAGCGATCCAGCGCCGCATGCACCATCGGCCCATGCTCCACCGCCAAAAGCGACACCGGCACCAACCGCCGCGGCCCCAGCCGCAGCCCGCCGTTCAGCCCTTCGGTGATCAGATGCACCTCGCTGTCACCGCCCAGCCCCGTGGTCCGCATCGCCACCGCCTCGACCATGGTGCGGAACCCGCCCACCCGCGCGCCTTGCGGGTCAATCTCCGGCAGCCCACCGCGCAGCAGGGCCACATCCGTCGTCGTGCCCCCGATGTCGGATACCAGCGCATCGGATTCCCCGGTCAACCACCGCGCGCCAACGATGCTAGCGGCCGGGCCGGACAGGATGGTTTCAATCGGCCGCTCCCGCACCATCGCCGCAGAAATCAGCGCCCCGTCGCCGCGCACCACCATCAGCGGCGCCACAATCCCCACCGCATCCAGATGCCGTTCGCAGGCCGCCACCAGCCGGTCGATCATCCCGATCAGCCGCGCATTCAGCACCGCCGTCAGCGCCCGCTTCGGCCCGTTCAGATTGGCCGACAGCTCATGCGAACAGGTCACCGGCCGCCCCGTCACCCGCCGGATCACCGCCCGCGCCGCCACTTCATGCGCCGGGTTGCGGGTGGCAAAACTGGCGGCCACCGCAAAGCCCACCACCTGATCGGCAAGCGCAGCCACCTCGGCCTCCAGCCGCGCCAGATCCAGCGGCGCGATCTCTGTCCCCGCATGGCTGTGCCCGCCCGCCAGATGGATCACCGGATCGCCCTTCAGCGCTTCGACAAGACCCCCGCGTTCCAGGTCGGCCGCATCAAACCCGATAAAGACCAGCGCCACGCGCCCGCCCTGCCCCTCGACCAGCGCATTGGTGGCCAGCGTGGTAGACAGCGACACCAGCGACACCTGCCCCGGCGCAACCCCCGCCCCGGCCAGTGCCGCATCGACCGCCCGCCCGATCCCCAGCGCCAGGTCCCCCCGCGTGGTCAGCGATTTGGCCGATCCGATCACCCGCGTCGCAGCCTCATCCACGATCACCGCATCGGTGTAGGTGCCGCCTGTATCCACGCCCAGAAAATACGCCATCGCCGACCTGCAAGACTGTTCCGCTCCGGCACCTAATCCGAAGTCTGTCCAAGATCACCCCCGAAGGCGACCCAACAGGTCGCCAAAACGGTTTCTGGCACAGAAACCGCCCCGGAATTTGACGCAAATTCCGGCCCCTTCACGCTGTGCCGCGCGGAAAAGGCGATTTTTGCGTTCAAAAATCGTCGCGAAATCTGCGTCAGATTTCGCCCCCCTTACACCACGTGCAGATAAGGCACCCCTGCCTGAACCACCCCGATCCGCACCGCAGGCACCCCCGCGTCCACCAGCGCCGCCAGCACCGCCCCGGCCCGATCCTCCGGCACCGCGGCCAACAGCGGCCCCGCCGTCTGCGGATCGAACAGCAACGCCCCGCGCGGCCCCCCCGGCACGCTCATCCGCCCCATCACGGCAGCCCGGTTCGCAGGCGCAAGCGTGCTTGCCACACCCTGCGCCGCCAATGCCTCGGCACCCTGCATCAACGGCAGCTGTGCCAGCGAAATCTGCGCCGCCACACCCGATGCCTCCAGCATCTCCAGCAGATGCCCGGCAAGCCCGAACCCCGTCACATCCGTCATCGCATGGGCCACGGGGGCGAGGGCCGCCGCCGCCCGCTCCTGCGGCACGGCCATGGCCGCCCAACAGGCCGCCACCGCCTCGCCCAGAATTGCACCGGGGATACGCGCCAGCGCCATATCCGCCGCCATGATCGTGCCCGACCCCAGCGCCTTGGTCAGGATCAGCACATCCCCCGGCCGCGCCCCCGCCTTGGTCACAGGCCGCGCCGCCAACCCCGTGATGGTGAACCCGATCGTCAGTTCCGCCCCCACGGTCGTATGCCCGCCCACCACATCCGCCCCGGCCGCGCCGAATACCTCACCCGCCGCCGCCATGATCTCGGCCAGCATGTCGGCCTGCAACACCTCGGAAAGGCGCGGCAGCGTCACCTGCGCCAGCGCCGCCTGCGGCGCAGCCCCCATCGCCCAGATGTCGCCCAGCGCATGAATCGCCGCGATCCGCGCCATCAGGCGCGCATCCGCACAGGTCGCGCGCAGATGATCGGTGGTGATCACCTGCACCCCCTCGCCATGCCGCAGCACCGCCGCATCATCCCCCGGCCCTGACAGCACATCCCCCCGCACGGGCACCGGCAGTCCCCGCAGCGCGGCGCTCAACGCCCCCGGCCCGACCTTTGCCCCGCAGCCACCGCAAAGCGGCTTTTCCCCCATCGCCTCGGCCAGCCCCAATGCGCCGGGCGCAGGCACCACCCGCGACATGACGGGATAGGCGTCGAACTTCGCCATGAACTTGCGGTCGATCCGGTCCTTCAATCGCCACAGCCACGCCCCGCCCGACCGCAGGCCGAACTTGTCCGCCACCGCCTCGCGGGGCCCCAGCGAGACCAGCTTCAGATAATCCCGCTGCGGGTGGAACGGCTGCAAGGGCAATCCCGCCGCCGCTGCCCGCAGATTGTGCAGCAGCACCGGTGCTGCCCGCACCGCATAGACCCCGGCCTTGGGCCGCGGCGCATGGCTCAAAAAGGCGCAATCGCCGGCCGCAAAGATCGCCGGGTCCGACGTTTGCAGATGCCGGTCCACGGTGACAAAGCCCTCGTGCATCATCAGCCCCGTCTCGGCCAGCCAACCCTGTGGCCGCGCCCCCGCCACCGACAGGGTGAAATCCGATGCCAGCCTCGCTCCATCCGACAGCATCACATGATCGGCCCCCACGGCCACGGGCCGAACCCCCGTCCTGATCACCACACCCGCCGCGTCCAGCCGCGCCAGCAATGTGGCCCGCGCCCGCGCACCGATGTTTGGCAAGACTGCCGCGCTTTGTTCCAGCAGCGTCACCTGCGGCACCCTCCCCGCCGCGCGCAACCGATGGGCCGAGGCCAGCGCCAGTTCCACCCCGCCAACCCCGGCCCCGATCAGCACCAGCCGCGGCTCCGCCGGGGCCTTGGCTACAAAGGCCCCCCACCGCCGGGCGTAATCCCCCAAGGGCTTGGCCGCCACCGCATGTTCGGCAAATCCCGGCACATCCGGCAGGTCCGACCCGATCCCGATATCCAGCGACAGCAGGTCATAGCGCAGCGCCCCGCGCCCGGCCAACAGCACCTTCTTTGCCGCCCGGTCGATCCCCACCGCCCGGTCCAGGATCACCCGCGCCCCGGCAAAGCGCGCCAGCCGGACCAGATCAATCATGATCTCATCCGCCCGGTAATGCGCCGCGATCAGCCCCGGCAACATGCCGGTATAGGGGGCCGCCGGGTTCGGATTGATCACCGTCAACCGCACCCCCGGCAGCGGGTCCATCGCCCACATCCGCAGCACCAGAGCATGGGCATGGCCCCCGCCCACCAGTACGATATCCTGAACAAGGGGGATCGGATCCTGCATCTTCGCCTGTCTGTCGCCATCCACCCGGCACCCTACCCCCCGCCCCCGCGAAAGGTAAGGGGGGCCACCAGCGCCCGATTGTCCCGCCCCGCCACAGGCTGCAGCACTGTTGCGCCACGCGCCCCGCAGCCCTAGAAAACCCCATGGCCACCAATCAGCGGATCGAAGTCACCACCACCCAGCGCCTGCACCTCTCGATGGCGCTGCAATCCTCGCTGCGCCTGCTCAAGGCCGATGCCGCAGGCCTGACCCGCTATCTCGAAGAACAGGCCGCCGAAAACCCCGCATTGCAGCTTGGCCCGCCGCCCGCCGGCGACTGGCTTCCCCGCTGGGACAGCATGTTTCGCAGCGATGATCCCCCGCCCAGCCTGGCCGAATCCGCCCCGCCCAGCTTGATGGCCCATGTCACCGACTGGATCGCCCGCCAATCCCTGTCCAGGCTTGACGCCCGCATCGCACTTGCCCTTGCTGATGCGCTTGAACCCTCCGGCTGGCTGGGCCAACCCCTGCGCCAGATCGCAGCCGATGCTGGCGTGAACGTGGCACAGGTCGATGTCGTCCTCACCCGTCTGCACAGCATCGAACCCGCAGGCCTTTTCGCCCGCTCCCTGTCCGAATGCCTGCGGCTGCAAGCCCGCGCCGAAGGCCCCGCCGATCCCGTCCTGCTGGGCGTCATCGACAACCTCGATCTGGTGGCCACGAATGACACCGCCCGTCTTGCCCGCAAGCTCGGCGCAACCGAAGCCGAAATCGCCCAGGCCATCCGCGCCATCCGCGCGATGAACCCCAAACCCGGTGCCGCCTTCGACAGCCTCGCCGCCCCGATCCGCGAACCCGATCTTATCGCCCGCAGGGGCGATCTGGGCTGGACCGTCGCTCTCAACCGTTCCGCCCTGCCCAGCGTCACCGTCACGCCCGGCCGTGGCAAAGGTCAGGGCCCCGCCCGCGCCCTGCTCCGTCTGGTCGAGGCGCGCAACGCCACCCTCTTGCGCGTGGGCCAGGAAATCCTGCGCCGACAAGAGGCCGCGCTTGATCACGGCCCCGCCCGCCTCTTGCCCATGACCATGGCCGATGTCGCCGACGCCCTCGAACTGCACGAAAGCACCATCAGCCGCGTGGTCTCCGGCACCAGCGTCGACACCCCGCGCGGCACCTTCTGGCTGCGCGCGCTGTTCTCCGCCCGCCGGGGCAGCGACGCCGCCCCCGATCTCTCCGCCGCCGCCCTGCGCGCCCAACTCGCCACGCTCATCGCGCGCGAGGACCGCCGCAATCCCCTCTCCGACGATGCCCTCGCCCGCGCCCTGTCGGACGAAGGCGCGGTGATCGCCCGACGCACCGTCGCCAAATACCGCGCCGTACAGGGCATCCCCCCCGCCCATCGCCGCAAGGCCTGACCCCGCCGCTTCATCTTGGCCCAAATACCCAAAAAACCCTGAGCCAAGCGCGAACGCGCGCTGGCGAGGCAAAAGCCGTGCGGGCGCATGCCCGCTCAATTCAATAGGCCGCGATCAACCCCGCAATCCGGTCGGTCAGCGATTCCAGATCGTCCAACGCCTCCACCGCCACCTCCGTCACCGGCACCTCCATTCGCGCGCGGTGCTTGCCATAGCGCGGGTCATAGTGCCGCGCCATCAACCCCTCGGCCAGATCGACAAACGCCCCCGCCGCCGCCATCGCCCGCCACTCGGCAATCACTTCGCGCGGATGGGCGGGCGCCAGCGACGCCACCACCGCATCCAGCCGCGCCACATCCGCCACCAGATCGGCATAGGCGCGCACCAGATATTTCGCCCGCGCCGCGCGCGGGGCCTCGATCGAAATCCGCGGCGCCGTCACCATCGCCCGCCACAGCTTGGGCGGCAGGCGGCACTCACCCACCTTCGCGCTCTCGGCCTCCACCACGACCGGGCGGCTTGGGTCCAGCCGCGCCAGCGCCAGCGCCAGCCGCCCCTCAAATGCCTTCTGGCTCGGCTGTTCTCCCATATGGCCGAACAGCGATCCGCGATGATTGGCCAACCCCTCCAGATCCACCACCTGCACGCCCCGCGCCGCCAGCAGGGCCAGCACCTCGGTCTTGGCCGTTCCGGTATTGCCGTCCAGCACCATCAACCGATGCGCGAACGGCTGGTCATACAGCGCCTCCACCACCAGCCGCCGCCAGCTTTTGTATCCGCCCTGCACCACCTCCACGCGCCAGCCGATCTGGCTCAGGATCGACGCAAAACTCCCCGACCGCTGCCCACCGCGCCAGCAATAGACCAAGGGCTGCCACCCCCCCGGCTTGTCGGCCAGCGGTCCTTCCAGATGCGCGGCGGCATTCTTGGCCACCAGCGCCGCGCCCACCTTGCGCGCGGTAAAGGGGCTCACCTGCTTGTAGATCGTCCCCACCCGCGCCCGCTCGGCATCATCCAGCACCGGCAGCGATATCGCGCCGGGGATATGGTCCTCGGCCCATTCCGCAGGCGCGCGCACATCGATGATGTCATCGAACCCCAGCGCCAGCACATCGGCCAGACTGTCCAGCTTCACCACCATCAGAACCCCGCCTCGCAGGCCGTGACCAGCGCCGCCAGCATTGCCTCGCAGCGCGCCATCTGCTCCACGCTCACATATTCATCCGGCTTGTGCCCCTGCGCCATCGACCCCGGTCCGCAAATCACCGTGGGCACCCCCAGCCGCGCGTCGAACAATCCGCCTTCCGTGCCAAAGGCCACCTTGATCGTCCCATTCGCCCCGGTCAGGCCCTTCACGAAATTCACCACCTCCGCATCCGACGGCGTCCCCAACCCGGGATAATCCCACAGCCGCTCGATCCGGATATCTGCCTCGGGGAACTCCGCCCGCAAGGGTGCCACCACCGCCGCGCATCCCGCACGAACCTCCTCGATCAGCCCCGCCACATCCTCCCCAGCCAGGGACCGGATCTCCCAATCCGCCACTGCCGTCTGCGGCACAATATTCACCTGCACCCCGCCCGCCATCTTGCCCACATGCAGCGTGGTGTAGGGCACGTCATAATCCCCGTCCCGCATCCCCTCAGACACCACCCGCGCCTGCACACCGCGCAGCACACCCACGAAATCCGCCGCCAGATGCAGCGCGTTCAACGCCAGCGGCGCCAGCGCCGAATGCCCCTCGCGCCCCACGCAGGTCGCCCGCAAGGCGACCTTGCCCTTATGCCCCGTCGCCACGGCCATCCCTGTGGGCTCCCCCACGATGCACATGCGCGGCCGCACCGGCGCGCCTTCCAGCATCTCGATCATCGACCGCACGCCCATGCAGCCGATCTCCTCGTCATAGGACAGCGCCAGATGCAGCGGCACGCGCAAATCCCGCCGCGCCGCGCCCAGCATGGCCGCCACCGCACAGGCGACAAAACCCTTCATATCCGCCGTCCCGCGCCCGAATAGCCGCCCCTCGCCCTCGGTCAGTTCAAATGGCGGCCGCGTCCAGGCCTGCCCTTCAACGGGGACCACATCCGTATGCCCTGACAGCATCACCCCGCCCACATCCGCAGGCCCCACCGTGGCATAGAGATTGGCCTTCCCGCCGCCCGCATCCGGGATCAGCACCGCCTCTATCCCCGCCCCGGCCAGCACGCCTGCCACCCAATCCATCAGCGCCCGGTTGGGCCGGTCGCTCACCGTGTCAAAGGCGATCAGCCGTTCCAGTATCGCACGCGCATCCATCGGGCAGTCCTCCATTGGCGCCGTCACCTAATCGCATAAGCGCGCCAAGCGGAAGGCCCGCCCCTTCCCCCCACCCCTGCCCCGGTGCAAAACAGGGTCAGACCCTGACGAAAGCGATTCCCATGCGCCTGCTCACCGCCGCCCTTCTGGCCATCCTCGCCGCCCCCGCAACGGCGCAGGAAACCGCACCGCAGCCGCCCCGCGATGCCGGGGCCGTGGCGCAACTCATGGCCGCGCAGGCGCTGCTTGATCTGGGCCTCGCGCGCAAGGATCCGCTCGCCATCCTCGCTGCCGCCCGCCTTGCCGCCGGCATCACCGCCACCGACAGCGACCGCCTTCCCGATCCCTCCGGCGACGTCGTTCCTGCCTCCTATCCGGGTGCCGAATTCATGTTCACCGCCGCCCGCGCCTTGGCAAAGGAAGACGACCTCGCCACCGACCTCATCGCCCGAACAGAGGCCGAGGTCACGCGCACCCCCACCCTTACCGTCATCCGCTCCTCCCGCGGCATCGCGGGCGGCGCGGTGCAGGTCTACACCCTGCCCTTCTTCGCCGCCGCACTGGCCGAGGTGGGGCTGCTGGGCGATGGCAAATCCAATCTGGACCTCTCCGTCGCTCTGCCCGACGGCACCCCCGTCTGCCTCGACACCGCCCCCTCCGACCGCGCCCTGTGCAGCTTCACCCCGCCAGAAAATGCCACCCTCTCCATCACCGTGACCAACCGCAGCGAAGCCGCCGCAAGCTACAGCCTGCTCACCAACTAACCCATTGATATTATATAATTGCTGCGCAGCGAAGACCGCAGCATTTTCGCGCAATGCTGCGCAGCGAAAACGAACTTACCCTGCCAATTTCACCTTGGCCCAAATACCCATTTCCACCTGATCGCAAGCGCACCGAAACGCATGCCAGGCGCCCCTTCCTCGCCGCGTTCTTGGTAAACGAAGGCGCCAAAATGAAAATGCCGCGCAGTTTCCTGCGCGGCATCCTGCATCCGTCAGACAGATGTCAGAGAACCTCTGCCATCTTCACCACGCGCCCTTCGGCCACCGACTTTACCGCCGCATCGGCCAGCGCCAGCGCGATCAGCCCGTCCTCGCCCGTCGGTTCCGCCTTGCCCGTCCCGGCCATCGCCGCGATGAAGGTGGCGATCTCGGCCGCATAAGCCTCGGTGTAGCGGGTCATAAAGAAATCATGCAGCGGCGGGCGGGTGTAACCCAAACCGGTCGCCACCTCGATGGACACCGGGCGCTGGTTCTCCGCTGAAACCGCCCCCTTCGACCCATGCACTTCGATCCGCTGGTCATAGCCATAGGTCGCGCGGCGCGAGTTTGAAATCATCGCCTGCTTGCCCGACGCCGTCTTCAGCAGAACCTGAACAGAGTCGAAATCCCCCGCCTTGCCAATCGCCGGGTCCACCAGAACCGCCGCCGTCGCCACCACCTCGGTGATCTCCTCACCCAGCAGGAAGCGCGCCATGTCGAAATCATGGATGGTCATGTCGCGGAAAATTCCGCCCGACCGTTTGATGTAATCCACCGGCGGCGCGCCCGGGTCGCGGCTGGTGATGACCACCATTTCCACATCCCCGATGGTGCCCTTGTCGATCTCGGCCCGCACGGCGCGGAAATGCGGGTCAAAGCGGCGGTTGAAGCCCACCATCAGCGTGCCCTTATGCGCGCGGACCACCTCAAGGCAGGCTTTCACCCGCGCCAGCGACAGATCGATGGGCTTTTCGCAGAACACGGCCTTGCCCGCTTTCACGAACCGCTCGATCAGATCGGCATGCGTATCGGTCGGCGTGCAGATCACCACCGCGTCGATATCCTTGGCCGCTTCAATCGCCTCGATCGTGCGCACGTCACAGCCATACTGATCGGCAATCGCATGTGCCGCCGCCGGCATGGCATCGGCCACCGCCACCAGCTTTGCCTGCGCGTCGCCCGTCACGGCCTTTGCATGAACCTTGCCGATGCGCCCCGCACCCAGCAGCCCGAACCTGATCGCCATCTTCCTACTCCTTCGCCCGTTCAGGGCCTTTCCATGCCAAAAGGGGATCACTCCCCATAGGCCCCATTCACATTCTGGTCAAAGTCCACCATCGCCCCGGTCATCACGCCGGACTCGTCCGACAGAAGATAGGACACCAGCCCCGCCACATGCCCGGGCTTGACCAGCATCCCAAACGGCTGCGCCGCTTCGGCCCGTGCCAGCCAGCCATCATCCGATCCATGAAACCCGCGCTGAATGGCATCTTCGCCCGGCGTATCCATCCAGCCCACATTCACCCCGTTCACCCGGATGCGATGGGTCCGCAGCGCATTGGCACTGTTCTTGGTGATATTGGCCAGCGCCGCCTTGCTGGCCGCATAGCCCGCCAGAAACGATTGCCCGCAATGGCTGCTCATCGTCACGATGTTCACCGCCGCTGCCGGATGGCCCGCAACCACCGCCGCCTGCGCAAAGCGCTGCAACGCAAAGAACGGCCCCTTGGCATTGGTGTCCATCAATTCGTCCCACCCCTCCGGCGTGGTATCCAGAATGGACCCCCGCGCCGTGGATGCCGCCGAATTCACCAGCGCATTCACCGGCCCGAACCGCTTCAGCGCCCGCTCCACCAGTTCCACCGCCTCGCCCGCATCCTTCATGTCGGCAGGCAAGAAGCGCACATCCGCGCCCTTTGCGCGCAACCCTTCGGCCGCGGCCTCGCCCTTGGTCACGTTGCGGCCCGAAATCACCAGCTTGCGGCAGCCGTCTGCCACCAGCCGCTCGGCAATGGCCAGACCCAACCCCTGCGCCCCGCCGGTGACAACGGCCACGGTTCCCGAATGATCCGGCATGATCCCCCCCATGGAACAGCATGTCCCTCAAAACGGAACTTCTATTCCAATTCATCCCCGGTTCAACCGGAATGTTCCACATGAACGCGTCCGACTGACGAAGATCGTCAGGGCCGCACCCCTATTCCTGTGACCGCAACACCTGCGCCGGACGCGCCGCCAGTGGGCGCAGCGCGAACAAAAGCCCCGCCGCCATGGTGGCCAACACCCCGCCCAGCACGATGGCAAAGGCCGATACCGGCTCGAACCGGTAACTCGCCTCCATCACGAAAACCATCACCGCCCATCCGGCAATGCCCCCCGCAACAATCGCCACCACGCCCGCCGCCGCCCCCATCAGCGCCGACCGCAGCGCAAAACTGGCCAGAATCTTCCCCCGCGTCGCCCCCAGCGTCTTCAGCACCGCCGCCTCATAGACGCGCGCCCGCTCCCCCGCCGCCGCCGCACCGATCAGCACGACGAACCCGGTCACCAGCGTCGCTGCCGCAGCCCAGGCCGTTGCCGTGGCAATCGCCTCCAGCGCCTCGGTCACGCGGTCAATCGCCTCGCGGATGCGGATGGCGGTCACGTTGGGATAGGCCTTCGACACATCCCGCAGGATCGCCGCCTCGGCCTCTTCCTCGGCATAGACTGTGGAAATGAACGTATGCGGCGCCCCTTGCAGCGCGGTTGGGTTCATCGTCATCACGAACCCCATCCCCGCGCTGGAAAAATCCACCTGCCGGAAACTGGTGATCGTCGCCGGGATGTCGCGGCCCAACACATTGACCACCAACTCATCCCCCAGCTTCAGCCCGATCTCCTCGGCCTCCTCGGCGGCAAAGGACACCTGCGCAGGCCCCGTGTAATCTTCGGGCCACCACTCGCCCGCCACCACCTGCGCGTTTTCCTGCGGCTGGGTGGCATAGGTGATCCCCCGGTCGCCCCGCACCACCCAATGCTCGCCGGCCACCTCTTTCGCAGGTCGACCGTTGATCTGGGTCAGCACCGCGCGCAGCATCGGTGCGCTTTCCACCTTGCTCACCGCAGGGTCACCCTCGACCCGCGCCAGAAAGCCCTCGATCTGGTCGGGTTGGATATCGACAAAGAAATAGCTCGGCGCGCGTTCCGGCAGATCGGTTTCAATCGCCGACCGCAGGTTGGAATCGATCTGCCCCACCGCCGCCAGCACCGAAAGCCCCAGCCCCAGCGACAGGATCACCGCCCCCGCCTCTTCGCGCGGCCCGCCAATCGCGGCCAGCGCCATGCGCAGCGGCACCCGCCCCCGCGCCAACCCGGCCCGCGCCGCCGCCCTTGCACCCCAGCGCAGCCCGATTGCCGCCAGCGCCAGCACCAACAGCGCGCCGATCACACCGCCCGCCGAACCCAGCGTCAGCTCCCATGTTCCCGAAAACCATACCGCGCCGCCCACCAGCAGCACGGCCAGCGCTGCAATCGCCCACAGATGCCGCGCCACAGGCCAACCGCCCCGCCCCGCCCCACGATACAACGCTGCCGCCCGCACCCCTTCGGTCCGCGCCAGCGGCCACAGAGTGAACAGGAACGCCGTCACCAACCCATAAAAGGCCGCCTCCATCAACGGCATGGGATACAGCCCGATCTCTGCCGGGAAAGGCAGCGCCGCCTCGATCACCCCGCCGAACAGAATGGGCAAACCCGCCCCCAACAACAGGCCCAGCACCACGCCGACCCCTGCCAGAACCGCAATCTGCAAAAGGTAGATGCGGAAAATCAGCCGCCCTTCGGCACCCAGCGTTTTCAGCGTGGCAATCGTCGCCACCTTGCCATCCAGATAGGCCCGCACGGCCGCCTGCACGCCCACGCCGCCCACGGCCAACCCGGCAATCCCAACCAGAATCAGGAAAGACCCGATCCGTTCGACAAACCGCTCCACCCCCGGCGCGGCGCGGCGGCTGTCATCCCAGCCCATCCCGGCATTGGCAAACTCTGCCTCTGCCCGTCGCTCCATAGCGGCAAGGTCCGTGCCCGGCGGCAGCACCAGCCGGTATTCCGTTTCAAACAGCGATCCGGGTTCCAGCAACCCCGACCCCGCCAGATCGGCCGTCCGCACAATCGTGCGCGGCCCCAGTGAAAAGCCGCCATTGGCGCTGTCCGGCTCGCGCAACAGCACCGCGCCCAGCCGGAATTCCTTCACACCCAGCCGGAACCTGTCACCGGGGGTCAGCCCCAGCCGATCCACCAGCACCTTGTCCATCACCGCACCGGGCGCCCCATCCTGCACCGCCAGCGCTTCGGCCAGCGTTCCGGCCTCAAGCTCCAGCGCGCCCAGCAACGGATAGGCGTCATCCACCGCCTTGATCTGCGTCAGCGCGGTTTCCTCGCCCACCACCGCCATCGACCGGAAATCCACGATCTCCGACACGCGGTCTGCGATGCCGTCCATCCAGGCCCGTTCCTCGGGCGTGGCGAAACGATAGGTAAACTCCATCTGCGCATCGCCGCCCAGCAGCACCGCGCCTTGATCCTCCAGCCCCTGCTGGATCGCCGCGCGCACCATGCCCACCCCGGCAATCGCCGCCACCCCCAGCGCCAGACAGGCGAGGAACACGCGAAACCCCTTCAACCCGCCGCGCAACTCGCGCCGGGCAATCGTCCAAGCGAGGCTCATACGATGCCCTCGCCCACCACACGCCCGTCGGCCAGCCGCACCACCCGGTCACAGCGCGCCGCCAGTTCTGGCGCATGGGTCACCAGAACCAGCGTCGCGCCATGCTTGTCGCGCAGGCCGAACAGCAGGTCCATGATCGCCTGCCCGTTCACCCCGTCCAGATTCCCCGTCGGCTCATCCGCCAGCAGGATCGCCGGGCGCGGTGCCGCCGCCCGCGCCAGCGCCACGCGCTGCTGCTCACCCCCCGACATCTGGCTGGGATAGTGGTCCATCCGCGCGCCCAACCCCACCGACTGCAACTCTGCCTCGGCGCGGACAAAGGCATCTGCCACGCCCATCAACTCCAGCGGCACCGCCACATTCTCCAAGGCCGTCATCGTGGGCATCAGATGAAAGGACTGGAACACCACCCCCATCTTGCCGCGCCGGAACCGCGCCAGCCCATCCTCATCCATCGCCGTCAGATCCTGCCCCAGCGCGTGAACCGACCCGCCCGTCGCCTGCTCCAACCCGCCCATCAGCATCAGAAGCGATGATTTCCCCGATCCGCTCGGCCCGATCAACCCAAGCGTCTCGCCCCTATGAACTTCCAGTGATATACCCTTGAGGATATCGACCGGCCCCGCATTTCCCGCCAAGGTCAACCGTGCATCCCTCAGCGTAAGAACCGAATCCACCATGAAAATCGCCTCTGTATCTCTGCCCAAAGCCACATATGGCGCGCGCACGCTGCGGCGCAACATCACATTGGCGACAGTGGCTGTAACGCTTGCGGCCCTCATTCCCGTCGCGGCCAGCGCCGAACCCGTCACCATCGTGGCGCTGGGTGACAGCCTGACCGCAGGCTATGGCCTGCCCGAAGGCGAAGGCTTCGTCCCCCAACTGCAAAGCTGGCTCACCGCACAGGGGGCCGATGCCACGGTGATCAACGCAGGCGTCTCGGGCGACACCACCGCCGGGGGCCTCTCCCGCCTCGACTGGTCGCTCACCCCCGAAACCGATGCGCTCATCGTCACCCTCGGCGGGAATGACCTGCTCCGCGGCCTGCCGCCCGAAGAAACCCGCAAGAACCTTGATGCCATCGTCAAACAAGCCACCGACCGCGGGCTGGACGTGCTGGTCATCCCCATGCAGGCCCCCGGCAATTACGGCCCCGAATACAAGGCCGCCTTCGATACCCTCTACCCCGACATCGCCCAAACCTACGGCGCGCGCCTCGCCATTCCCTTCTTCGCCCCCCTCGCGCCCGATGCCACCAATCTGGCCGACCTCACCCCCTGGATGCAGCCCGACGGCATCCACCCCAACAAGGATGGCGTGGCAAAGATCGTCGCAGGCCTCGGCCCCGCTGTGCTAGAACTAGCAATGTCAACGGAGTGAACGCCCCATGGTCCCAGCCCTTGTCGAAACCCTCTTCTTCATAGGTTTCTTTGCGCTCTGGCTCGGCTTCGTCCTTATCTTCATCTCGATCGCTATCCCGGTCTTTTCCCATCCGGCCTATTGGAAAACTCTCTTCGCCCCCTTTTACGAACGTTCCCGCATCGGGGTCGAGGTGATCAATCACGCCTTCCAGACCGCCGGAAAATCCCGCCTTAACCGCGTAGGCCAAGCCCTCGGCGCCATAGGCATCTCCCTCCTAATCCTCACCTTCCTTCTCTGGTTCGCCCTCCGCATCGCCCAAGGCCCGACCGCCTGATCTTCATCTCGGCCCAAATACTCACCTTCACCCAGCCACCCACCCCGTGCCACGCCGGGGCCTTCATTCCCCCTTGCAACTCCCCCGCCCCCGTCCGATCACTCCGCCATCAGACGGAGCCGCCTCCCATGTCCCTCATCGCCGATCTCTCCACCCTTCTCGGCGCGTCCAACGTCGTGACCGGCCCCGACATGGAACGGTTCTCGCGTGACTGGATGGGCAATTACCACGGCACCCCCATCGCCGTGGCCCGCCCCGCCACCACGGCCGAGGTGTCGGAAACTGTCCGCATCGCCGCCCGCCACGCCATCCCCGTGATCCCCGTCTCCGGCAACACGGGTCTGACCGGCGGCACCTATACCGAAGGCGGCCTCCTCCTCTCGACCGAGCGGCTGAACCGCATCCGCGACCTGCGCCCCGATG
The DNA here is from genome assembly GCA_035192965.1 of Fuscovulum sp. Classification (NCBI taxonomy): domain Bacteria; kingdom Pseudomonadati; phylum Pseudomonadota; class Alphaproteobacteria; order Rhodobacterales; family Paracoccaceae; genus Fuscovulum; species Fuscovulum sp. Next base: position 733,580 of record CP136571.1, on the reverse strand, counting down.
CCCGTATCGCGATTGTCGAAGCCGGGGTCATCCTGTCCAAACTCCACGATGCCGCCGCCGACCACGGCCTCTACTTCCCGCTCTGGTTCGGCGCGCGCGGCTCGGCCATGATCGGCGGCGTGCTTTCGACCAATGCCGGTGGCTCCAACGTCCTGCGCTACGGCTCCACCCGCGCGCTCTGTCTGGGGCTTGAGGTTGTGCTGCCCGATGGCCGCGTCCTCACCCTCATGTCCGAACTGCACAAGGACAATTCGGGCTACGACCTGAAGCAGCTTTTCATCGGGGCCGAAGGCACGCTTGGCATCATCACCGCCGCCGTGATGAAACTCGTCCCCGCCCCCCGCGCGCAGGCCACGGCAACGCTTGCCGCCCGGTCCCTTCCCGACGCGCTGATCCTTCTGAACCGCCTGCAAGCCGCTTCCGGCGGGCTGGTCGAGGCCTTTGAATACATGCCCGCCGATTACATGCGCCGCCTGCTCAAGGTCCGCCCCGACATAGGCCAACCCTTCACCCAACCGCATGACTGCACGATCCTCGTGGAACTTGCAGCCACCTCGCCCGCGCTGACGACCGCACAGGCAGATGGCACCATCCCGCTGGCCGATCTGCTGGAAACCACCCTCGCCCAACTCATGGACGAAGGCCTGATCCTGGACGCCCAGATCGCCCGGTCCGATGCCCAGCGCAGCGCCATGTGGGCACGGCGCGAAGCCGCTGCGGAAATCGGCGCTGCGGTCAAACCCATGATCGACAGCGATATCGCCGTGCCATTGGACAAGGTCGCCACCTTCCTTGACCGCATCACCCCCCGCCTTGCCGATATCGCCCCCGGTGCCGACACTGTCACCGTGGCCCATCTGGGCGATGGCAACCTGCATTTCTCGGTCTATCCGGGTGATCCGTCCAAGGCCGTCTATGACCGCGTCATCCACGCGATCGAAGATATCGTGCAAGACCTCGGCGGTTCCTTCTCGGCTGAACATGGCGTCGGCCTGTCCAAGCTCAACTCGATGGACCGCCGCAAAGACCCCGTCGCGCTGGATGTGATGCGCGCCATCAAGGGCGCACTGGACCCGAACAACCTGATGAACCCCGGCAAGGTCATCCCCGCGGCAAAGGCCTGATCCATGTCCTCGCTTGCCGTGCTGCGTGACCCGACCCTGCGCCTGATCGCCATTGCCCTGCTGCTGCTGGGGGCGTTGAACGCCTCGGTCTATCCCTACCAATCGCTGGTGGGGATCGAACGCATCGGCATGAGCGAGACAACCTTCGCCCTCGTCCTCGTGGCCGCCTCTGCCGTGTCCGTCACGGCCTCGGTCCTGCTGGGCATCCTCACCGATCAGGGCGCAGGCCGCCGCCGCATCGCGCTTCTGACCACCGCCTCCGGCACGGCGGGCGTAGGGTTGATGTATCTGGCCCCCTCGCCCCTGACCTTCGCCCTGTGCCACGGCCTGCTGTTCCCCGTCGCCACCTCGCTTTACGGCCAGCTTTTCGCCCTCGCCCGCCTTGCCCGCTCCGATGACGGGGCCGCCCGCGACGCCATCCTCGCCACGATCCGCGCCGCGCTTTCGCTCAGCTTCCTCGCCATGCTGATCTTCTGGACCTTCGCCTTCGGCGCGGGCTTGGATGTCATGGCTGTCTACCTGTCAGCCACCATCGCCGCGGTCGCCCTGTCGGCGCTGCTGCACCTTTATTGGCCGCGCGACGGGCAGACCACATGGGAAGACCGCCCCTCCGGCCTCAACTTCCGCCGCGCCTTGGGAGAGGTCGCCTCACCCCCCATCCTGCTGCGCCTGCTGCTGCTCGGTGCCATCGCCTCGGCGGGCAACCTCTACATGATCCTGACCGCGCTGGTCTTTGATGCATCACCCACCCGCGATGCGGGGGATGTGGCGCTCTATATCGGCCTCGTCGCCGGGTGGGAGGTGCCCTTCATGCTCCTGCTGCCGCTGATCACGCACCGCTTCCGCCGCGAAACCCTGATCGGGGCGGGAACGCTGCTCTATTGCACCCATCTCGCTTTGATGCCGGTGCTGACGGAAACCGCTTGGCTCTGGCTGCTGACCCTGTTCGCAGGGCTTGGCGGCGCGGCCATCCTGACCCTGCCCATCGCCTATTATCAGGACCTGCTGGCCGGTCGTCCCGGCACGTCGGGGGCGATGATCGCGCTGCAACGGCTGGTGTCGGAACTGCTTGCCGCCGCCGCCTTCGCCATGGGCGTGGTGGTCGGCGGTTACGCCTTCACCGCCATCGTCGGCGCGGCCATCGCCATCACCGCCGCTGGCACCCTGATGTGGGTCGACCGCGCCCGCAGGTAGGCGTTTTTTGCCACAAAAAACGCGCCGGAATTTGACGCAAATTCCGCCAGCGCCTCAATCAGAACCCGTTTCCTGCGTCAGGAAACGTCGCGAAATCTGCGTCAGATTTCGCCCCCGCTCACCAACATGGCAAAGCCGCTGCTGCAAATTCCGGGTGGTCTGCCTTATGATTAACGAATGAAGCAGGCACCGCGCGTATGCACAGCCGTCTGCACCGGGCGCTGCACCGCCAGCGGCACGGCCATTCTCAGAAAAACGGAAAAATTAACGCGCCGTATCAGGGGCTTAACGCCAGCTAAAGAACCCCGCCGGCGCCCGCCCCAGCAATTCCTCCGCCAGATCGCGCCCCAGCGCCGCCGCATCGGCCACGCCACCCCGCCGCTCTCCGGTGATCGACTCGCTGCCATCGGGCCGCAGGATCTCGCCCCGCAGCCAAAGCGCATCCCCGTCCAGCATCGCCAACCCGGCAATCGGCGTCTCGCAAGACCCGTCCAGCCGCGCCAGCATCCCGCGCTCGGCGGCCAGCCGCAGCCCGGTTTCCTTGTGGTGAATGGCGGAAAGCAGCCACTCAACCCGTTGATCCGCAACCCGTCTTTCGATACCGATCGCGCCCTGCGCCACCGCTGGCAGCATTTCCTCGGGCGCAATCGCCGCCCGCGCCACATGCGCCATGCCCAGCCGGTTCAGCCCCGCCATGGCAAGGAAGGTGGCCACCGCCACCCCTTCCTCCAGCTTGCGCATCCGCGTCTGCACATTGCCGCGGAACTCCACCAGCTTTAGATCCGGCCGCCGCAACGCCAGCTGCGCCCGCCGCCGCAACGATGACGACCCCACCACCGCCCCCTGCGGCAGATCGGCCAGCGACGCCACGCCGGGTGAAACGAACCCATCCCGCACATCCTCGCGCGGCAGATAGCAATCCAGCACCAGCCCCTCAGGCTGCGCCGTCGGCATGTCCTTCATCGAATGAACCGCTATATCTATGGTCCCTTCGATCAGCGCCTCCTCGATCTCGCGTGTGAACAACCCCTTGCCACCGATCTCTTTCAGCGGCTTGTCTAGGATCTGATCGCCCGTCACCTTGATGACCACGATCTCGAACGCCTCATCCGGCAGGCCGAACGCCTCCCCCAGACAACGCCGCACCTCATGCGCCTGCCACAGCGCAAGGGGGGAACCACGGGTGCCGATCTTCAGCGGTTGGGCGGGGGAGGGAAGCGGATACATCATGCCCCAAGGCATACAACTGTCATCTTTGCCTGACAACTCTTGACAAGCCCGCGCCGCCAGCCGACCCATGACAGCATGACGCTGTTCCTGTTCTTCGCCCTGATCGCCTCTGCTGCGCTGCTCTCTCTCGCGTTCTGGATGGAACGCAGCGCGATCATTGGCGGGATCAACGGCGCGAACGGCCTCACCATTCTCGTGGCCTTCATCGTCTCGGCCAGCGCAACGATTCCCGTCGCCGCCATCACCTGGTGGGTGCAGGGCGCGCTTTGGGCGGCAGCGGTGATCCTGATCTCTTCCCTCTGGCATCTGGGCGCATGGCGCTTTGCCATGTCCTCCCTGCAATCCATCGCCCATCGCTCCAATGGCGACATCAGCCCGAAAGTCCGCCCATGACCAAACCCGCCAAGACGATCCTGCGCGCCCTCGCCGGGGAAACCCTGCCCACCCCGCCGATCTGGATGATGCGTCAGGCAGGCCGCTACCTGCCCGAGTACCGCGCCACCCGTGCGCAGGCGGGTGATTTCCTGAAACTCTGCTACAACCCCGAACTCGCGGCCGAGGTCACGCTGCAACCGATCCGCCGCTACGGGTTCGACGCCGCAATTCTGTTTGCCGATATTCTTCTTCTACCCCAAGCCCTTGGCCCAAAGCTCTGGTTCGAAACCGGCGAAGGCCCGCGGATGGAAACCACCACCACGATGGATCAGGTCAAGGCGCTCAAGCCGACCGATGCCATCCATGACACGCTGTCACCCATCTACGAAACCGTCCGCATCCTCGCCCGCGAACTGCCCACCGAGACCACGCTGATCGGCTTTGCCGGCGCCCCGTGGACCGTTGCCACCTACATGATCGCCGGCCAAGGATCGAAGGATCAGGCCGCCGCCCATGCCCTGAAAAACAACGACCGCGCCACCTTTCAGGCCCTCATCGACCGCATCACCGATTCCACCGTCGAATACCTCTCTGCCCAGGTGAATGCCGGGGCCGAGGTGGTAAAGCTCTTTGATTCCTGGGCAGGCTCGCTCAAGGGTCAGGATTTCGAAGATTTCGCCGTCAAACCGGCGGAACGGATCATCTCTGCCCTCAAGGACCGCCACCCCGGCCTGCCCATCATCGCCTTCCCGCGCGAGGCGGGCGATGGCTATATCGGCTTTGCCGCCAAGACCGGGGCCGATTGCGTGGCGCTCGACAATTCCATCACCCCCGAATGGGGCGCGGAACATGTGCAACCGGGCGGTTGCGTGCAGGGCAACCTTGCCCCGGAACACATGGTCACCGGGGGTGAGGCGCTGGTCCGTGAAACCCGCCGTGTGGTGGATGCCTTCCGCAAGGGGCCGCATATTTTCAACCTGGGCCATGGCATCACACCCGACGCCAACCCCGACAATGTGCAACTGATGATCGACACGGTCCGCGGGGCCTGACATGACGCTTCCGCTCTGGGTCTGGGCCGCCGTGATGGGGGCCATAGCCCAGACCGGGCGCAATGCCACACAGGCGGGGCTGACCACGGCGCTTGGAACAGTCGGCGCAACACAAGTCCGCTTCCTGTTTGGCCTGCCTTTCGCCGCGCTGTTCCTGCTTTTCCACGCCTTATGGTCTGGCGACCCGATCCCCCTGCCCGGTCCCGCCACCCTTGGGTGGACGGCGCTTGGCGCTTGGGCGCAGATCGCAGGCACGGCACTCATGCTTTTGCTGATGCGGGATCAATCCTTCGGTGTCGCCACCGCATGGCTGAAAACCGAGCCCGTCCTCGTGGCACTGCTCGGCACGGCCCTGCTCGGCGATCACCTCACCCCCGGCACCTTTGCCGCCATCGCCATCGCCGTGGCGGGTGTTCTGATCCTGTCGGTCAAGCCCGGCCCCACCTTGGGGCACTTCTTTCACGCCCGCCCTGCCGCCCTCGGCCTGCTGGCGGGCCTCGGCTACGGCCTTGCCGCCATTGGTTTTCGTGGCGGCATCACCGCCCTGCCCGATGGCAGCTTCCTCACCCGCGCGCTGACCACGCTCACACTGGCCCTCACCATCCAGACAGCCACGCTTCTGATCTGGATGCTGCTCTTCGACCGCACTGCGCTGGCCGGTTCCTTCCGCGTCTGGCGCTCATCCCTTGCCGCGGGCTTCCTTGGCGCTTTCGCCTCGGCCTGCTGGTTCACCGGCTTTTCCCTCACCAGCGCCGCCAATGTCCGCACCCTGGCCCTGATCGAGGTGCCGATGGCCCAACTCGTCTCATGGGTCCACTTCCGGCAAAAAACCACCCCGCGGCAACTGCTTGGGATGGCTGTCATCCTGTCCGGCGTCGCCGCCCTGCTCTGGCAGCAGGGCTAGGCCTTGCAGGCCGGGGATCAGGTCAACAGGCTCAGCCCAACAGCCCCTTCAGCACCGCCAGCGCCGCCTGACCATCGGCGTCATCCGCCCGCACAATGACAGCGACCTCGCTCACCATGCCCAGCTTGGCCACCATGCCCGGCCGGATCGTCAGCGTGAATCCCTCATCGCCGAAAACCACTGTCTCCACGGCATCTTTCGCGGCAAAGATGTCGTCCGACACCTCCAGATACAGCCCCTTCCGGTCCCCCGGTCGGCCTTCAAAGATCACATAGCCATCTTCCGGGTCTTCGCTCGCCGCAAAACCGACGGCGTGCTCCGCCCCCTCGACATCCGTCCAGAAGGCCCGCGCCCGTATCTCGATATCCGCCACGCCCTGCTCCCTTGTCATCCTGCCACCGGCCCGCGCGGGCAGGTCACGTCCATTTCGCGATCGGCGGCAGGCTCATCAGCACGGCATTGGCATCATGCCCCGTTTCCAACCCGAACTTGGTGCCACGGTCATAGACAAGGTTGTATTCCGCATAAAGGCCGCGATGGATCAGCTGGGTTTCCCGATCCGCGTCGGTGAACGGCGTATCAACCCGCCGCTCGGTCACCGGCACGAAAGCGGGCAGGAAATGCCGCCCCACCTCTCGCGTAAAGGCGAAATCCGCCTCCCAGTCGCCGGTATGCAGGTCATCATAGAAAATCCCGCCCACACCCCGCGCCCGCCCGCGATGGGGCACAAAGAAATACTCATCCGCCCAGGCCTTGAACTTCGGGTAATAGCCAGCGTCATGCAGATCGCAGGCCGCCTGCATCTGGCCGTGGAAATGCGCGGTATCCTCGGCGTATTCGATGGCCGGGTTCAGGTCAGACCCGCCCCCGAACCACGCCGCATGCGGCGTCCAGAACATCCGCGTGTTCATATGCACCGCAGGCGCATGGGGGTTCACCATATGCGCCACCAGCGAAATACCGGATGCCCAGAACCGCGGGTCCGTATCCATTCCCGGCACGCCACGCGCGGCCATCGCCTTCTGCGCCCGCTCGCCCAGGGTGCCATGCACCTCGGACACGTTCACGCCCACCTTCTCGAACACACGCCCGCCGCGCATCACGCTCATCAACCCGCCGCCGCCATCAGCCCGCGTCGTGGGCGTCACCTCGAACCGCCCCGGTTCGCCCGTCCCATATCGGTCCTCCAGCCCCTCGAACGCTGCCACGATCTGATCCCGCAATTCGCGGAACCATGCGGCGGCACGGGCTTTACGGGCATCAAACGGGTCGGTCATCGGTGTCTCTCCAAGTTTACACCGCCATGCCTAGCACTGGAAAACCCCGCGCGCCAACATGGCATTTGGCACCATCCGCCCAAGCGCGTAAAATGCCCGCAAACCAAAGGACATCGCCATGAGCCGCCGTCTTCTGCCTGCCCTTCTGATCCTTATCGCCTGCGGCACCCCGCAGGAACAATGCATCAACCGCAACACCCGCGATCTGCGCACGATGCAAAGCCTTGTCGATGAAACCCAAGCCAACCTCGCCCGTGGCTACGCGATCGAGGAATACACCGTCTGGGTTCCCGTCTGGCAAATCTGCGAGGTTCAGCCCTCCACCGATCCGGCCCAGCCCGCCCCGCCGCCGCGCTATTGCTTTGAAGAAGAACCGCAGACGAAGACCCGTCCAAAGGCCATCGACCTAAACGCCGAACGGGCCAAGCTGGAAAGCCTGTTGCAACGCCGCGATGAACTGGCCCGCGCCGCGCAGCCCGTCATCGCCCAATGCAAGGCGCAATATCCCGAATGATCAAAACGTCGGCGCGGCCACCGCATCCAACAGGCCGCGCCCGCCATCCAGCGTCAGCACCTGCCCGGTCATGAAGCCAGACGCGTCGGATGCCAGAAAATGCGCCGCCTCTGCCACCTCATCGGCGCTGGCGATCCGGCCCAGCGGCGTACCAGCCTCGATCAGATCGCGCCAATCCGGGTGTTCGCGCAGCTCACCCTGCAAAGACGCGCTCATCACCGATGCAAAGGACACTGCGTTCACGCGAATCCCCTTCGGCGCCAGCGCCACCGCCAGCGACCGCGTCATCTGCTCCACCGCCGCCGAACTGATCGAATAGCCCAAAAGCTGCGGCTGCGTCCGCACCGCCGCCAGCGATGACAGATTGATGATCGACCCGATCATCCCCTCAACCCCGGTCTTTTCCGCCTTCTGGATCATCCGCTTCGCTGCCATCTGGCTCAGCCGCAGGCTGGTCAGCAGGTTCTGCTCCAGCAGATCCTCCACCGCGTCCTTTTCCGGGTCCAGCTCATCGGACAATGCGCATTGGCGGCTGGCATTCACCAGAATGTCGATCCGGTCAAAGGCATCCACGGTGGCCGACAGCAGGTTCGCCATGGTCAGCTTCTGGCGCAGATCGCCTGCGAACATGCGCACCTGCCCTTCCGCCCGCGCATCTTCGCCCACCTCATCATCCAGCCGCACCTCATCCATGTCGGCGAACATCACATTCGCCCCCTTGTCCAGAAAGTGCCGCGCGATGGCCAGCCCGATCCCGTTGGCCGCCCCCGTGACGATGGCCGTCTTGCCCGAAATGGAAAAGCTCATGGGATTCCCTGTTTACCGCGCCCGCAGCGGGTGCGAGGCCCGTATTACCCGAAAGGCCGCGTCGCCGCCAATATCCTGCACCTCGCGGAACAGGGCCGTCAGCGCGCGATCATAGGGCAGGTGCCGGTTTGCAACCAGCCACAGCACCCCCGGCGGCGAAAGCATGCGCGCCGCCGCGCCGATAAAGGCGATCCCCAGCCCCGGATCGGCATCCCGTCCCTGATGGAAGGGCGGGTTCATCACCACATGATCCATCACGCGCGGCAGTTTCACCGTGGTCGCATCGGCCCAATGGAACACCGCCCGCTCATCGGTCACATTGGCCCGCGCGCAATCCAACGCATCTGCCTCGGCCTCGACCAGATGGCATTCCTTCACGCCCGCGAGCGCCAGCACCGCCTGCGCCAAAAAGCCCCAGCCCGCCCCCAGATCAGCGACGCGCCCCTTCATCTCACCCGGCAGGGCAGCGGCCAGCAAGGCCGACCCCAGGTCAATCCCATCGGCGGAAAACACCCCGGCCACCGTGCGGAACCCGGCGACGTCCACCGCCACATCCGCCCAATCTTCCAGCCCCGGCCCAGCAGGGAACACGGCCAGCTTGCCATGCGCCTTGGACAGGGCCTCGGACAGGCCCACCCGCCCGCGCAATTCCTTCAGCAGCGCATCGATGCCATCGGTCTTTTGCCCGTCCACCGCCACAGGCCCGCCCGGCACCACCATCGCCGCCGCCTGCGCCACCAGCGCGCGCGCCTGCGCCTTGGCGCGCGGCAGGCAGACCACCGCCGCCGCATAAGGCCCCGCCGCGTCGCGCAGCGCCGCATTGCCCCGCGCCGCAAACCAATCGAAATCCGGGCGGAACCCGGTGATCACTTCCACCCGGTCCTTGGGCAGATCGGCCAGATCATCCCCGATCCGGGGCCGGATCACCGCCACCTTGCCCTCGGCAGGCACCACGAACAGCCCGCCTTCCAGCGCCATGGTCAATCGGGCAGATCGCATCATTCATCCTCTCGAAAAGCACCGCGCACCATAGGCGGCAAAGGCGCGCAAGCCAACCCAAGGCGAAATCTGACGCAGGAAACGAAAAACCGCCCCAAGGGCGGTTTCACCGGAATTTGCGTCAAAGATCGCCATGCGCAACGGTGTGACCCGTCACTCCTTCTCCATCGTGCATTGCAGCGGGTGCTGATGGCGGCGCGCGAAATCCATCACCTGCGCCACCTTCGTCTCGGCCACTTCGAACGAAAACACACCCACCACTGCCAGCCCCTTCTTGTGGACCGTCAGCATGATGTCAAAGGCTTGCGCATGGCTCAGTCCAAAGAACCGCTCCAGCACATGCACGACGAATTCCATCGGCGTGTAATCATCATTCAGAAGCATCACCTTGTACAGCGGCGGGCGCTGCGTCTTCGACTTGGTCTTGGTCAGCAGACCTGCGTCATTCCCCGGCCCCTCAGGGGTTCCAGACAGGATGATGGGGCTCAGGTTCACTGGCGGGTACTCCGGTCAGACAGGGGATTCGCAAAGTTCTTTGGTGGTTGGAATATAATCCATTCCCGCGCGGCGAAAAGGGGGCCTTCTGCCCTGCGGCCTCAGGCTTGCGCCGGGCGCGGCCTCAGGGCATCACAAAGCGACGAACAGGGAACCCACGCCATGCCAGCCGACCGCCGCATCACCACCATCGGCTTTGATGCCGACGATACGCTTTGGCAGAACGAATCCTTCTTCCGCCTGACCCAGGACCGTTTCACCGCCCTGCTGGCCGACTATGCCGATCCCGACCACCTGCATGACCGCCTGCTCGCCGCCGAACGCCGCAACATCGGCCATTACGGCTTTGGCGTCAAAGGCTTCACCCTGTCGATGATCGAAACCGCCATCGAGGTGACCGAAGGCCGCGTCCCCGCCGCCGTCATTGCCGATCTGATGGCCGCTGGGCGCGAGATGCTGGAACATCCCATCGAACTTCTTCCCCATGCCCGCGCGGCAGTCGAGGCGATGGCACAAACCCACCGCGTCCTGCTCATCACCAAAGGCGACCTCTTGGATCAGGAACGCAAACTCGCCCAATCCGGCCTTGGCGATCTGTTCTACGGGGTGGAAATCGTGTCGAACAAGACCGCCCCCGCCTATGCCACGATCTTCACCCGCCATGGCCACGGCCCGGACCGCGCGCTGATGGTGGGCAACTCGCTCAAATCCGATGTCATCCCCGTGATCGAGGCGGGCGGCTTCGGTGTCCACGTCCCCCATGGCCTGACCTGGGCACTGGAACAGGCCGATCCACCCAGCGACCACCCCCGCTTTGCCGCGCTGGACCACCTCGGCCTCCTCCCCGATCTTGTGGCAAACCTCGGTTGACACACCACACCTAGCGCGCCCACACCACGCCTAGGCGGCTTTGCAACACCTAAGCTTTGCGGTCAAAGTCATTGAAATTCAGGGGTTTTCCGCGTGAAACCCATGTGCTACCTTTCTCTTAGCAGACAAGCCCCACAAAAAACCGGGGCATCCAGAGGCAGGAACAAGGAACCAGCGACGTGGCATCGCTCATTGGGCATTTCGCCCGCTTGCTTTCGTTTTCGATACTCGCGGCCATCACGGCCCTTCTCGCCGCGTCACCGCTGCGCGCCGCCCCTTATGCCTCGATCGTGATCGACGCCCGCACCGGCGAGGTCCTGTATTCCGAAAACGCCGACACCCGCCTGCACCCCGCCTCGCTCACCAAGATGATGACGCTCTACATCGCGTTCGAGGAAATTCAGCGCGGCAATATCTCGCTCGATACGATGGTCACCATCTCAAAGCACGCCGCCGCGCAGCCCCCATCGCGGCTTGGCCTGCGGTCCGGGCAAAAGATTTCGCTGCGCAACCTGATCCGCGCCGCTGCCATCAAATCTGCCAATGACGCCGCCACCGCCATTGGCGAGGCGATCAGCGGCAATGAACCCGATTTCGCCCGCCGCATGACCCGCACCGCCAAGGCGCTGGGGATGACCAACACCACCTTCAAGAACGCCAACGGCCTTACCGCGCAGGGTCACCTATCCTCCGCCCGGGACATGACGATCCTTGGCCGCCACCTGTTCTATGATTTCCCGCAGTATTATAACCTGTTCTCGCGCCGCTCGGTTGATGCGGGGCTGGCCACGGTGAACAACACCAACCGCCGCTTCCTTGATGCCTATGAAGGCGCGGATGGGATCAAGACAGGCTATACCGTCGCTGCGGGCTTCAACCTGACCGCCTCGGCAGATCGCGGCGGCAAGCGTCTGATCGCCACGATCTTCGGCGGCAAATCGACCGCCGACCGCAACGCCAAGATGATGAAACTGCTCGACCTCGGCTTCGGCAAGGCGCCGCGCAACGCGCCCGTCAACCCGCCCGACGCGCCCAGCTATCAGGGCGGCGAGGAAATGCTCGTCGCCGATACCGATCTTCCCGTCACCGCCGATGGCGCGGGCAAAACCGTCCGCGCCTCCATGCAGATCACCACATCTCTGCGCCCGCAGGCCCGGCCCGGCGCGGCGAGCGCACCCCCCGAAACCGTGGTCGCCACGGCCGAGGCAGTGGATGCCATGCAATCAGGCATCGAAGGCGCGCTCGCCGCCGCCCTTGCCCCCGAAGACAGTCTTGAGGCACAGGCCGCCGATCTGGCACAGGCAGCCGCACCCGCCGCCGCCCTTGCGGTGGATGATGTCGAACTCGCCTCTGCCGGCACCAGCGCCACCGATGCGCTGCCGGATGCCGATGCCCTCGCCGCCGCGCTTGCCCCAAGCACGCCCGAAGGCACCGCCACATCAGAGGCGATGGCCGCAGCCACCCCGACAGAACCGGAACCCGAAATCATCCCCTTCCAGGTCGTTTCCGCCGCAGGCGTGGCCGTCTCGCCCCGCCCGCAAAAGCGCAACGCCCCGATCTTTGATGATGTCAGCGCCCCCGCCACCACCGACCTCCCGGCAGAGCCGGAGGTGATCTTGTCCATCTCCACCTCGGGTGACAGGCATTGGGGCGTGAATGTTGGCCGCTTCGGATCAAGCTATGATGCCGAACGCGCCCTGCTCCGCACGCAGCTGGTGGAAAGCGCCACGCTGAACGGATCGCTGCGCAAGGTGATGCCGCGCAGTGGCGGGTTTGACGCCACCTTCGTCGGGCTGACGCAGGATCAGGCCGATCTCGCCTGCCGCCGCCTTCAGGCCCGCGCGATCCAATGCTTCACGATGGGGCCGTAACGGCCACCGTCCCGTTATCAATAATCTTGAAAGATTTTTGCCTGCGCCTTCGGGCGCAGGTCACGGCTTGGGATGATCGTCCCATTCCTTGGTCAGGATGCGGTTCGCATCCCCTTCCGGGTCGTCATACTGCTTGTTCTTCATGGCCCAGAAGAACGCCACCAGCCCAAGCCCGCCCAGAAACAGCGACATCGGGATCAACAGGCTCAGGATCGACATTTCCTATCCTTCACTTCAACCGCAGCGCATTCAGCGAAACGGTGATCGACGACAGCGACATCGCCGCCGCCGCCGCCAACGGCGTTGCCATTCCGACCAAAGCCAGCGGCACCGCAATCACGTTATAAGCCGCCGAAATCCCGAAATTCTCGACAATCCGGCGCGAGGCCTGACGGCTGATCCGCAGCGCATCGCCGATAGGTGCCATATCCTGCCCAAGCAGCACGATATCCGATGCCACCCGCGCCGCATCCAGCGCGCTTGCGGGCGATACCGACACATGCGCCGCTGCCAGCGCCGCCGTGTCGTTCAGCCCGTCGCCCACCATCAGCACCCGCCGCCCCTCAGCCGTCAGCCGCGCCACCGTCGCGGCCTTCTCGGCGGGCAGCGCGCCCGCGGTCCAATCGGCAATCCCCAATCGTCCGGCCAGTTCGCCCACCGCACCCGCCACATCGCCCGATACCAGCATCACGCGCAGCCCCTGCGCCCGCAGCGATGCCACTGCTTCTGCCGCGCCGGGGCGCAGGCTGTCGGCAAAGGTAAAGGCCCGCGCCGCGCCCTCTCCGGTGCACAGATAGGTGGCCGTCACGTCCAGCGGATCGCTCCCGCACCATTCCGCCCGGCCCAGCCGCACCTTGCGGCCTTTACAGACGCCCTCAACCCCATAACCCGGAACCTCGCGCAACTCCTCCACCCGTGCCGGGTGAATACCCGCCGCCCGCGCCCCGGCCACCAAGGCCAAGGCCAGCGGATGCGACGAAGCCGCCGCCAGCGCTGCCGCCACCTCTACCGCGGTCACCGGGTGCTCGCCCAAATTCGTCACCTCCGGCGCGCCCATGGTCAGCGTCCCGGTCTTGTCGAAGACCACCGTATCCACCTCGGCCAGCCGCTCCAGCGCGGTGCCATGCTTGATCAGCAATCCTTTGCGAAAAAGACGGCCCGACGCCGCCGTCACCACCGCAGGCACGGCAAGGCCCAAGGCACAGGGGCAGGTGATGATCAGCACGGCGGCAGAGATATTCACCGCAAAGCGCAGATCGCCCCCGGTTTTCCACATCCAGAAGCCAAAGGCGCTGAACGACAGGATATGCACCAGCGGCGAATACAGCCGCGCCGCCCGTTCCGCCAATGATGTATACCGCGTCTTCGCACTCTCCGCGATCGCCACCAGATCGGCCATCCGGTGCAAGCTCGACGCCCGCCCCGCCGCTGTGACGCGCACCACCAGCGGCCCGGTCAGGTTCACCTCACCCGCCGACACCACCACGCCCTCCCCGGCAAAGACCGGCAGGCTTTCCCCCGTCAACAACGACCGGTCCAGTTCCGACTGGCCCTCCAACACCACGCCATCTACCGGCATCCGTCCGCCCGGCCGCACCCGCACCAGATCGCCCACCGCCACCTCGGCAATCGGCAGCACCACCTCGGCCCCGTCGCGCAGCACGGTTGCGCGCGGCACTTCCAGCGCCGCCAACTCCTCTGCCGCAGACCGCGCCACTGCCCGCGTGCGATGGTCCAGATAGCGCCCCGCCAGCAGGAAGAACGACAACATCACCGCCGCGTCGAAATAGGCGTGATGGCCCGAATGCCACGTCTCGAACAACGAAATCCCGGATGCCAGGATCAGCGCAAGGCTGATCGGGACATCCATTCCCAGCCGCCCCACCCGCAAACTGGCCCAGGCCGATTTGAAGAACGGCTGCCCCGCAAACACCACCGTGGGCAGCGCAATCGCGGCGGAAATCCAGTGGAACAGATCCCGCGTCGCATCCCCCGCGCCCGACCAGACGGCAACAGACAGCAGCATGACATTCATCATGCTGAACCCCGCCACCCCCAGCCGCATCAACAGATCGCGCCCCTGCCGGTCCGTCTCGGTCGTGCTGAGCAAACCGGGGTCCAGCTCATGCGCCTCATACCCCACACCCTTCAGCGCGGCGATCAGCGGCTCCGCTGTCACCTCGGCACCTGCATCCACGCTCACCCGCCGAAGCGACAGGTTCACCCGCGCGCTCCGCACACCCGGCACGGCTTGCAGCGCTTGCTCCACTGTCACCATACAGGCCGCGCAATGCGCCGTGGGAAGGGACAGCATCAACCGTGCCCCCTGCATCTCGGCCGCCATGGCAGCAATGCTCTGCGCGCTGGGTGCGGCAATGCAGGCCGGGCAGGCCGCAGCCTGCACATGCTCAGTCACCGGGCCGGACAAAGCGCCAGACAAAGGACCAGTCAATGAGCCGGAAAGGGGCGCGGAAACCGTCATCGCCTTACCCCTGCGCCTCATCCATCACGAACAGCTCCAGCCGCTGCTTGAACTTCGTGCCATCCTGCGCTTCGGCTTCGACCACCAGCATCCACTTGCCCCGCGCCAGCGGCACATCGGCAGACCATACCCCCGCCACCCGCACGAATTCCGGCCGCACATCCTGCTTTGTCTCGGTTGCCCGGCCCACCAGCACCTCAAGCGACCGCATCGCCGCAGGCAAGCCCTCGGCATCGGTCACATCCAGCGTCAGCCTGCCGCCCGTGTAATCAGTGGCCACAGTCCAGCCCAGCGCCTCTTGTGCCTTGCGCTCGGCATCAAAGGTCTGGCTCGCCACATATCCATTGGCCACTTCCAGCCCCGGAAAGGTGCTGATGGCCTGATAGGCCATCACCAGATTGACCGCGATGATCACGCCAAAAGCGCCCACCGCGATTGCCAGCACATGCCTGCCCTTCAGTTCCGCCATGTCACTGCCCCCTGCCGTTGAACACGGTATCATGATTGACCCGCGCCGTCCCCCGCGTGTCGGCGATCCACAGGCGCAGGTCGGTCCGATCTGTCACCGCCGCCGGCGATCCCGGAGCGGCCTCGATATAGACACGCTGCTGTAAGGTCTCATTCGCGGGCACCCGCACCAACGCATCCTCGCTGCCTTCCAACCGCAGCACCAACCCCGCCTCCGATGTGACGGAAACCGAGAACAGCGCATCATCGCCAGTCTTGTTGCGCAACCGCATGTCATAGGTGTTGCGGATCGTGCCATCCGACAGCGTCACATAGGTCGGGTTCCGCACCGGCGACACGTTCACATCGATCTCTGACCGCATGAACAAGGCCACCACCAACCCCACGCCGACCCCGGCCCAAAGCACGGTGTAAAGCACCGTCCGCAGCCGGAACACATGGCTCCACACCGATTTCGGCGTCTGCCCCGCCTTTTCCCGCACCTCATCGGTCAGCGCCATATACCCGATCAGGTCGCGCGGCTTGCCGATCTTGTCCATCGTGTCGTTGCAGGCATCGATGCACAGCCCGCAGGTGATGCAGGCCAGTTGCTGCCCGTTGCGGATATCAATTCCCATCGGGCAGACATTCACACAGGCCATGCAATCGATGCAGTCACCCTGCCCCTCGGGCACTTCACTCTTATGCAGCTTGCCACGCGGCTCGCCGCGCCATTCGCGATAGGCGATGGTCAGCGTATCCTCATCCATCATCGCCGCCTGAATCCGCGGCCAAGGGCAGGCGTAGATACAGATCTGTTCCCGCGCGAACCCGCCAAAGGCAAAAGTCGTCAGCGTCAGGATCAGCATGGTCAGATAGGCAACCGGATGGGCCGTCCCCTGCACCAGATCGACGGCCAGCGTCGGCGCATCGGTAAAGTAGAAGATCCACGCCCCGCCTGTGGCCAACCCGATCAGCAACCAGATCGACCATTTCACCGCACGTTTGCGGATCTTCTCGCCATCCCAGCCCTGCCGATGCAGGCGGATGCGCGCGTTGCGATCCCCCTCTACCCAGCGTTCGACAAGGATATAGAGGTCGGTCCACACCGTCTGCGGGCAGGCATAGCCGCACCAGACCCGCCCCGCCGCGCTGGTGAACAGAAACAGGCCCAGCCCCGCCATGATCAAGAGCCCGGCCACGAAATAGAATTCATGCGGCCATATCTCGATCATGAAGAAAAAGAACCGCCGGTTCGCCATGTCGATCAGTACCGCCTGATCCGGCAAGTTCGGCCCCCGGTCCCAGCGGATCCACGGCGTCAGGTAATAAATCCCCAACGTCACCGCCATGATCCACCATTTCATGGACCGGAACGCCCCCTTCACCCGGCGCGGAAAGATCGGCTCGCGCGCGGCATAAAGGCTTGGCGGTTCGACATCTGGGCTGCTCACGGTATTCTCCCGGGATTCTGTTGCCCCCGGTATCCTGCACCGGGGGCTCGCGCACATTGACATGCATCAATCCAGCATCCGCGATGCACCTTTGTCGCATCTGGCACAAAGAACCAAAGACCAGTTCCAAGAATTTTCCCGAAAATTCTTGGAACTCTCCGGCGGAAAATTTTGCATGAAAAATTTTCCGCCCTGCCGCCCGAAAATTTTCTGCAAAAATTTTCGGGCCTTGGCGGACGAAACGGTCCTGCACAGCCCGGCGATCACCGTTGCGTGACCGCAAGAAACGCAGGGCCCGCGCGCGCGTATGGACAGGATAACACGGGGGTGGGACGCGCCCTGTCCCCGCCCCCATCGAAAGCACCACCCTGATGCTGCAACTTCTTCTTGCCTATGGCGCTGGTCTGCTCACGCTGATCAATCCTTGCGTCCTTCCGGTGCTGCCCATCGTGCTGGCCTCGGCCTTGTCAGCAGACCGGCGTGCGCCGCTGCGCCTTGCCCTTGGCATGAGCCTGTCTTTCGTCGTGCTGGGTGTCGGTCTCTCCGCCGCGGGGTCCAGCCTTGGCCTGTCACCCGAACGCGCGGCGCAGGGGGCGGCGCTTTTGATGGCTGTCTTCGGCCTGTTCATGCTGGTTCCCAGCCTGTCAGCCGGTTTCGCAACAGCCACGGCTGGCCTCGCCGCCCGCGCCGATCAGTCCATCCGCACCGATTGGGCGGCCTCACCCAAAGGTCAAATCCTTGGCGGCCTTCTCCTCGGCGCGGTCTGGAGCCCCTGTATCGGCCCCACGCTCGGCGCGGCCATCTCGCTCGCGGCCCAACGCACCGATCTTCTGGGCGCAACGCTGGTGATGATCGCCTTCGCCGCCGGCGTCTCGACCCTCATCCTTGCGCTGGCCTATGGCGCGAAATCCCAGCTTCAGGCGCGCAAGGCGCTTCTGGCCCGCCTCGCCCCCAAGGCCAAGCCGATCCTCGGCGCAGCCTTCCTCGCCGTCGGCCTCTTCCTCTGGTTCGGCCTCAACCACCCGGTCGAGGCCTGGCTGCTCGACACGCTTCCCCCGTGGCTGACCGATCTTTCGGTCGCCCTTTGATCCATCCCACAAGAAAGGCCCATTCCATGATCACCCGCCGCACCCTGCTTGCCTCTGGCGCTGCCCTGCTTGCCCTGCCCATGGCAGCGCAGGCCGAAATGGCCAAGCTGTTCTACACCCCCGGCCTTGCCGAAAAGGACATGGCCGATGGCCGCGTGATCCTGCTCGATTTCTGGGCCAGCTGGTGTTCCACCTGCCGCGCACAAGTCCGCGTGATGGATGAACTGCGCGCTGAGAACCCCGCCTATGACGCTGCCATCCGCTTCATCACTGTCGATTGGGATGAACATGGCGAAGGCGAATTGTCCAAAAGCCTGAACATCCCGCGCCGGTCGACGCTCGTTCTGCTCAAGGGGAAAACCGAACTCGGCCGCAGCGTCGCAGGCACGTCGCGTGACGAAATCAAGGCGCTGCTAGATGCAGGTCTGGCCGCCGCCGGGGCCTGACCGCCGCACAGGAAAAAGGCGGGGTCAACCGACCCCGCCTTTCCCAGGTTTTGTAAGATCGATCAGATCACTGACCGCCGCCGCGCGAATGGACATAGGCCGCCACCGCCCGGATCTCATCCTCACTCAGCCGCCCGGCCCAGTTCGGCATCACGCCGAACCGCGCGTAAAAGATCGTTTCCTTGATCTTCTCGCGGCTGCCGCCATAAAGCCAGATCGCATCGTTCAG